>CAUCNB010000106.1:0-2909 GCA_958444075.1 uncultured Collinsella sp. | reverse complement strand
ACGTATGCCGACGATGCCGCTTCATCGCATCTCGAGGCTAACTTAATTGGTTATACGGGCGACCTGTACGGTGCTTCCGTTTCGCTGGCGTTTACGCGCTGGCTGCGTCCGTCGCGCGTGTTCGATTCGCTGGATGAGTTGATCGCGACCGTCGAGGGTAATATCGAAGATATTCGTCACAACTTGGGCGAGCAGGGGGTGAGCGTCCGTGATTAGCGATGAGGAAAAAGACCAGGTACGCGCTGCGTCCGACTTAGTCGCCATCGTGCAGGAAACGGTTGAGCTCAAGCCCCGCGGCCATGAGTTTTGGGGCTGCTGCCCCTTTCATGGCGAAAAGACTCCGTCCTTCCACATTATTCCCGCCACGCAGGTGTGGCATTGCTTTGGCTGCGGCGAGGGTGGCGACGTCTTCACCTATATCATGAAGCGCGAGAACCTGAGCTTTCCCGAGTCAATCCGTTATTTGGCCGATCGTGCAGGTATTGAGCTGCACGACACCGGAGATCGCCGCGAGCGCGGTACCAAGCGTGCCCGCATCTACGATCTGTGTGCCGAGACCGCCCAGTTCTACCACACCATGCTTATGCGCGGTAAGGATGGCCGTCCACGTGAGTACTTTGCCAGCCGCGGCATGGGTGGCGACGTCTGCCGCCGCTACTGCCTGGGCTTTGCGCCGGGTCGTAATATGCTGGTGGCTCATCTGTCGCAGGCGGGCTTTACTCCGCAGGAGATGATCGACGCCAACGTTGCCGTGAGTCGAGGGCGCGGGCAGCTTGCCGACCGCTTCTACGACCGCGTGATGTTCCCCATCTTTGACGAGCAGGGTCACAACATCGCCTTTGGCGGTCGCATCATGGGTGACGGCCAACCCAAGTACCTCAACACCGCCGAGACGAGCGTGTTTCATAAAAAGCGAAACCTCTACGGCTTTAATTGGGCCAAGGAGTTTATCGTCGCGCAGGATACCGCCATCGTGGTAGAGGGCTATACCGACTGCATCGCCTGTTGGGAGGCGGGGATTAAAAACGTTGTCGCTACGCTGGGCACCGCGCTCACGGAGCATCACGTCAAGACGCTCACCCGCTTTGCCAAGCGCATCGTGTATATGTTTGACGGCGATGCCGCGGGCCAGAAGGCCGCCCGTCGCGCGATTCAGTTTATCGAGCAGGATTCGATGGACCTGCGCTGCGTGGTACTGCCCGACGGCAACGACCCCATGGAGTTCATCGCGGCGCACGGCGGAGAGGAGCTGCAGAAACGTATTGACGCCGCCGAGCCGCTTATGGACTTTGTCTACCGCTCGCTGCAGGAGTCGAGCGACATCACCACGCCGGGCGGTCGCGCCAAGGCGCTGGAGGATGCGCTCACGCTCATCTATCCGCTTCGTGACAGCTATATGATCGATACGTACTTTATCCAGATTGCCGATCTGCTGGGTTTGGATTTGGAGACGGTGCGCGCGAGTTCGGGCCGCGTGTTTCGCGATGTCGCTAAACGCGAGGATGCGGAACGCCGACGCGAACAGAACTATGAACGCCAGCGGGCGCAGGCTGAGCGATCTGGTAGCGCGGGCGGTCGGTCGTCTGGTTCGCAGGGAACATCTCGTGGTGCTTGGGCGTCGGGCGCGACGCCGCCGGTGTCCGCACCGGTCGAAGAAGAGCCGTACGACTACGTCCCACTCGATGCCTACGGTGCCGCGCCGGTCGAGGTCGTCGACGACCTGCCGCCGATCGATGTGCCTGACGGTATGGGCTCTACGCCCGCCGGTGCCCCGACAGACGCCTCGGCCCCTATGGTTTTGACAGATCTAGAGCGCAAGTCCTTGGCGGGGGAGCGTGAGCTGCTAACCATGCTCACGAGCTACCCCGACCTGTTCCGCACGTATGCCGACCGCATCTGCTCCATCGAGTGGGTTGACCCACGTCACGAGTCCATCGCATGGGCCGTGCTGGCAACGCCGCCGGGAACCGATCCTGCAGCCTGCATGGATGCGGCACGCTCGGTGTGTCCCGAGGCGGCAACGCTTGTGAGTGCCGGGCGCATCTCGGCGACGAGCAAGCACCCCACCGAGACGAACATCGTGTTTATGCTCGATACGCTCGAGCTCTACACAATCAAGCGCCGCATGCGTGCCGCACAGGCCAAGCTGCGCCAGGACCGTTCGCTCGATGATGAGGCCCGTCGTGCGCTGACCGTGCAGGCCGCGCAGGACTCGCAGCGTCAGCGCGAACTGCAAAAGTCGATCGGCGGCGTGGCGGACCCGTTCCGTTTGATCGGCCTGGAGGCCGCAGGCACCGAACAGGCCTAGATGTTGTGGTCAACCAGCGTATTCTCGCCTATATCCAGTCCTCTTTTTGGGTATAGACGTCAATGTGTGTGCTAAAGTATTGAGTCCTGTGGACTATGAAGGGAGAATCTGTGCCAAAAAAGACTGAGAGCACGGGTACTGGGCTGGAATCCTACGTTGCAAAGCTCATGGGCAACGGCTCAAACAGGACTTCGGTAACCGAGGACGAGATTCAGGTCGCCCTGAAGGATATCGATGTTTCTGACGAGCAGCTCACCGCGGTGTATTCCGCGCTGCGCAACAGCGGCATCCAGATTATCTCCGCGAGCGGTAACGACGACGCCCCCATGGACGTCGACGATGACGATAACGATACCGATACCGACGATTTCGATGACGATGACGAGCACGATTCCGGCTCGCTCGACGATCACGAGCTCAAGATGGCCCGTCAGGCCGACGCCGAGATGGGTTCTTCCAAGAGCAAGAAGAAGCGCACCGTGCGCACGTCCCGTTCACGCTCCCGCGTGCGTGGCATCGATGCCTCCACGGTGATGCTGACCGGCGATCCGGTTCGTATGTACCTCAAGGAGATCGGCAAGGTCGACCTGTTGACCGCTTC
>CAUCNB010000105.1:0-3030 GCA_958444075.1 uncultured Collinsella sp. | reverse complement strand
TCGAGGGAGAGCTCGGGCTGGAAGCCGGTGCCATCGGGACGGCCGAGGTGGCTCATGAGGATGACGCGAGCGTTGTGCTCAACGAGGTAGTTGATGGTGGGCAGGGCAGCCTTGATGCGGGTGGTGTCGCCAACGACGCCATCCTTGATAGGCACGTTGAAGTCAACGCGGACGAGAACGCGCTTGCCGTCGACATCGATGTCGCGGACGGTCTTCTTGGTAAAGGCCATGTTTGCTTCTACCTTTCGTACGTGTCTGCCTCCCATTACGGCAGACGATTTCCTATAAAAAGGGCGCGACCCTAGGGTGTAAGCCCTATAAGGCCGCGCCCTTCTTTAGACGCTCAACGAGCTATTCGCTAAAAGCTAAATTAAGCAACGAACTTCTCGAAGTACTTGATGGTGCGGACCATCTGAGAGGTGTAAGAGTTCTCGTTGTCGTACCAAGAGGTGACCTGAACGAGGGTCTGGCCGTTGCCGAGATCAGAGCACATGGTCTGAGTGGCGTCGAAGATGGAGCCGTGGGTCTCGCCGATGATGTCGGTGGAGACGATGTCGTCCTCGTTGTAACCGAAGGTCTCGGAGATGGTGGCAGCGTAGGCCTTCATAGCGGCGTTGACCTCGTCGACGGTGACCTTCTTGTCAACGACAGCGTAGAGGTTGGTGATGGAGCCGGTCGGCGTCGGGACGCGCTGGGCGGCACCGATGAGCTTACCGTTGAGCTCGGGGAGAACCAGGCCGATAGCCTTGGCAGCACCGGTGGTGTTGGGGACGATGTTGACGGCGCAGGCGCGGCTACGACGCTTGTTGCCCTTGCGCTGCGGGCCGTCGAGCGGCATCTGGTCGCCAGTCCAGGCGTGAATGGTGGTCATGATGCCGGACACGATGGGAGCGAAGTCGTTCAGACCCTTGGCCATCGGGGCGAGGCAGTTGGTGGTGCAGGAAGCAGCAGAGATGATGTTGTCCTCAGCGGTCAGCGTCTCGTGGTTGACGTTGTACACGATGGTGGGCAGATCGCTGCCGGCCGGAGCGGAGATGACGACCTTCTTGGCGCCAGCGTTGATGTGGGCCTGAGCCTTAGCCTTGCTGGTGTAGAAGCCGGTGCACTCGAGAACGACGTCGACGTCGAGGTCGCCCCAAGGCAGGTTGTTGGCGTCGGCCTCCTTGTAGATCTTGATCTCCTTGCCGTCAACGGTGATGGAATCCTCGCCAGCAACGACCTCGTGATCGCGAGCGTAGTTGCCCTGCGTGGAGTCGTACTTCAGCAGGTAAGCGAGCATATCGGGAGAGGTGAGGTCGTTGATAGCGACGATCTCGGAGCCCTCATGACCGAACATCTGACGGAAAGCCAGACGACCGATGCGACCGAAGCCGTTAATAGCAACCTTTACTGCCATTGTGTCTCCTTTCGTAAGGCCCCCGCAAGCTACAGCGCCCGCCGTTGAGGCCCACAAACTAACCACTCGCCTAATATACCTTTTTTTTGACTTGAATTTCACGAGAATAGTCGAAATTGAAAATCAAATTTACGTTAAAACGTTTTAAAGAATAAAATAGCAGCTAAATCCGTATATAAGTCGATACTTTAAACTACCGGTTTGCTTCAATGAGCTTTTCAAGCCTCAAAACTCGATGGTAGAGGGCCGACTTCGACAAGGGAGGGTCAGCCATCTCACCTAAATCACGCAGCGACAGATCGGGATAGCGCTCGCGCAGGTCGCAAAAGACCGCCAAGGCATCCGGAAGCGCATCGCGAAGGCCGCGCTGCTCGAGCTCATCGATAAGCGCAAGCTGATGTTGGGCAGCACCGGCGCTTCTGGTCTGGTTGGCGAGCTCGGCGTTCACGCGACGGTTCACATCGTTCTTAACCAACTTGACCGCGCGCGCCTCCTCAATCTCGGCAACGCTGCGCTTGGCACCAATCAGCTTTAATAGATGCTCGATTTCCTCGGCGCTCTTAATGTACACGGCATATGACCCCCGCCGTGCATTAACACGAGCATGGACCCCAATCTGCCCCAACAGGTCGCAAAGCCCCTTAGCATATTGCTCGCCCTGCACCGCGATCTCCAAATGAAAATCGCCGCGTGGATCGGCCACGAAGCCGCCCGCGATGAGCGCGCCGCGGATGTAGGCAAGCCTGCAGCAGGGACGGGCAACGATGTGTCGGGGAACACCAGCGACGAGCCCTCCCCTGCGGTCTAGAATGCCCAGCAGCACCAGAGCCTTGTCCAGGTCGGGTTGATCGGGCAGGGTAATGAGATAGTTACGGACCTTATGCAAGACCGATTTACGAACGGTGAATTCCGTTTTGAGCTTAAGAATGCGATGCGTCAGCGTGATCATCGTGCGCGCGACGGCTCCCGTCTCGGTCGCGACCGTCAAACGATACCGCCCGGAGCCGGCCAACGAAAGCGTACCGCTCACACGCGTCAGGGCGGCAAGCGTCGACAAATCGCAGTATTCACATTCGGGTTCGCAGCGCGCAAGCTCGTCACGCACCTCGGCGGTAAACGACATGCAGGCCTATGCCTTCGTGTTGGCGCGCGACAGGTCGCGGTGGGAGATGCTCACGTGATACTGGGCGCCTTCCAGGTAACGGGCCGTGGCCTCGGCGATGGCGACGCTACGGTGCTGTCCGCCCGTGCAGCCGATGGCGATAGAAAGCTGCGGCTTACCCTCCGCGATATAGCCCGGCATCACCGTATCGAGCAGCTGCGTCCAGGCCTTCCAGAACTCCTGGGTCTTGGGATGGTCCAGAACAAAGTCGGAGACCTTTTTATCGAGACCGGTCATGGTGCGCATCTCGGGATCGTAGAACGGATTGGGCAGGAAGCGAACGTCGATCATAATGTCCGCCTCGACGGGCATACCGTGCTTAAAGCCAAACGAGAACACGTGAACGTCCATGAGCTGCTGGTCGGACAACTCGGAGAACGCCATGCGCAATTTGTTGCGCAGCGCAGAGGTGCGTAGGCGGCTCGTGTCGATAATCATATCGGCTCGATCGCGCACACCCTGCAGCTGCAGG
>CAUCNB010000104.1:0-3064 GCA_958444075.1 uncultured Collinsella sp. | reverse complement strand
TCAATATCGTGGCTCACGTAGAGCACGGTACGGTTACAGACGTCGAACAGGTCGAGCATGTTCTGCTCAAGCGCGCTCTTGAGATACGCGTCGAGCGCGCTCATGGGCTCGTCGAACATAAAAATGCCCGGGTGTGCCGCCACCATGCGAGCAAGCGCCACACGCTGCTGCTGGCCGCCCGAGAGGCGCGCGGGATAACGGTCGGCAAAGTCGGCCAGTCCAAAGATGCCCAGGTAGCGCTCGGCAAGTTGCCTGCGCGCTGCGGCGTCACCTGCACCCTCAACGCCGGCGCACACGTTATCGGCCACCGTCATATTAGGGAACAGCTGATAGTTTTGAAACATCAGGGCGCTTTTTCGCTCCTGGGGCGAAAGGTTGATGCCCGCCGCAGAGTCAAAGAAGGTCACGCCGTTGACGACGATCTTTCCCTCGTCGGGCGTCTCCACACCGGCAATGCAGCGCAGCGTGCAGCTCTTGCCACAGCCCGAGGCGCCCAGCAGCGCCACACGCTCCTCGCCGGCCTCAAGCTGCATGTCGAGCATAAACCCGGGATAGCGTTTTTTGATTTCCAAAACGAGCGACATAGCTTATCGACCTCCCTGCGGTGCTGCGTCGTCGCGCATAAGCTCGGCCAGCGCCTCGCGATCGATGCGCAAGGCATCGCCGCCGACCGGGTCGAGCGAATCGGTCTGGCTGCCCAGCCGCTTGGCCTGCTTGCGCTCCGCACGGGAGAGACCACGCTCGCGATACTTTTGCGAATGCGCTGTGTACATGTTGATGAACAGGATTACCAGGAAACTAAACACGATCACGACGACGACCCAAAAGAGGGCCACCGAGGTGTTGCCGCCCATCCACTCAAAGTAGATGGCGATGGGAATGGTCTGCGTAATACCGGCGTAGTTGCCCGCAAAGAACAGGGTGCAGCCAAACTCTCCCATCGCGCGGGCAAAGGCGAGCACCGTGCCGGCGGCAATCGAGGGCCAGCCGAGCGGCATCATGAGCTTGGTAAAGATGCGACACTCGGACCATCCCAAGGTTCGCGCGGCGTCGAGCATCTGCGTGTCGAGGCTCTCGAAGGCTCCGAGTGCCGTACGATAGACGAGCGGGAACGACACCACCACGGCAGAGATCACCGCCGCCGGCCACGTAAAGACAATCGAGATGCCATGCGCGATGAGCCACTGGCCCACCCCGGTCGAGCGGCCAAACAGCATGAGGAGCAGAAAGCCACAAACCGTGGGCGGCAGCACCATAGGAATCGTAAAGACCGAATCGAGCAGGCCCTTGATGCGACTCGAGGTACCCATAGTCTTCCACGCGGCGAACAGGCCCAGCGCAAAGGAGATCAGCAGGGCAAGGCCACTCGTTTTAACGGACACCCAAAACGGGCGATAGTCGATGTCGCCCAAAAAGGAAGCCAGAGAGGTCAAGGGGCCCTGCTCATCCCGCAACGCGACAGACGACGCCTCTACCATTTGAGCGCTATCAAGCCAACGCGCGCCGCCCTTGGCATCACCCGAGGCTGATGCAATCACCACATAGCGGTCCCCATCCGCACCACGCGCATCAAAGCCATAGGTATACCCGCCGGCATCAAACGTTGTTTCCGCCGTGACATACCAAGGAAGATCCACGTCCCCTAGCTGCGCACCTCCCATGCAGTTTGCGCTGTCGAGCTCACAGACAAGGGCCTTGAGACCCGATACGCACTCGTTGTCCTGCGGATCCAATCCATACTTCTCGACTGCCTTGGGCGATATCCACACCACAACGCGATCGGCAGCGGGCGCCACCACAAGGTCCACGTCCTCGTCAACGGGAAACCGGTAGCCCTCAGGCTGGCCCTCCATGGCACGAGCGGTCCCCTTGGCCAACCGCTCAAAACCCTCGATCCCATAGGAAAGCCCATGAGCGGTCGCAGCAACCTGGGCCCCGTCCTCAGCGTCCCCAGCAACCGCAAATCCCGGCACCCAGCAAAGCGCGAGGGTCAAAGCACAGGCGACAAGCATGCGGAATCTTTTAAGCACGAAAAGCTCCAAGCGAATACAAGGACGGAGTGAAACACAAAACGATGGAATTATCGCGCCAAGCCGCACTACTCGGAAAGCTCAAAGCCGTACTTAGCCCAAATCTTCTGTGCCTTCTTGTTGGTCAGACAGAAGTCGATGAACGCCTTGGCCTCGTCGGCGTGCTCGGAGCTCTCGGCAACGGCACCCGGGTACACGATGGGCTTGTGCGAATCCTCGGGGCACACGAAGGCCTCCTCGATGCCGTCGTAGCGGAAGATGTCAGAGCTGTAGACAAAACCGGCCACGCAGTCGCCTGTGGACACATAGGCGGCGGCGGTACCAACTTTGTCTGCCAGTGCGACCTTGCCGGCGATCTCGGGTGCGTACTCGCCATCATCACCCTCGGTACCGGTGTAGAGGCCCACGGAAGCCAGCGCTTGGTTAGCATACTTGCCGGCGGGAACGGTCTTGGCGTCGCCGATGGCGATCTTGCCGTCCAGGTTCGCAACGTCGGCGATGGCCTCGACCTTGGTATCGGAGCCCTCGGCGCGAATGATCACAAGGTCGTTGACGAACATATCCTCACGGGTGTCGGTGTCGACGAGCTCGGCGGCTTCGGCGTCATCCATGGTGCCCTTGGAAGCGGTGATGAGCACATCGGCCGTGGCGCCGGCACGCATCTGCTCGACGAGGTCGCCGGAGGCCTTAAACTGCGTGTCGGCAAAGGTGGTGCCGGTCTGCTCGGTGTAAAGCTCCTGAACCTCGGGCAGAGCCTTCTCGAGCGAGTTGGCGGCAAAGACCTGCAGCTCGACAGCTTTCTTGGAAGATGCCTTAGCAGAACCGGCATCTGATCCGGCCGGCTCGGACGTCTTGCTGCCCGAACAGCCGGCAAGACCAAGGCCGGCAGCGGCGACAGCAGAGAGCGAGACGAATCCGCGGCGAGAAACCATATCGAACATGTTCAACCCTTTCGAACGATACACCCGGGCACCTCGCCGCAGGCTTTATTCTGAAATTAGATTATACTTCGGTGCGAATCATGATTCTGAGAA
>CAUCNB010000103.1:0-3166 GCA_958444075.1 uncultured Collinsella sp. | reverse complement strand
GGGCTGTCCCTAACTGCCGGCACAAAAGGAACGTCCCTAACTGTCGGCACTTAGGGACGTTCCTTTTGTGCCGGCAGTTAGGGACAGCCCTTGCCGATTCGATTGTTGAATATCTCCGTGACTACTTTACAGTTCCAGTGCCTCGGCGACTTCGGCTGCGCAGGCCAGGGCATCGGCCATGGCACTCACCACGAGCGAGCTGCCGTTGCGGGCATCACCCGCCACATACACCGGCGCGGCATCCGCAGCAACGCCATCCACGCGGGCCGCAAGGTGCGAGCCCTCGGAAGCCATCACGGGCAGCGGGCGGCCCGCCGTGGCAACGGGCACGCCGACAGCTTCGAACACGCTGTGTTCCGGACCCGTAAAGCCGCAAGCGATGAGCACCAGCTGCGCCGGCACCTCGTGCTCGGAGCCCGCGATGCGCTCGGGCTTTCCCGCCGACCAGTCCAGATCGACCACGCGCAGACCCGCAGCCGCACCCTTCTTGTCCAGCAGCACCTCGAGTGTATCCACGGCCCAGGCACGCATCTCGCCACCCATCGCAGCGATAGCCTCCTGCTGGCCGTAATCGGTCTTCTTAACGTTGGGCCACTGCGGCCAGGGGTTGCCTGCCGCGCGCTTATCGGGCGCAGCCGGCAAGAACTCAAACTGGCGCACGCTGCGCGCGCCCTGACGCACCGCGGTACCCACGCAGTCGTTGCCGGTATCGCCACCGCCAATGACCACGACGTCCAGGCCGCGTGCGTCAATAGCAGGCTCACCGCCATCGAGCACCGAGACGGTCGAAGCCGTCAGGTAGTCCACAGCGTACACCACGCCGGGCGCATCCACATTCGTAGCCGAAAGCCCACGCGGAGCACGAGCGCCGGCAGCCACCACGACGGCGTCAAAGTCGTCGAGCCTGGCGGTAACCTTGGGATCGCTCACGTCGGCACCAAGCTCAAACACAATGCCCAGCTCACGCATGAGCGCTACACGGCGCTCGACCACAGACTTCTCGAGCTTCATGTTGGGAATGCCGTACATGAGCAGGCCGCCCGAGCGGTCGTCACGCTCAAACACCGTCACGCGGGCACCGCGACGTGCAAGCTCCCATGCAGCCACCAGACCAGCAGGACCGGAGCCCACCACGGCAACCGTGGGTGCGCCCTCCCCCGCCGGCTCAAAGCGACGTGGGCCGCCGTTGGCCCACTCACAGTCGCTGATCGCACGCTCGTTATCGTGAATCGTCGTGGGTTGGCCGTCGACCGAGCCCAGGTTGCACGCGGCCTCGCACAGTGCCGGGCACACGCGGCTCGTGAACTCAGGCATGGGCGAGGTGAGCGACAGGCGCTCGGCAGCCTCATCCCAGCGGCCGCGGTACACCAGCTCGTTCCACTCGGGAATCAAGTTGTGCAGCGGGCAGCCGCTCGGACGTGCCTTGCCAAAGCTCGCGCCCATCTGGCAAAACGCCACGCCGCACATCATGCAGCGGCTCGCCTGGGCGCGACGTGCGTCGTCGTCGAGCTCCACGTACAGCGGATCGAAATCACGGCTGCGCTCCTCCACGGGGCGAAGCTCGTGGGTCACGCGATCGATATCAAGAAAAGCACCGGGCTTGCCCATGGCACTTACGCCTCCTTCTTGGTCGAAGCAACAGAGCTGGCGGCCGCGGACGCAGCACCCGCAGCACCGCCCGCAATATCGAAGCGAGCGACATCCGCGGCGCTCGCGCGACCGGTCACGATGTCAAACGCCAGTTCCTCTGCCTGCGCATGTGTCTTGCCGGCAGCCTCGCTCGCGGCGACAATCGCCAGCACACGCTCGTACTCGGTCGGAATGACCTTCACAAAGTGCTTGCTCATCGCCTCAAAGCTGTAGAGCAGCTTGATGCCGCGCGGGCTCTGCGTCGCGTCCACGTGCTCCTGGATGAGCTCGCGAATCTGCGCCAGCTCGCCGGCAGTCGGGGCCTTGAGCTCAACGCTCTCGTGGTTCACGCGGGCATCGAGCGTGCCGTACTGGTCAAAGACATAAGCCACGCCACCCGTCATGCCGGCAGCGAAGTTCTGCCCGACCTCGCCCAGGATGAGCGCCAGGCCACCCGTCATGTACTCGCAACCGTGGTTGCCGCAACCCTCGACCACCACGGTGGCACCGGAGTTGCGTACGCCAAAGCGCTGGCCGGCCAGGCCGTTGATGAAGCCACGGCCGCTCGTGGCGCCAAAGAACGCAACGTTGCCCACGATGATGTTCTCGTCGAACTTGTAGGTCGCATGCGGGTTGGGGCGCACCGACACCTCGCCGCCCGAGAGGCCCTTGCCAAAGTAGTCGTTGGCGTCGCCGCACACGTTGAGCGTAATGCCGCGCGGCAGGAAGGCGCCAAAGCTCTGACCGGCCGATCCATCGCAATCGATGGTGATGGAGCCGGCGGGCAGGCCCTCGGGATGTGCCTTGGTCACCGCGTTACCCAGGATGGTGCCCACGCAACGGTTGACGTTGGCGATATCGGCGCGGAAGCGAATCGGGCGCAGGTGCGCGCGGGCGTCGGCCGTGTAGGGCACGAACAGCGTGGAGTCGAGCGTCTTGTCGAGCTCGCTGTCCGCGGCCATCTGGGGCAGGAAGTGACGGCCGTCGGCACCCGGAATATGGGCACCGAACTCGCAGGTCACGCTTGCCAACACGGGCGACAGATCGAGCAGGTTGGCCTTGCGGTTGCCCGGGACCTCGATCTGGCGCAAGCACTCGGGATGGCCGACCATCTCGTCGACGGTGCGGAAGCCTAGGCTCGCCATGACCTCGCGCAGTTGCTCGGCAACAAAGAGCATAAAGTGCTCGACGTGCTCGGGCTTGCCGCGGAAGCCGCGACGCAGGCGACAGTTTTGCGTGGCGATGCCGGCGGGGCAGGTATCCTGCTGGCAGTCGCGCTGCATGAGGCAGCCCATCGAGATGAGCGGCATGGTCGCAAAGCCAAACTCCTCGGCGCCCAACAGGCAGGCAACGGCGACATCGGTACCGTCCATGAGCTTGCCGTCGGCCTCAAGCACCACGCGCGAGCGCAGGCCGTTTTGCAGCAGCGTCTGTTGAGCCTCGGCAAGACCGAGCTCCAGCGGCAGACCGGCGTGCCAGATAGAGTCGCGCGCAGCGGCACCCGAGCCGCCGTTGTGGCCGCTGATCAAGATCTTGT
>CAUCNB010000102.1:0-3288 GCA_958444075.1 uncultured Collinsella sp. | reverse complement strand
GTCAGCCGCACGCGACATCCCTCATCGCCCACCACTGATTTGATAGGCTCCCAGCTATGGGGGCCTTTCTTTTTTGGGCCCATCGCGGGGGGATTCGAACCCGCAAGGGTGCGGAGCTGAGGAAACGCGAAGCGTTTTCCAGCGCAGCACGCGAGAAGCGGAGCGACGAAGCGAGAGCGGGCGGCGTCAGCCGCACGCGACATCCCTCATCGCCCACCACTGATTTGATAGGCTCCCAGCAATGGGAGCCTTTCTTTTTTGGGCCCATTTCATGGGATTCGAACCCGCCAGCACGACTGTCACAAAGGCCGTGGCCAGAAAATGGCAAAAATGAGTACTGCCACCTTGCTTACAACATATCAAAAGATAGTATTTGCTTAAGTTACGAAACATATGTCCATTATAAGGACTAGCAATTGGATCAAAATCGTGCATTCATCGCCATTTCGACTTGCCATCTGGTCTTATTAGTCCAAAATTGCTGCGACCAAATCGGTAACAGTACTCATATTTAATGTTATTTGACCAGCAGGTCTCCCCGCCTTAGCAAATCTAAGGCAAAACGGGCTCCAGACCGCTGAATCATGCCACATAGGGCACGTCCGCAGTCCGGAACCCGGTCAAAGTTAAGTTATTTCGCTGTGTTAGGCCAAAACGTCCGACAGGATCTCGATCAGACTGTCCACGTCGGCTTCCTCGCAGACGAGCGGCGGCAAGAAACGCAGCGTATGGGCACCCGTAGCGTTAATCACGGCACCAGCCCCCAATGCACGGGCCACAACGTCGTGTGCATCACCCACAGTATCGTCCAGATCGCAGCCGAGCATCAAGCCGCGGCCACGCACCTCGGTCACGTTCGGCAGCTTGGCGAGCTTTGCCTCCATATAGGCGCCTACCTTGGCAACATGGTCGGCATAATCGCCGTGCACGAGCGCGGAGAGCGTCGCGGCACACGCCGCGATGGCCAAGCAGCTACCGCCAAAGGTCGAGCCGTGGTCGCCCGGCTTAAACACGTCGGCAATCTCCTTCTTTGCCACGACGGCACCCATGGGCACGCCATCAGCAATGCCCTTGGCAAGGCTCATGATGTCGGGTTCCACGCCATAGGTTTGGAATGCAAACGGCTTGCCGGAGCGGAAGATGCCGCACTGGACCTCGTCGGCGATAAGCACGGCGCCCACTTCGTGTGCCAGGTCGCGCGCTGCCGCCATAAACTCCTCGGTCATGGGGTGCACGCCGCTCTCACCCTGGATCGGCTCGAGCATCACGGCACAAATTTCGCTCCCCAGCTGCTTAAAGATCGCACGCAGTTCATCGATATCGTTGGGCGTGCAGGCCACAAAGCCACCCGGCAGCGGGCGGAAACTATCCTGCAGCCAATCCTGCATGGTGGCGGCAATGGTCTCGAGCGTACGGCCGTGGAAGCCGCCGCGCATGCACACGATAGTGTTGCCGCCGTTACCGGCACGTTTGGCGTACAGGCGCGCGAGCTTCATCGAGCCCTCGTTGGCCTCAGCGCCGGAGTTGGCAAAGAAGGTCTCCCAAACCTGCTCATCCGCAGCCGGGGCACCAAGAGCAGCTGCCGTGGTCTCATCGCCGGCGGCAATGGCATCGGCAAGCACGCGCGCACCATCTACGTCGTCGTTAGCAAGCTTGGACAGCAGCGCCGCGACCTGTCCGCGCTGCTCAATGTAGAAGTAATTGGAGACATGCATGAGCTTTTTGGTCTGTGCCTCGAGCGCCGAGAGCACGGCCGGGTCACCATGACCTAGGCTGCACACGCCGATGCCGGCAAGAAAGTCGAGGTACTCACGGCCATCGTCGCCGGTGAGCTTCATGCCGTGACCCTCGACAAACTCGACCGGAGAGCGGCCAAAGGTATGCATAACGTAATTGGATTCGAGCGATTGTTGAGTTGCAAGTGACATGGGATGCCTTTCGTTGGGCGCCAGACGGCGCAGGCCTATGGGTGCAGGAATGGGGCGGCTGCGAGTCAGTTAGACCGTCTGAAGCTTCTCGACCTCGTCGAGGTTCTCGGTCAGACGCGCAGCAAACGTCGAAAGCGGATGCGGATGCGTATCGAACTCGTAAGCCGTCTCGGTGGAATGGATCACGGTACCGACGCCGGCATCGGTCAGCAGCTCCAGCAGCAGCGAATGCGGCGTGGTGCCGTTGATGATGTGAGCGCGAAATACGCCGCCGGCAAGCGCATCGACGGCCGCACGCAGCTTGGGAATCATGCCCTTATCGACCTCGCCGCCGTAGAGCATTTCGTTAACCTCGTCGAGCGTTAGGTTGGAGATGAGTGAGTCTTTATCGCTAAAGTCCTTGTACAGGCCGTCGACGTCGGTCAAAAAGATCGCCTTATGCGCGTGGAGCGCTGCCGCAACGGCACCGGCGGCGGTATCGGCGTTGATGTTGAAGAAACCGCCGTCCTCCCCCGCCGCGACGGTAGCGATGACGGGGATGTACTCGCTATCGAGTAAGCGCTCGATATAGTCGGTGTTGACGTGCGTCACTTTGCCCACGCGTCCGAGCTCTGGGTCGAGCGGCTCGGCGATAAGGGTACCGGCGTCGCTGCCGGACACGCCCACGGCCAGGTTGCCGTGGTGGTTGAGCGCCGCGACCAGCTCCTGATTGACCTTGCCGCCCAGTACCTCGCGCACGATATCCATGGTGGCAGGCGTAGTCACGCGCTGGCCGTTCTTAAACTCGACGGGGATGTCGTAGTGGCTGAGCGCCTCGTTGATGGCCTTGCCGCCACCGTGCACGATAACAGGGCGCATGCCGATAATCTTGAGTAGAACGATGTCGCTCATCACGTCACGACGCAGCTGCTCGTCGACCATGGCGGCACCGCCGTACTTGATAACGACCGTCTTGCCGGTCAGGTTCTTAATCCACGGCAGCGCCTCGAACAGCAGCTGCGCGGTAACTTCGTTGGATTCGCTCGAGCGACAATCGCGTGCGAACTTCATAATCTGCCTCGTCTTTCGTGTAGCTATCGCGCCGTACCTCGCTGCCCGCGATTGCAGCGGGACACGCGGCACATCGGGAGTCTAGGAACGGTAGTCGCCGTTAATGGAGATGTACTCGTGCGTGAGGTCGCAAGTCCACACGGTGGTCGCCGCGTCCCCTGCGCCCAGGTCTGCCGAGATCACAATCTCGGGCGCCTCAAAACGTCGCAGGGCCTCGTCCTCATCGAAGGGAACCGTCAGACCATCGCGACAGACGGGCATGCCCATCATGTCGATGGAAACGTCTTCCTGGTTAAACTTCACGCCGCAC
>CAUCNB010000101.1:0-3293 GCA_958444075.1 uncultured Collinsella sp. | reverse complement strand
TGGGTGGTCTGTTGTTGTGCATATGGGTATCATACTGTGGTTATTGCATCGACTCTGCGATGCATATTTGTACGTTCCCGACGGTCGGTTTGCCAGAAGCGCCCCGTCGGTTGTTTCAGACCCGTTTCGAAGAAAGGAAACAACACTAACCTATGGCAGCTAAAAAATCATCTCCTTTGAAGATCATTCCGCTCGGCGGCCTTGACGGCATCGGCAAGAACATGACGGTCTTCGAGTGCGGCGACGACATGGTGCTCGTCGACGCCGGCCTCATGTTCCCGGATGACTCCCAGCCCGGTATCGACCTGGTGCTTCCCGACTACACCTATGTTTTGGAGAACGAGGAAAAGCTCCGCGGTATCGTCGTCACCCACGGCCACGAGGACCACACCGGTTCGCTTCCGTATCTGCTGCAGGACCTCAACAACAAGGTGCCCATCTTTTCGAGCAAGCTGACGCTTGGCTTTATCGAGGGTAAGCTTTCTGAGTTCCGCATCCGCGCACCCAAGTTCCGCGAGGTCAAGGGCGGCAGCCATGTCAACCTCGGCGGCATCTCGCTCGACTTCTTCTCGATGACGCACTCCATCCCCGGCGCTCTGGGCGTGTTCATCCGCACCAATCAGGGCACCGTTATGCACACCGGCGACTTTAAGCTCGACCAGACGCCCATCGACGGCGTCACGCCCGACTATGCCGCTATCAGCCGCTTTGCCAAGCAGGGCATCGACCTGTTGCTGTCCGACTCCACCAATGCCACGGTTCCCGGCTTTACCAAGTCCGAGGCCGAGGTTGGTCCCAACCTGCTACATGCCATCAAGAACGCCCCGGGTCGCGTGTTCGTCGCTTCGTTCTCGAGCCATATCCATCGTTTGCAGCAGATCTGCGATGCCGCCCGCAAGTGCGGTCGTAAGGTCGTTGTGACCGGTCGTTCCATGCTCACCAACACCCGCGTCGCGCGCGAGCTGGGCTACCTCAACATCGACGATGCCGATATCATCGATGCCTTCGATATCGATAACCTGCCCGACGACAAGATCGTCGTCATGTGCACCGGTTCGCAGGGCGAGCCGCTGTCGGCCCTGTCCCGCATGGCCAATGGCGAGCACAAGACGCTCTCTATCCACGAGGGCGATACCGTCATCCTCTCGGCAACTCCCGTTCCCGGCAACGAGAAAGCCGTCCAGCAGGTCGTCAACAGCCTGGCCAAGCTCGGCTGCGACGTGTGGGATAAGAACCGCGCTCTTGTCCACGTCTCGGGCCACGGTAGCCAGGAGGAGCTCAAGCTCCTGATGGCCATGGCCAAGCCCACGTACTTTATGCCGGTTCACGGTGAGGCCGTGCATCTGCGCGCCCATGCCCAGCTTGCCCGCAAGATGGGCATCAAGGACGATCATATCTTTATCCTCGATAACGGCGACACGCTCGAGATGCGCGGCGGTATCGTCAAGCGCGGTACGCCCGTCGAGTCCGGCGTCGTCTACGTCGACGGCCTTCGTATCGGCGATACCGACCCCATCGTCTTGCGCGATCGTCAGAAGCTCGCCAATGACGGTATGGTTACCGCTGTTGCCATCGTCTCGCTTAAACACAAGAAGATCGAGGCCATCGAGTTCTCGGGCCGCGGCGTCTCGTTTGCCATCGACGACCAGTTCTCTGAGGATGCCTCCGCGTCCATCATGAAGACGATCGAGAAGGGCAAGTTCAGCTTTACGAGCAGCGGTTCCGATGCCATTCGCAAGGCCGTGCGCGACTCACTCTCTAACTTTATCTGGAGCCGTACGCGCACTCGTCCGATGATCATCCCGGTCGTCATGGAGGTTTAGTTTGGCGCGCGGATCTGCACAAAACGCCAAAGGCAATAAAGCCAACAACCAACCGGCATCTGCTAAGGGTGCCGGTTCCCATCTTCGTGCCAATAAAGGTCACGAGGCCGACTTCGACGATTTTGAGCCCCTGGTCGAGCCTTCGGCCAACCGCGATATCGCCGGCGTGGTCATTGCCGTTTTGGCGATTGCGTCCTTCATTGCCGTGATTTCGCCGGCGACCGCACCCGTTACGGCTGCGGTTGCCGGTTTCTACCACCTGGGCTTTGGTCTGGGCGCCTACGTGCTGCCGATTGTCATTTTGCTGTTTGCCGCCACGCTCTTTTTAGGCGAGGATTCGCCGCTCAACGTGCGCTCTGTTGCGGGCGGTGCCGTGGTCTTTATCGCCGTCGTCTCCATTCTTTCGCTGATGGTGCCGGGTACGAGCGACTCGTGCGACCTTATGTTCACGCTGCAAAACCTGTCCGCCTCGGGTGGCTACATCGGTGCGTTTATTGCGAGTGCATTGCAGAATGCCCTGGGTAAGCCTATCGCAATGGTGGTCCTATTGGGTCTGGCCGTCGTTGGCTTTGTCATCATCGGCTTTTCGGTGGGCGGCGTTTTGCGCTCTGCCCGCGACCGTGCGGCCGATTTTGCCGAGCGCCGTCGTGCCGACGTCAACGCGAGTCCGTGGGGTGACGACGAAGCCCTGTCGGTGCCCGGCGTTGCCCGTCCGCACCTGAGCATTCTTCGTCAAAAGGGCTCCGATATGGCCGTGACCACGGTGATGGGCAACGATGATGACCTGGTTTTGGACGATGACGACGAGGACGAGGAGCCGTTTGTCGACGTGTCCGATGCCGTGGAGGCCGAGCGCGCCAAGACGACGCTGCTGCCGCGCCGTCATGCCAAGAAGAGCAAGACGGCTCCCAAGCTCAATACGAGTGAACCCGACCCGTCTTGGTCCGAGAGCGAGATTGAGCTTACCGAGGGCGATGACGAGGACGACGAGGCTCCGATCGAGACTGCCAAGACGACCTTGCTGCCGCGTCGCCATGCCAGGCGCGGCCAGGTGACCGGCCAGCTTTCGATGGAGGACGATCCGGACAAGGTCGACGAGTCCGAGCCGCCGTTTGCCGTGAATCCCGTCTCGGCCGCCCCTCAAATTCCTGATTTCCTCAAGCATCCCAAGGTTGCCGATGCGTCTGTTGCGAGCGCTGCCGAGGCGTCTACTTCGAGCGATGGGGGAGCGGACAATGCCCCCGCGGATAACGAGGGCGAAGAAGAGGACGGCCTTAAGCTTCCGCCGCTCGAAATCCTGCATGCAAACCCTCAGTCCGCTTCTGCCGCATCTTCGGACAAGGAGCTGGAACAGACCGCCGAGTCGCTGCAGTCCACGCTGCTTGAGTTTGGCCGTAGCGCTCGCGTTGTCGGCTGGATTGCCGGCCCCACGGTGACGACTTTTAAGCTGCAGCCCGGCGAGGGTGAGCG
>CAUCNB010000100.1:0-3781 GCA_958444075.1 uncultured Collinsella sp. | reverse complement strand
CGGCTCCATCGGAAGACAGACGGCGCATACCGTCAAAGGGCCGGCCACCGATCCGCGACCTACCTCGTCGACACCAACGACCACCCCATCGCCGCCAAGCTCATGCATAAGCTCGTACATGTCATTGACGCGCTCGCGCTCGGCAAGTTCCTTGGCATGGCGCTTAAGAGCACGCTCGCAAGCCTTGATCACCTGCTGGCGCGGGTCCTCGCGATAATGCTCCACGAGGGCGGGAATCTCCTCGAACGTGGCGCTCGCCAGCTCGCCGGCAACCTGCGATGCCGAAACCGAGCTCGTCATGTTGGCCATACCAGACCCTCCTTGCATGCAAATCAGATAAAAAGAAGGGCCACCCGAAGGTGACCCTCGTGTCCAAACGAGTGGACAGACGCTGCGATCTTCTTAGCGCTTCTCGGGGATGCGAGCAGCCTTGCCCACCTTGTCGCGGAGGTAGTACAGCTTGGCGCGACGGACGCGACCATGGCGAACGACCTCGAGCTTGGCGATCTTGGGGCTGTGAAGCGGGAAGGTACGCTCAACACCGACACCGAAGGACATCTTGCGGACGGTGAAGGTCTCGCGGGCACCGGCGCCGGCCATGCGGATGACGTCGCCCTGGAAAACCTGGATGCGCTCGCGGTCGCCTTCCTTAATGCGGTAGTGAACCTTGACGTTGTCGGCGACGCGAACCTGAGGAATGTCCTCGCGGATCTGCTGACGCTCGATTGCGCGGATGTAATCCATGTGCAATTCCTTACTCTTCTAGAGGTGCCGTACCACCTTGGCCGGCACGTAGTTGAACAAACGTATTCGAGTATACACGCGCGGGTTTCTGCTGCAAGAACAATTTTTTGCGCAGACAAAAAGACAAAACCCGCACATGATAACCGCCCGCTTCACGAATGAGACGGGCGGTATGAAGGGGGGGGCTACGCTAGGCGTCTAAACGCTAAACGCTAGGCGGAACGCTTGGCCTCGAGCTTGGCCTGGGCGGCAGCTAGGCGCGCGAGGGGCACGCGGTAGGGCGAGCAGGACACATAGTCCACGTCGGCCACGTTAAACAGGCCCTTGATGGACTTGGGGTCGCCGCCGTGTTCGCCGCACACGCCAAAGTGCATGTCGGGATTGGTGGCGCGGCCCTTCTCGACGGCCAAGCGCACGAGCTCCAGCACCGCCGTGTCGATGGTCTCGAAGGGGTTGTCCTTCAGGATCTTCTTGTGCAGGTACAGCGGAATGAACTTGGCCTCGGCATCGTCGCGGGAGAAGCCGAAGGTCGTCTGGGTGAGGTCGTTGGTGCCAAAGCAGAAGAAATCTGCGTGATGGGCGATCTCGTCGGCGACCATGCAGGCGCGCGGCAGCTCGAGCATCGTGCCCACGGGAATGTTGAGCTCGACACCTTCCTCGGAGGAAACCTCGGCGATGGCACGCTCAATGACCTCGCGGGTCTGGACATGCTCTGCCGTGATGGAAACGAGCGGAACCATGATCTCGGGGCGTGGGTCGACACCATCCTTGATAAGGCGGGCAGCAGCCGTGGCCACGGCGCGGACCTGCATGAGCGGCAGATCGCCAAAGACGACGGACAGGCGCACGCCGCGCAAGCCCAGCATGGGGTTGGACTCGACCATGCCGTCAATGCGACGTAGGCGGGCGCGCAGGGCAGTGAGCTCCTCCTCGGGAGCGCCGGCGGCCTCCTTCTTGGTGATGGCGACCTCGAGCTCGCGAGGATTATCCAGGAACTCGTGCAGCGGCGGATCAAGCAGGCGAACGACCACATCGCGACCGGACATGGTCTTGAACATGGCTAGGAAGTCCTCGGTCTGGACCTTGAGCAGGTCGGCCAGGGCCTGCTGCTTCACGGCCTCGTCGTCGGACAGGATGAAGCTCTGGATGATGTTCTTACGATCGCCCAGGAACATGTGCTCGGTGCGGCACAGGCCGATGGCCTCGGCGCCAAACTCGAGGGCGAGTGCGGCATCCTCAGGGTTGTCGGCGTTGACGCGCACATGGTTGGCGTGGCCACAGGTCTCGTCCAGGCGAATCTCGTCGGCCCAGGACAGGATGGTGTCCAGATCGCCGGTGAGTTCAGCGGAGACCAAATCGACAGCGCCATCGACGACGATGCCCTGGGTACCGTCGATGGAGATGACATCGCCCTCGTGCAGTACGCGGTCGCTGCCATCGATGTGCACGACCTTCTCGGCGGCGTCGATGTGGAAGCGCTCGACACCGCAGACGCAGGGTGTACCCATGCCGCGGGCGATAACGGCTGCGTGGCTCGTCTTGCCACCATGGCTGGTGAGGATGCCCTCGGCAGCGACCATGCCCTTCAGATCGTCGGGGTTGGTCTCCCAGCGAACCAGGATAACCTTGTGACCCTCGGCGGAACGCGCAACGGCGTCATCGCTCGAGAACACAACCTCGCCCACGGCGGCACCGGGGCTGGCGTTAAGGCCGGTAGCAAGTGCCTCATACTTCTTGGAGGCATCGAACTGCGGGTGCAGGAGCTGATCGAGCTGTGCGGGGTCGATGCGCCCCACGGCTTCCTCGCGCGTGATCAGGCCCTCCTCGACCATCTCGATGGCGATGCGCAGGGCGGCCGTGGCGGTACGCTTGCCCACGCGGGTCTGGAGCATCCAGAGCTTGCCCTGTTCGATGGTGAACTCGATATCGCACATATCGCGATAATGATCCTCGAGGGTCAGGAACACGCGCTCGAGCTCCTCACCTGCAGACTCGAGGCCCGGGGTGGTCTTGAGGTCGGCGATGGGCTCGGTATTGCGGATGCCGGCGACGACGTCCTCGCCCTGGGCGTTAACCAGAAAGTCGCCGTAAAACTCCTTGGTGCCGTCGGCCGGGTTGCGCGTGAAGGCGACGCCGGTCGCGGAGGTCTCGCCCTTATTGCCAAAGGCCATAGCCTGAACGTTGACGGCGGTGCCGAGTTCGTCGGAGATACCATGCTGCTTGCGGTAGATGCAGGCGCGCTCGTTCATCCAGCTGCCAAAGACGGCCTGGATGGCAAGACGCAGCTGGAGCTCCGGGTCGTGCGGGAAGACGGGCTTGCCGTCAGCGACCTCGAGCTCGGGGTACAGGGCGGCCTCGACGTTGTCGGAGAAGATCCCCTTGAAGGTCTCGACGAGCCCCTGCAGGTCCTCGGCCGAAAGCTCGGAATCGACGCGAACGCCGGCGACCAAGCGTGCCTGGGTCAGAGCGTTCTCGAACAGGTCGGCGTCGACGCCCATGACGACGTTGGAGAACATCTGGATAAAGCGGCGGTAGCTATCCCAGGCAAAACGCGGGTTTTGCGTCTGGGCGATAAGGCCCTGAACGGAATCGTCATTGAGGCCCAGGTTGAGGACTGTGTCCATCATACCGGGCATGGAGAACGGAGCGCCCGAGCGAACCGACACGAGCAGCGGGTCGGAGGCGTCGCCGAGCTTCTTGCCACAACGGGCCTCGAGGTCGGCCTCAGCGGCAACGATCTCATCGAGTGCGCCCTCGGGCCACACGTTGCCGGCACCGGAGTACTCGACACAAGTCTGGCAGGTAATGGTAAAGCCACCGGGAACCGGCAGGCCGATGCGGCTCATCTCGGCAAGGTTTGCGCCTTTGCCGCCAAGCACGAAGTTCATGGACTTGTCGCCCTCGGTGACACAGGTGCCCTGGGCGTCGGTTCCAAAACGGTAAACCCTCTTGCAATCGCTCACGATACTTCCCCTTCCATGCGCTTACGCGCACGACCGTGGTAACGAATCGACCCGCCGGATGCGGGCCGTGAGGG
>CAUCNB010000099.1:0-4247 GCA_958444075.1 uncultured Collinsella sp. | reverse complement strand
AAGCCAGCGCGCGGCGGTTGAGGCCCGCGCCGATGCTCAAAAGGAGAATGCCGAGCTTCAGCGCGAGATCGACAATTTGCGTGCGCAGCTGGAGCGCAAAGATGACGAAGCCAAGCTCGTCGAGTCGGCGACGCGCAATGCCGCTCAAAACGATTTAGCTGCACGTGATGCTCAGATTGCTGAGCTGCAGGCCAGACTTGCCGCGGCGGACAAGGCCCAGGAGATGGCGCTTGCCGCCGCTGCGGCCGAGTCGCAGCGTGAGCTCGATGCCGCTCGCAGCGAGGCCGAGCGCGCGCTTGCTGACTATCGCGTGAAGGTGCAAGAGAAGTTTTCTGCCGCAAAGGCACAGTCCGAGCAAGAGGCCGAGGGTCTGCGTGCCCAGTTGCGCGAGCAGGAACTGATGGCAAAAATGAACCTGTCAGAGGCGGTCGCCGCGGCGGAGCGAGAGCGCGATGAGGCACGTGCCAAGCTGACGAGCGAGTTGGCGGTGCGCGATTCTCGTGAGGAGCAAGCCAAGGCGGCACACGAGCTCGAGCTTGCGCAGGCCAAGCGCGCGAGCGATGACCTGATTCGCTACAAGGATGAAGAGATTGAGCGCCTTAAGGACATGAAGGTCCGCCTGTCCACCAAGATGGTGGGCGAGTCGCTCGAGCAGCACTGCGAGACCGAGTTCAACCGTCTGCGCATGACGGCGTTTCCCAACGCGTACTTCGAGAAAGATAACGATGCGTCCGAGGGTACCAAGGGCGACTTTATCTTCCGCGAGTGCGACGCGAGCGGTAACGAGGTCATTTCGATTATGTTCGAGATGAAAAACGAGAACGACGAGACCACGACCAAGCATAAAAACGAGGACTTCTTTAAGAAACTCGACCACGATCGCCGCCAAAAAGGCTGTGAGTACGCGGTGCTCTGCACGCTACTCGAGCCCGAGAGCGAGCTCTATAACGCAGGGATAGTCGACGTGAGCTATCGCTACGAGAAGATGTACGTGATTCGCCCACAGTTTTTCATTCCCATGATTACGCTTCTTCGCAACGCCGCCATGGGTTCGCTGCGCTATAAGCAGGAGCTAGCGGAGTACAAACAGCAGAATATCGACGTTACGAACTTCGAAGCCAAGATGGAAAAGTTCAAGAATGATTTCGGCCGCAACTACGAGATTGCGAGTCGCAAGTTCCAAACAGCAATCGATGAGATCGACAAGACGATTAGCCATCTGCAGAAAACCAAGGAGGCGTTGCTGTCCTCCGAGAACAACCTGCGCCTAGCCAACAAGAAAGCCGACGATCTTACCATTCGCAAGCTCACGTGGGGCAACAAGACCATGAAGGCGGCGTTTGACGAGGCGCGCGGGGCTGCGTCAGAGACAAACGATGAGCCAGCCGAGGCGGATTCGTATGAGATCGAGGATGCCGAGTAAGGTATAGCGGATAGTGCAAAAGCGGGGCCGCTGGCGAAATTGCCAACGGCCCCGTTTCGTTTCGGTATGTTCGGCTAGTCCTCGAGCAGGTCCTCGATAAAGCCGACACGGTAGTTTTTGAAAATGACCTCGCCACCGTCTTGCGTGGCGTCTAGATCGACATCGCCCATAATGCCAAAGTCGTGGTCGCCATCCTCGTCGGCAAAAATCTGGTGCACGTGCCATACGTGCGCGGTCTTCTCGTCGGACTCGTCGATGGAAAACATCGCGGCGCTGCGGGCATCTCCGTCGGTGAGGATTTCCTCGTGCTGCTCGTGGTAAGCGTCGAGTGCTTTTTGCCAGCGGATCTCGCTCATGCCCCAGTCGTCGTCGAGCTCGCCCAGGTCGCGAACGTGCTCGCGGGCGGCAAGGGTCACGCGACGGAAGAGCGCGTTGCGCACCAACAGCGTGCAGCCGCGACGGTCCGCCACGACCTCGTCGATGCCCTGCGGCGGCGCAGCATCGAGTGCAGCGGGGTTGCCGGCGTTCTCCCACTCGTCCACCAGGCTCGAGTCGACCGAGCGCACCACAAAGCCGAGCCACGAAATGATGTCACGCAGGCGCTCGTCGCGCTTCTCGATGGGTACGGTGCGGTCGAGAGAACGGTAAGCCTCTGCCAGGTAGCGCAGCAAAATGCCCTCGGAGCGGGCGATGCCGAGCTTTTGAATGTAGCCCTTAAAATCGCTCGCGCTTTCCAGCATATCGCGCAGGACGCTCTTGGGAGAGAGCTGGTAGTCGTTTGCCCAGGGTACTTCCTGGCAGTACTTGTCAAAAGCGGCGTCGAGCAAGTCCTCGAGCGGCTTTTCGTAGGTGACGTCCTGGATGCGCTCCAGGCGTTCCTCATATTCGACGCCGTCAGCCTTCATTTCTGCCATCGCGCGGTCGCGCGCGGCGCGCTCCTGTGCGCGCAATATCTGCTTGGGATCCTCGAGCGTTGACTCGACCATCGAGATCAGATCCATGGTATAGGTCTCACTCTCGGGGTCGAGCAGCTCCAGCGCGGCAAGCAAAAACGGCGAGAGCGGCTGGTCGAGCGCAAAGTCCTCGGGCAGGTCGACCGTCAGCGCGTAGTCGATGTCCGGCGCGGCATCAGCCGGAGCGTCGGGTGCGGGCGGTACCTCGGTGCGCACGACGACGCCGGAGTCGATGAGCGTGGCGAAGATTTCGTCGGCGCGAACCTCGAGCTTGGCCTTTTCTTCGGGGGTCTGCAGGCTTGTCTCGATGAGGTCGTGCACGCGGGCGCGAGCGTCACCGCCCTGCTCGACCACGCTAATCACCATGGAGTGTGTGATGCGAAGGCGCGGCTTGAGCGTCTCGGGCTGCGTCTCGATCAGGCGCTCAAAGGTCTGCTTGTTCCAGGTGACAAAGCCCTCGGGGGCCTTCTTCTTTTTAATCTTGCGGAGCTTTTTGGGATCGTCGCCCGCCTTGGCCATAAGCTTGGCATTCTCGATCTCGTGCTCGGGTGCCTCGGCGATCACCATGCCCTCGGTATCGAAGCCCGAGCGACCGGCGCGACCAGCGATCTGATGAAACTCACGGGCGCGCAGGCGACGCATCTTGTAGCCGTCGAACTTGGTGAGCGCGGTGAGCACCACGGTATGGATGGGTACGTTGATGCCGACGCCGAGCGTATCGGTACCGCAGATGACGGGCAGCAGGCCCTGCTGCGCCAAGCGCTCGACCAGCAGGCGATAGCGCGGCAACATGCCAGCATGGTGCACGCCGACGCCGCAGCCGAGCAAACGCTTGAGGATCTTGCCGAAGGCCGTCGAGAAGCTCGTGCCTTTGGCGGCTTCCTTAATAGCCTCGCGCTGCTCCTTGCTGGCGATGCCAAAATTGGCGAGGGATTGCGCCGTCGCAAGTGCGGCGTCCTGGCTAAAGTGCACGATGTAGAGCGGGGCCTCGCCACGGCGCATGGCGAGCTCGACGGTGCCCTCAAGCGAGGTCGTCACGTAGTCGTAGCTCAGCGGCACGGGGCGTGGGGCATCGACGACCAAGTCGCAGGTAGCGCCGGTGTGTTCCTCGAGTGAGGTGGCGATGGCAGTGACATCGCCGAGCGTGGCACTCATGAGCATAAACTGCGTATGGGGCAGGGTGAGCAGCGGCACCTGCCAGGCCCAGCCGCGGTCGGGGTCGGCAAAGTAGTGGAACTCGTCCATGGCCACGCAGCCCACGTCGGCGTCCTCGCCCTCGCGGAGCGCATCGTTGGCAAGGATTTCGGCCGTGCAGCAGATGACGGGTGCCTTGGTGTTGATATGCGTGTCGCCGGTGATCATGCCGACGTTATCGCGGCCGAGCACCTGTACCAGATCGAAGAACTTTTCGCTGACCAGAGCCTTGATAGGAGCCGTATAGTAGCAGCGCTTGCCCTGTGCCATGCCCATAAAGAGCATGCCCAGCGCAACAAGTGACTTACCCGAGCCGGTCGGCGTGCCTAAGATGACGTGATCGCCGGCGGCCAGGTCCATGAGGGCCTCTTCTTGGTGATCCCACAGCTCGATGCCGCGGTCGCTCGTCCATTCAAAGAAGCGTTCGAAGGCTTGATCGGGCGTGAGCCATGGTTCGGGCTCGCTGCCGTCCTCGGGCTCCCACCAGGTGGGGGAGAGCGCACCGAGTGAGCCGAATTCGGCTTCGGTTCCCGTGCCGCCCGAGAATGAACTGGCGGCTCCGGCGCCGGAGACGGTGCTGGCGGCGATATCTGTCGTGGTCTGTGCAATTTGTTTTCTTTCTATCGCGATTGTCCGCCAACTATTATGGCGTAGCGGCGGCGCGGGGTGCCAGCGCG
>CAUCNB010000098.1:0-4305 GCA_958444075.1 uncultured Collinsella sp. | reverse complement strand
ATCTTGAACATGGCGCCGGCGATCTCGTTCTGCGCCCTGAGCTCGGCGAGGCGCTCGTCGGCGTCCCTGTACATTGATCGGAACTTCCACATGCGAAAGGTTGACAGGCTGCCGTCGCGGTGGGTCTGGCCCACGCGGATCTGGCTGTAGAAGGGGTTGCCCTCGCTCTCCAGGCGGATGGCCGTGGCCAGCACCAGGCTGGGTATGGCGATGACGGCCAGCGCGCAGCCGCTGAAAACGATGTCGAACGCGCGCTTGACGGCGTGGTAGACCAGGCGCGAGTTGTCCCAGTCCATGATGGATTGCATGGCCTTATATCGACCGGCGCCTTCACGCCGGTCCATGGCCTGAGCAATCAGCGCTGCCCCCGCGGGCGCATTGCTCTCTGTCACTTCTTTATTAGCAGTCACGATAAAACTTACGTCCCTGTCCCCAGGACCCCCCCGTCCATGAATTCAAAAAACGAACGATTTGCCGGCGCAACGTCTCCCTTACGATTTGCTGGGAACGTCAAGCGGTAGCAGCTCCCTAAATGTGGAGCCACCATCGCCCACGTCTACCAGGCACCAGCGCTTATGACGGTCGATCTTCTTTACACGGGCCTCTTGCCCCACCAAGGGCCCCTGCTCTATGTGCAACACGCCGTCTTCTATGCGTGCGACGCTGTTGCGCACCACGCCGTCGTTGTCCAGCACACTGCGGTACCAATCCTGCGCATCGTCCGGCATGGGCATGTATGCCCGCTCCCTACTGCCGGCGATGCGACAGCCAAAGCTCAACTGGGCCAAAGCCCTATCGAGCGCAGCGGCATCGTGCGTGGCGACGAAGAAATATTCCTTGTACATGGGTTTGGTTTGGAGCGACCATGCACCGTCCCGCTTAAACCAGAACTCCTTTTGCATCACAAAAGCGTCCTGCATCAGCTCGTGCGGGATAATCCGGCGGACCTTTTCGCAGGTCTCGCGCTCTTTTCCATGAGGGGTGTGGACCAGATACCAGCGAACGCGGCCGTGCTGGCTGTTGGTGGTGGCGCCGTTAAATGCGCCCGGCAGCTGCTCTTGGCGCCGTGCCGTCTGTTCCATGTTCTCGCCCCCTCTTTTTGGCTTTGCGATGCACGCAAATGCAGGGGCGTTTAGAACAGGCTTCTCGCTCGCAGCTAGGCGCAGTCGCAAAAGTACAGGTTTTTGTATCTTTCGACAGACGACATTATACGAGCAATTAATCAGATTTTGCCCAGATTACGCAAAATGTACTGCTAGTAGGTACATCTCCATACCCCTCTATAAAAACCTGTACCTTTTTGTGCAACAAAAAAAGCCGCTCAACCAGCGGCTTTTCTAATTTTGGTAAGAAAAAAGGCGACCGCCCTTTGTGGACGGTCGCCTTTATTAATTGTTGTGAAGCTTGCCTTAGGCGCGGGTCTTGATCTCCTCGGTCACCTTGGCAACAAACTCGTCAACGCTCATCTGAACGGTCTCGTTGGAGCGATCGCGGACGGAGATGTTGCCGGCCTCAACCTCCTTCTCGCCCAAGATGAGCATGTAGGGCACGCGGTCGATGCTGCGGGCCTCACGGATCTTGTAGCCGATCTTCTCGTCGCGGTCGTCGCAGACCACGCGAATGCCGGCCTCCTCCAGCTTGGCGCACACCTCGTGGGCATAGTCGCGGCTCTTCTCGGAGACGGGAAGCGCCTTGACCTGCACGGGAGCCAGCCAGGTGGGGAACTTGCCCGCAAAGTGCTCAATCAGAATACCGATGAAGCGCTCGATGGAGCCAAAGCATACGCGGTGCAGCATGATGGGGCGCTTCTTGGTGCCGTCGGCATCGACGTACTCCAGATCAAAGTTGAGCGGCATCTGGAAGTCGAGCTGCACGGTACCGCACTGCCAGGTACGGCCGAGCGAGTCCTCCAGGTGGAAGTCGATCTTGGGGCCGTAGAAGGCGCCGTCGCCCTCGTTGACCTCGTAGTCCATGTGCAGCTGCTCCAGAGCAGTGCGCAGGCCCTCCTCGGCGCGAGCCCAATCTTCGTCGGAGCCCATAGAGTCCTCGGGGCGGGTGGAAAGCTCAACATGGTACTTAAAGCCAAACTTCTGGTACACGGAGTCGATGAGGTTGACCACGCCCACGATCTCGTCGGTCAGCTGGTCGGGACGCACAAACAGGTGGGCGTCGTCCTGGTTAAAGCAGCGCACGCGGAACAGGCCGTGCAGGGCGCCGCGCAGCTCGTGACGGTGCACCAGACCGATCTCGCCGGCGCGGATGGGCAGCTCGCGGTAGGAGTGCGGCTTGGAGGCGTACACCAGCACGCCGCCCGGGCAGTTCATGGGCTTAATGCAGTACTCTTCGTCGTCAATGACGGTGGAGTACATGTTGTCCTTGTAGTGGTCCCAGTGGCCCGAGGTCTTCCACAACTGCTTGTTCATGATGAGCGGCGTAGAGATCTCCACGTAGCCGGCCTTGTGGTGGATCTCGCGCCAGTAGTCCAGCAGCGTGTTCTTAAGGATCATGCCGTTGGGCAGGAAGAACGGGAAGCCGGGGGCCTCGTCGCGCATCATAAAGAGATCCATCTCGCGGCCGATCTTGCGGTGGTCGCGCTTCTTGGCCTCCTCCAGCATGTGCATGTGCTCGTCGAGCTCTTCCTTGGTGGCAAAGGCGACGCCGTTGATGCGAGTGAGCATCTTGTTGTCCTTGTCGCCCTTCCAGTAGGCGCCCGAGACGCCGGTGAGCTTAAAGGCCTTGAGCGCCTTGGTGTAGCAGATGTGGGGGCCGACGCACATGTCGATGTAGTCGCCCTGCTGGTAGAAGGTGATGCGGGCGTCATCGTCCAGGTCGCCGATGTGCTCGACCTTGTACTTCTCGCCGCGCTCCTCCATAAGGGCGATGGCCTCGGCGCGGGGCTTCTCGTACACGGAGAACTTGAGGTTCTCCTTGACGATTTTCTTCATCTCGGCCTCGATCGCGGGGAAGTCGTCCTCGCTGATCTTGACGCCCTCGGGCAGGTCGACGTCGTAGTAGAAGCCGTTGTCGGTCGCGGGGCCGTAGGCAAAGTCGGCCTCGGGGTACAGGCGCTTGATGGCCTGCGCCATGATGTGCGCGGCGGAGTGGCGGATGACGTGCGTGACCTCGTCCTGCGGGAGCTCGGCCACCGAACCGTCATTGTAGAGTGCCTTCATGGGTATGTTTTCTCCTCTCGGATGCCTGATGCAAGTGCGTGCGATGCGCTCGGCGTTTTAACTTGCATCATTATAGGCAGGTTGCCTTGGTATACAAGCGCCCGCCGCACCTTAATGGCACGGCGGGCGATTTTCTACGCATGCTTCATCGTGTGGGCGGGGCTGCGGGGCGCGCATGGCTTGAGGCGTGCCCGTGGCTTGCGGCCGGCCCGGCAATGGATGCGCTACTGAATGCGAGTTCGGCAGTAGGGGCAGACCTTCCAGTGCGCATCGAGCGGGCGATGGCAGCTGGGGCACACGTTGCGAACCTGGGTATCGCACACCGGGCAGACGACGAAGTCCTTCTCGATGGGCGCGCCGCACTGCGGGCAGGTGCCGTACTGGGCAAGCTGGCGCTCGCGCAGGGCCATGTCCAGCTCCTGCTCCTCGCGGTCGGACGCGTAGGAGTGCGGGCGCAGCACCAGGTAGGCAATGAGGCCTACAAACGGGATAAGGGCGATGATGCCCCATGCCACGTAGGCGCTGGCGCCGCGGCGGCGAGCGTCGATGAACACATAGACGACCGACAGCACATACAGGGCGATGATAAAGCCAACGAAGGCATAGACGACGCCCATAAGCTGCGGCGACATGAGCTCGGAGATGTACTTGGACATTACGGATACCTTTCGGAATATTAACAGTCCGGTCAAGTTTACCACGGGGTTTGTTTATATGGGACCACGGCTAGGGGCGGGGCTGGTGCGGACACAAACATCTCAATCTGTAACAGGTGGGAGCGGAATCCGGGTCTAGATGTTACAGATCGAGACAAACCATTCTCTCCCCAACTTAAATCTCAATCTGTAACAACTAGGGGCCAGAAACCCTTCTATCTGTTACAGAACAAGACAAAGGAAAACGTCCAATCTCAATATCTCAATCTGTAACAACAACTCGGCAAAAACAGTCCCAGATGTTACAGATTTAGACAAACTACCCTCTCCTCAACTTCAATCTCGATCTGTAACATCTAGAACCCAAAAACAGTTCTTACTGTTACAAATCAAGAACAGATCAAGACAACCAGAATCCGTCGGGGTACCGTCAAGATTCTTTCGCAAATTGATCGAGGCGGCCTCGGCCCCGCCTT
>CAUCNB010000097.1:0-4535 GCA_958444075.1 uncultured Collinsella sp. | reverse complement strand
ACAGGAGGCCACTTAATGTGGCCTCCGTCGTGAGCAGGACTGTAGAGCAGGAAACCTAAGCCGGTGTCCCCGCTCTCCCGGGGCCGGCGGAATTTAGTTGTTAAGCATGCGGTCGAAGCTTCCCGAGTCGCCATCCCGATAGTCGGCGGTCATCAGAATCTCCTGCGGAATGCGCCCGCCCTCGCGCAGCACATTGCGGAACTGCACGCGCGTGACCATGGGCAGATCCTTGATCGTCGCCGCCAAGTTCTGCGGCACGCCCTGGTTGGCAGCCGCGGGCTCGCACTCGCCGCCGGCCTTCACGCGACGCTTATGCTCGGCGAGCATGGCGCGGTACATGCCGGCATGCAGGCGAATCTCAACCACATTGGCATTGCGAGCCTGCTCGACGATGCGCGCGCCCTCGCGGTCGATATCGCCCACGTAGTAGACGTAGTTAAAGCGATAGCCGATCTCAGCCAGATAATCGTCCAGGGCATGCGAGACGCTCGCCTTGCATCCGCCGCCAAAAATCACGCCGCCCACCTTGATGCCAAAGAGCTTGGCGTGCTTGCGGCCACGCAGCAGCCTGACGATCTCGTCGTAGGTGTCCAGGTTCTCGACCATAATGAACGGCTTATCGGCGCCCAGCGTAAAGAAACCCGTAAAGTGAACGGGGCGGTTGGGGGCGACCTTAATCGCCTGCATGCTGATGCCCTTTTCGGTCATACGCCGAATTAGGCGCTCGCCGTGCTTGCCGTCAAAGGCCTTCTCATCGTTAAAAATCTGGTAGGCACGCTGGCGGCGCGAGGCAACCGGCGTATCGGCACCTCGGTTTTGCTCGATCCAAGCCTGGATGATTGCGATTTCCTCGGCAATCTTGCGGTTGGACATCTCGTTGTGCTGAGTGCGCTGCGGCGCCTTTTTGCCGTCCTTGCCCTCGACCTTAACAATTTGAGTCTGCTGCTCCTTGATCTTAGAGAGCGCCGTAGGCGTAGGGACAACTTTGAGCAGCTGCCTGCCCAAAACGCGGGCAAGGGCAAACGCCGATACCTCGCCGTGGACGGCCGACTCGGGCTGCTGGGTAGCACTATCAGCCGCGGCAGGCTCAGCCTGTGCATGAGGCTTACGCTTGGAATCTGCCCGGGTATTACGTTCCTGCTTGGGCGCAGAAGAGCGCTTTTGCGGACGATCGGACTTGGCCTCCTTCGCCGGCTGGCGCTTGACCTGATCCACCGGAGTCTCGGCCTTCTCATCTCCGTTTTGTGTCGCTGTCTTCTCGGCCGCGGCCTCGGCATTTGAGCCACGACCGCCGCGGTGACGACGACGGCGGGGCTTGCCTGAGGCGCTCTCCCCAGCCTGCTTATCAGCGGTCTGTTGAGCTTTGACCTCAGTGTCAGCCGCAGGCTGCGACTCGGAAGGTTGCTGCTCGCGAGCCGCCGGCTCAACGGTTTTCTCGGTTTGTTCGGCCTTCTCGGCCTGAGCGGTCGAAGCCGGCTCGCCCTTCTCCTGACGCCTTACGGGATACGCGCGCCTCGCAAAACCACGCCCGGGACGGCATGAACCCGGAGCCTTCTTGGCAGACTCCTCAACATCGTCTGCAGCCTCGGAAGGCTCTTCAACCTCATGCGCGACATCCTGCTGCGCAGCCTTAAAGTGGGCACCACGGCGACGCTGGGGCTCCTGGGCCTCCACGGGCTTTTGCTCCTTCGCGGGCCTCTGCGACTCGGCAGCAACCTCGGTCTCAACAGCCTCGGCATCCGTCTCGCCCTTTCGAGCAACGGCGCGACGGAAGCGCTCCTGCTGGGCGCGGCGCTGTGCATCGCGCTTGCCGCCCCCGCCAAAACCGCCGCGTCCTGCCTTGGCCGTAAAGGCACGCACGACGTTCTCATCGAGCAACTCATCGGTATCGACATGCTCACGCGGAGCAACTTCTTCCACAGCAGGCACGTCAGCGAAATCCTCGACGACAAAATCTTCGACGGACTCGGCAGGCTGCTCCTGGGCATCGCGGATCTCGGCATTGATGGTATAGAACGCCGGGCGCCCGTTAATGCCGCTGCCCTCGATCTTGGTAACGATCTTTGCCGCGATGAGTTCGTCGCGCATCACCTTGGTGTTGCATTCCTTATCGACGGAACGGAAAATCTGCGCCAGCGCGCTCGACTTGATCTTGAGCGCCTTGCGGCAGAGCAGGTCGTAGGCAACCAGCTTGGCGCGCTCGGCAGAAAGCGACGTCTGGCTGCTCAGGCGCTCAGCCAAAGCATCGACATTGTTTTGATTATCGGAATATACCGTCTTGGCCACGGGGCCCCTTTCATATGTACACATATACGTTTATATGGTACAACGCGCGCCCTTATTCACGCAAAACATCTGCGAGAACACTCGAGCGTCACCCGCTTTCGCATGAAAAAAAGACCGAGCCCGCGAAGTCGCGGACCCGGTCTTTCCGAGTCATATGGATGGAACGGTTAGTCCATCAAGCTGACTAGGCCTTGGCGGCCTCGGCGTCGGCAGGAGCTTCAGCGGCAGCGGCGCGACCGTACTCGGCCTTGCCCATCTCGGACCACTCGGGCTCCTCGTCGGGCATGGAGCCGGCCTCCTTGCCGAAGAACTCCTTGAGGCAGTTGACGGCGACGATGAGGCCCAGGACCATCAGCAGGACGGCGAAAACGAGCTGCAAGCCCTTGGTGGCGGCGACGGAGACGGCGGCCGTGGTGGCGGTAGCCGGGATGGTGCCGAAGAAGCCGTAAGCCTGGACAGCGGTCATGCAGCCCATGGCGCTCTGGACCAGCGAGGTGAAGGTGCAGCAGAGCAGGAAGGCGACGGGCACGTAGAGCATCCAGCCCTTGCGGCCGGTGCACTTGCAGAACACGGCGAGGGTGATCATGGTCATGCCGCCGAGCAGCTGGTTGGAAGCACCAAAGAGCGGCCAGATGTTGGCATAGCCGCCAAAGGCGAGGGCGAGACCGGGAAGCAGGGTGACGACCGTGGCGAACCAGGGGTTGCCGAGAACCTTCATGTAGCCGGCCTTGGACTCGATGGCCAGGGCGTCGTTGGTCTGGGCAAAGAACTCGGAGAACGAGGTGCGGGCGATGCGGGCGACGGCATCGAGCGAGGTCAGGGCCAGAGCGGAGACGTTCATGGTCATGAAGACGGTAGCGAGCGTGCCGTCAACACCGAAGGCCTGCATACCGCGGGAGATGCCAGCGGCGAAGATCTGGAACGGGGTGGAAGCGACGCCGGCGTTGAGGGCACCGGTGCCGACGGTGTTCATATCGGAGAACATGATGCCGGCGACGATGATGGCAAGGATGCCGACGAAGGACTCGACGATCATGGCGCCGTAACCGACCTTGACGGCGTCCTGCTCCTTCTCGACCTGCTTGGAGGAGGTACCAGAAGAAACGAGGCTGTGGAAGCCGGAGAGGGCACCGCAGGCAACGGAAACAAACAGGACCGGGAACATCATGCCAGAAGCGCTGGAGAAGCCGGTAAAGGCCGGAGCGGTGATGGTGGCCTGGCCGTTAACACCCAGGACGACGATACCGAGGACAGCGCAGACGATCATGACGATCATCATGATGGAAGTGAGGTAGTCACGAGGGGTCTTGAGCATCTGGATGGGCATAGCGCCAGCGAAGACCAGGTAGACCATGACGACGGCGAACCACTGGAACTTGTCCAGGTAGACCGGGAACTGCATACCGACGGCGAACATGAGAACCATGAGTACCACACCGGTAACGAACTCGGCGGCACCGGTGAGGTTGAACTTCTTCTGTGCCCAACCAAAGGCGATAGCGACGAAGGTGAACAGGATGGAGATGGTACCAGCGCAGCCGGCGGCATAGGACTTGGTGAAGTCGACGGCACCGGTAGCAGCGTCAGAAGCGTCAACGACCGGAGTGAACATGAACGTCTTGCAAACCATGTCGGTGAAAGCGGCGATGACGATGATGCAGAACAGCCAGCAGAACAGCAGGAACAGGCGACGGCCGGTCTTGCCGATGTACTTCTCGATGAGCTGAGCGAGCGACTTGCCGTTGTTCTTCATCGAGGCATACAGGGCACCAAAGTCGTGGACGGCGCCAAAGAAGATGCCGCCGACGAGGACCCAGAGCACGACGGGCAGCCAGCCAAAGGACATGGCGACAATCGTACCCGTGACGGGGCCGGCACCGCAGATCGAGCTGAACTGGTGCGAGAACGCGGTGAAGGCGGAGACGGGCGAGAAGCTCTTGCCGTCCTTCATGCGCTTGGCCGGCGTGAGGGCCTCTTTGTCAACGCCCCACTTGTTGGCCAGCCAGCGGCCGTAGCCCAGATAGCCGCAGGCGAGCACCGCCGCGGCCACAACCATGAGCAAAACTCCGTTCATTACATTTCCTCCTCTAAAAAGAACTTCCTAGACATAAAAAATGAGGGCCGTCGGTTGCGCTCGACGGCCCTCATCTTCATCAGCCGCCCGTTATCGTACGGGCTAGCTGTATGTGCTAACCCGCATCAGATAATTACTACGCTGATAATGTTTAGCTGATGCGTGAACATGTCTA
>CAUCNB010000096.1:0-4543 GCA_958444075.1 uncultured Collinsella sp. | reverse complement strand
CTCGCACGAAGAGCACATTAAGTGCTCTTCGGCTCGTGCGGAATCTACGAAAACCAAGCAGGCGGACGCGCCTTAGGTATCGATTACTTCAGTCTGAATTGACTTCGCTGAGGCTTAAACAAACACACAGAATAACACAGGTAGTTGGGTGTTTTGCGTATATATAAAATAGCCTCCGACCGCGGATGGTCGGAGGCTATTTGCAAGCACGTTTTTGGCAGGTTTACCCGTAGATGCGTTGGGGCTGTTCTTCGCCCTTAACCGCCGCTTCGGTCACGATGACCTTGGCGACACCCTCCTCGCTGGGGAGGTCGAACATCGTCTGCTGAAGCACGTCCTCGCAGATGGAACGCAGGCCGCGGGCGCCGGTCTTGCGGGCGAGCGCCATACGGGCGATCTCGTGAAGGGCCGCGGCCTCAAACTCAAGCTCAACGTCCTCGAGCCGGAACATCTTGCGGTACTGACGCACCACGGCGTTCTTGGGCTCGGTCAGAATCGACACCAGGTCGTCCTCGTCGAGCGCCTGCGTCTGGGTGACAACGGGCGTACGGCCCACGAACTCGGGGATCATGCCAAAGGCGTTGAGGTCCTGCGGGAGCACCTGACGCAGCAGGTCGTTCTCGTCGACCGAGGTGGGGCCGGCGATCTCGGAGTTAAAGCCCACGCCCTTGTTGCCCACGCGGTCGGCGATGATCTTGTCCAGACCCACAAAGGCACCGCCGCAGATAAACAGGATGTTAGTCGTGTCGATCTGCAGCAGCTCCTGCTGGGGATGCTTGCGGCCACCGGTAGGCGGAACGCTGGCCACCGTGCCCTCAAGAATCTTAAGCAGCGCCTGCTGCACACCCTCGCCCGAGACATCGCGGGTAATGGAGAGGTTCTCGGCCTTGCGGGCAATCTTGTCAATCTCGTCCACGTAGATAATGCCCACCTGAGCGCGCTCAATGTCGCCATCGGCAGCATTGATGAGCTTGAGCAGGATGTTCTCCACGTCCTCGCCAACGTAACCAGCCTCGGTGAGCGCGGTGGCATCGGCGATGGCAAACGGCACCTCGAGGATGCGCGCGAGCGTCTGGGCCAGCAGCGTCTTGCCGGTACCGGTGGGACCGAGCAGCAGGATGTTGGACTTGGCGAGCTCCACCTCGTCCATGTCATCGTCAAGCTGCGAGTCCAAACCGTCGTCAAAGGCCGAAAGCGCAGCACCGCCCTCGATGACGCGGCGGTAATGGTTGTACACGGCAACCGACATGGCGCGCTTGGCGTCCTCTTGGCCCATGACATAGGCCGAAAGCTCGTCATAGATCTCGTGCGGCGTCGGCACGTGCGTGATGACCTGGCGGTCGTCCTCGAGCTCAAAGCCCTCGGCCTCGGGGTCCACGGCGGGCTGCCCAGCAGCCTGGCCGTGATCGTTGAGGAAGCCCGGCAGCTTGCCGTTGCGGGCAGCGTCCATAAAGTCCGAAGCCAGCGACTCCTCAAGGATCTCGGAGCAGGCGGCGACGCACTCGTCACAGATAAAGATGTTGGTCGGACCCTTTACGAGGCGACGGACCTGCCCCTGCTCTTTTCCGCAGAAGGAGCAGCGGATGGGGTTGCCGTTCTCGTCAAAGTTGTCCTGCATGTTTCCTGCCATCCTAGGCGTCCTTCGCGGCGAGGTCGCGCGAGGTAACGATACGGTCAATCAGGCCGTAGTCGAGGGCCTCGGCAGCGGTCAGGTAGTTGTCGCGCTCGGTATCGGCCTGGACCTTCTCGATGGGCTGGCCCGAGGCATCGGACAGGATCTGGTTGAGCTCGCGGCGGGTCTTCTTGATCTCCTCGGCCACGATCTCGATCTCGGTCTGCTGACCTTGAGCACCGCCGCTGGGCTGGTGAATCATGACCTTGGAGTGCGGCAGGCAGAAGCGCTTGCCCTTGGCGCCAGCCGAAAGCAGCACGGCGGCCATGGACGCGGCCATACCGACGCAGATGGTGGAGACCTGCGGCTTGATGAAGTTCATGGTGTCAAGAATCGCCAGGCCGGAGTAAACCTCGCCACCGGGCGAATTGATGTAGAGCGAGATATCCTTCTCGGCATCCTGGCTCTCAAGATGCAGCAGCTGGGCAACGACCAGGTTGGCGCTGACGGAGTTGATCTCCTCGCCCAAGAAGATGATGCGGTCGTTGAGCAGGCGCGAATAGATATCGTAGCTGCGCTCGCCGCGCGGCGTCTGCTCGATAACGTATGGCACGAGGGCGGAATCGAACTTAGCGATCATACGCATCTCCATTTCTCTTACGGACCAATAGTGGTTCTAGACAAACGTACGGTGCCCGCATGCTATGCATTGGCTGGCACCGTACGAAGCAACCGGATAACCGGCTTATAACTTTACCCCATCACGGGCACATACATGCGCTCGCGGGCAAGGTGGCGAGAATTACTCGGCGTCCTTGGCGGTCTCGTCGACCTCAGTCACCTTGGCGTTCTCGACCAGGTGATCGACGGCCTTGGAGCGACGGATGGACTCGCGGACGGCAGGCATGCGGCCATCGGCGATGAACTCGGCCTTGGAAGCCTCGACGTCCTTGACGCCGGCCTTCTCGAACTCGGCATTGATGTCGTCCTCGGTGACCTCGATCTTGAGCTCACGGGCGAGGGCGTCCAGAGCCAGGGACTCACGGGCAACGTCGTTGGCCTGCTTGTGCAGGTCGCCAATGAACTGCTCCATGGTCAGGCCGGAAGCGGGCAGCCAGGTGTCCAGCGTCATGCCGCGGGCAGCGAGGTTGGACAGGAAGTTCTGGCCAAGCTCCTCAAAGACGGACTGCTCGTAGTCGGCGTCCATCTCGTCGAGCTGCAGGCGCTCGGCGAGAGCGGAGACGCAACGGTTCTCCTTCTCGGCCGGGAGGCGGGAAGCCTTGTCCTGCTCGATCTCGATCTTGATGGCGTCGCGCATAGCGTCGATGCTGTCGAAGCCAAAGTCGGACTTGACGAGCTCGTCGGTGAGCTCGGGGGTGTTGCGGACCTTGATGCCCTTGACGGTGACCTCGACGGTGTGGGTCTCGGCCTCCTCGCCCTCCTCGGCCTCGTCGGTCCAGGTGACGGACTTGACGTCGTCAACGTTGGCGCCGATCAGAGCCTCGTTGAACTCGGCGGGGTTGCTGTCGCTACCGGCGATGAGCATACGGCCCTCGGCGGCGAAGTTATCGGCGTTCTCGACGGCCTTAAGGTCGACGGTCACATAGTCGTCAGCCTCGACGGCACGACCCTCGACGTCCTCGAAGGTGGCGCGGTAGTTGAGAAGCATCTCGACCTGGTTGTTGATCTCGGACTCGGTGACCTCCGCGGGAGGCATCTCGATCTCGACGGCGTCGAAGGAAGAGAGCTCGGCGGCGGGACGCAGGGAGAACTCGACGGTGTAGGTGTAGTCCTCGTGATCCTTGGCGAGGTCGAGATCCTTGTAGTCACCGCTCTTGGTGGGGACGATGTCCAGCTCGTTGAGGACGGCGGGCTCGTTGGCGGCGATCAGGTCGTTGGTGGCCTGAGCGAGGGTAGCCTCGGCGCCAAGAGCGGAATCGATGACCGGACGGGGAGCCTTACCGGCACGGAAGCCCGGGAAGCGGTACTTCTTAGCGGTGTCCTTGTAGGCCTTCTTGATCGCGGCGTCGACGTCGGCGGCCGGGATGGTGACCGTAGCGGTGAGCTTGGCGTCCTTGACGTCAGAAGCGGTGATGTTCAACACGTTCCTCCTCATACTGCCCAGCTTATCTGAGGTGCTGGTACCTTTATGCAACAAAGAGTCGCGACGGCCGAAGCCGACGCAGATGCGTTGGTGCGGGCGAAAGGACTCGAACCTTCACGGGAATCCCACCAGAACCTAAATCTGGCGCGTCTACCAATTCCGCCACGCCCGCATGAGCGCACAGACTAGGAATGATAGCAGATACGAGCGGCAAGCGCACGCACACCTTTTACAGGCTCACGACCTCACCACGAGTGCAAAAGGCGGGGCGAGTTGTCCCGTCCCGCCAACTACGACTTGTTCGCTGACCCGCTACTCCCCCAGCAGGGCCTTCTCGGGCGTGATGGGCAGTGAGCGAACCTGATGGCCGGTGGCGTGCGCCACGGCCGAGGCCACGGCGGCGAGCGGCGTGTTGATGACGACCTCGCCGATCGACTTGGCGCCAAACGGGCCCGTCGGCTCGTAGCTCGGCTCAAAGGCCACGCGAATGCTGCCGATATCCAAGCGCGTGGGCAGCTTGTAGCTCATAAAGTTGCCGGTGCGCAGACGGCCGCGTTCATCGTGCTCGACGATCTCGTAGAGCGCGTGGCCGATGCCCTGGGCAATGCCGCCCTCGGCCTGGACGCGCGCGAGCGCCTCATTGATCACGGTGCCGCAGTCGACGGCTGCCGCGTAATCCACCACGGTCACCTTGCCGGTGGCCTTGTCAACCTCGACCTCGGCAATGCCGGCCATAAACGGCGGAGGCGAAACGGGCAGGCAGGCAGAAGCATGCGAGGTGAGCGCGTCGCCGCCCGCGATGTTCTTGACGCACAGGTTGGCAAAGT
>CAUCNB010000095.1:0-4552 GCA_958444075.1 uncultured Collinsella sp. | reverse complement strand
CGTTGGCACCGCAGGCCCACTGCTTGGACTCGCGCAGGCTCTCGTCGCACACCAGACGGATGCCCTCGGGCAAGTTAACCGGTCCGATAAAGCCCTTGTGCAGACCGTAGGTCTGAAGCTCCTCGTCCGTCATCATGCGATAACCCTTGCCAAAGACATGCTCGGCCTTGCAGTCGTTGAGCCCATGATCGCCCGGGACAATGGCCACAACCGGCTTGCCCTCGGCGTCGATGAGAGCCAGGGACTTGCGCGTGCCGTTCTCGGGGAAGCCGAAGAACTTGGCGACGGCCTCGATGGTGCCCATGCCCGGAGTCTCGACCTTGGTAAGCGTACCGTCGCCAGGACCCTCGGTCACAACGACCTTGGTGCTTGCCGCCTCATCGTCGGCAGCGAAGCCGCAATCGTCGCAGTAGACGAGCGAAGCCTCGCCAGCGTCGGCCAAAGCCATGTACTCGACGGAGGTATCGCCACCGATCTCGCCGGAGTCGGCGACAACGGGCAGAGCCTTGATGTAGCAGCGCTCGCAAATGTTGGCATAGGCCTGCTTCATCTTGTCGTACTCCTCCTGCAGGCTCTCCTGCGTAGCAGAGAAGCTGTAGGCGTCCTTCATGATGAACTCGCGACCGCGCATCAGGCCAAAACGGGGACGGAACTCGTCGCGGAACTTATCCTGGATGTGATAAAGGTTCACTGGCAGCTGCTTGTAGGAACGCAACTCATTGCGCACCAGGGCAGTCACGGTCTCCTCGTGCGTGGGTCCGAGCACAAACTCGCGGCCGTGGCGGTCATCAAAGCGCACAAGCTCCTTGCCATAGGCATCGATACGGCCGGACTCACGCCACAGCTCGGCATCGACCATGATGGGCATCATGAGCTCCTGAGCACCGGCGGCATCCATCTCGTCGCGCACGATGTTCTCGATCTTGCGGATCGAGCGCCAAGCGAGCGGCAGATAGGAATACAGGCCGGCGGCCTCCTTGCGGATCATGCCAGCGCGAAGCAGCAGACGGTGGCTCGCTAGCTCGGCATCCGCCGGATCCTCTTTGAGCGTCGGCGCATAGAGCTTAGACATATACATTGCTCGGGTCATTTATTTCTCCTCAATAAGTTTGTCGACCTCGGCCATAAGCGCGTCGACAATTTGATCCTCAGCTACTTTACCAATGATCTGGCCATGCGAAAAGAGCAGGCCCTGACCTCGTCCACAGGCCACGCCTAGGTCGGCGTCGGAAGCCTCGCCGGGGCCGTTAACGGCACACCCCATCACGGCGATCGAAAGCGGCGCGGAGTAGTTCTTAAGCCGCTCGGTGACCTCCTCGGCAATGGGAATAAGGTTAACCTGGCAGCGAGCGCACGTAGGGCACGAGACGATCTCCGGACCACGGCGGCGCAGGCCCAGCGACTGCAAAATACCCCAAGCGACCGGCGGCTCCTCGACCGGATCGGCCGTGAGCGACACACGCATGGTGTCACCGATGCCTTCGGAAAGCAAGATACCCAAGCCTACAGAGCTCTTGATGGTGCCCTGGAGTTTGGTACCCGCCTCGGTTACGCCCAGGTGAAGCGGAACGTGGGGAATCTCACGCGACAGGGCTCGATAGGTATCGAGCGTCGTTTGCACGCTATGGGCCTTAGCCGAAAGCACAATGTTCGTAAATCCGCGGTCCTCAAAGTGCTTGACGAAACGCTCGCTCGACATCACGAGCTTTTCGGGCTGCGTGAGGTCATCGCGCTCGGCGATATCCTGCTCGAGTGAACCGGCATTGACGCCGATACGAATCGCACAGCCCGCGGCACCAGCAGCATCGATCACCGCGTCAACCTTGGCCCAATCGCCGATATTGCCGGGATTGATGCGCAGCTTGGCAGCACCGGCCTCAACGGCACCAATGGCGAGCTTATGGTTAAAGTGAATATCGGCGACGATCGGCACCGGGGACTCAGCACAGATAGTACGAAAGCCCTCGAGCGCGGCCTCGGTGGGTACACTCACGCGCACGATATCGCAGCCCGCCTGCGCCAACGCGCGAACCTGCCCAAGCGTTGCCTGGGCATCGGCGGTATCAGTGCAGGTCATGGACTGAACCACGACCGGCGCGCCGCCGCCGATCTGCACGCCGCCCACATGCACGGGGCGCGTCAGCTCGCGCGGCAAAGGATGGGATAAAGACAATCCAAACACTCCCCTACGGAATAAATCGAAGGATGTCGGAACGAAGCATATAGACAAACAGCAGCGCAAAGAGCGCGATGCCCACATAGCTCACAATCGTCTGGACCTTGAGCGGAAGCTCGCGTCCCGCAATCTTTTGAATGATCTCAATTAGCAGCTTGCCGCCGTCGAGCGGCGGGATAGGCAGCAAGTTCATAAAGCCCAGTGAGAACGAAATGAGCGCGGCAAACGACAAGAACGTGATGGGACCGGCAGCAGCTGCCTGCGAAGACATGACGCTAATACCCACGATCGAAGAGGACTGATCGAGGATCTCCATCGTATGCTGCGGCTGGAGCAGGCGCATCACGCCCTCCGCTGTCTGCACGACATAGGAGAACGACAGGCGAGCCGACGTGATGGGGTCTAAACGGACCACCTGCGTAGAGGCATACACACCTAGGCGCTCGTCCTCTTTGAGCGCAACCGTGGTCGAATGCTGCTTGCCGTCACGCTCGTACTCGATGGCGATATCGTCCTTACCGGCAGCCTTGCCGATGGCATCGTAGACATCCATCCAAGTGGAACATGAGACACCGTCAACCGAAAGGATCGCGTCACCGCCCTCGATACCCGCCTTGGCGGCAATAGACCCCTCGTCAACCTGACCGATCACGTTGGTATCCATCGGCACGGTGACACCCGCAATGGAATAGATGCTCATAAGGAGCAAAAAACCCGTCAAGATATTGACGATAATGCCCGCGAGCAGCATAAAGGCGCGCTTGAGAAAGCCTTGGCCAAGATAGGTGTGCAAACGTTCTTGTGCAAGGAACTCGGCCTCGCCGCACGGCAGCTCCCACACATCGCCCTCGGCAGTCGCATGCTCTCGATCGAACCGGCGGCCGTCAAAGGTGGTGTAACCCGCAGCGTCTCGAGGCAGTGTCTGATACTTGGTGGGATAGTAGCTCGGCGAGGGCTTCTCCCCTTCCTCATACCAGGGCGCGATGGAGCCCCAGCCCAGCAAAAGGGCGCATGCCTCGAGCACAACCTCCTCGGAAAGCTCGAGCTCGACAGCAAGGTCGGCCACGGTCACGCGACCATGACGATAGATAGCCGCGAGCACGCGATCGGCGCACGAAACATCGGTCGGATCCATACCGCAGATGGCAGCGTAGCCACCAAGCAGCAGCGGGGTCACGCCAAACTTGGTTCCAATGCGACGCGACGTGTAATGGATGTCAAAGCGGCACGGCAGACCCAAAAAGAACTCGGTCACACGGACGCCGCAGGCACGCGCCGCCAAAAAGTGGCCGCCCTCGTGCAAAAACACGAGGACGGAAAGCATCAGCAGGCCCCAAAAGACCGATGAGAGAACGCTCAGAACAGTATCCATAAAACGAAAAAGCAATCCTTATGGGTTAGGAACGGGTTGCGGCGAGCACCTGCGCAGCCTTTTCACGCGCCCACGCATCGATGTCGCGAAGCTGCTCAAACGAATCGACCGCCTGCATATCGTGGGCGTCCATGCAGGATTCCACAATGCGATCGATATCGGTAAAGCTGCAGCCATCGTGCAGGAAGGCATCGACGGCAACCTCGTTGGCGGCATTGAGCACGCACGGCATGGTGCCACCCGTCTTGCCGGCACGCTCGGCCAGTGCCAGACAGCGGAAGGTATCCATGTCGGCAGCATCAAACGTGAGCTGCCCCAGCTCGCGGAAATCGATACGAGGCGCCGGGGTATCCCAACGCTCGGGATACGAGAACGCGAACTGGATGGGAATACGCATGTCGGATGCACCGAGATGCGCCATCACGGAGCCGTCGGCGAACTCGACCATAGAGTGAATCTTGGACTGACGCTGCACGACCACGTTAATGAAATCGAGGTCGCAGTTAAACAGATGCATGGCCTCAATGCGCTCCAGGCCCTTGTTCATGAGGGTGGCGGAGTCAATGGTGATCTTGGCACCCATGGCCCACGTGGGATGCGCGAGGGCATCGGCACGCGTCACGCGATCGAGCTCGTCGCGTGTGCGGCCAAAGAACGGACCGCCCGAGCAGGTGAGCCAAATGCAGTGGGCCTCGCGCGGGTTCTCCCCCAGATAGCACTGGTAGATGGCGGAATGCTCAGAGTCGACCGGAATAAGCTGGCCCGGTTGTGCCAACGGCATAAGCAAGTCGCCACCGACGACGAGGGACTCCTTGTTGGCAAGGGCAAGGCGCTTATTCGAGGTCAAGGCCGCATGGCTCGCCTCGAGACCGGCGGCGCCCACAATAGCGACGAGCACGCAGTCGACATCGTCGCGACGCGCGAGCTCGCAAACCGCCTGCGCGCCAACGCCGAGCTTCGTTCCCTCGGGCAACTCCTGCAGCACGGCGTCATCGCCATGAGCG
>CAUCNB010000094.1:0-4868 GCA_958444075.1 uncultured Collinsella sp. | reverse complement strand
CCGTACTTGTGCACGAGCTTGCCGAGGTTCTTGACCGGATTCTCGACGCCCAGGACGTTAGAGACCTGACCCACGGCCAGGATCTTGGTCTTGGGGCCCACCTTGGCCAGAACCTCCTCGGTCGTGAGCTGGCCGGTCTTGGTGGGGTAGAGGTAGACGAGCTTGGCGCCGGTCTCGCGGCAGACCAGCTGCCACGGAATCAGGTTGGAGTGGTGCTCCATGATAGTGATGACGACCTCGTCGCCCGGTTCGAGCACTGTGGGCGCAAAGCTCTTGGCGACCAGGTTGAGCGACTCGCTCGTGTTGCGGGTGAAGACGACTTCGTTGGCCTGGGGGGCGCCGATGAGGTCGGCGATCTGTTGGCGGACCTTCGCGATGGCGTCGGTGGCCTCGACGGACAGCGAGTACAGGCCGCGCAGGGGGTTGGCGTTCATGCGCTGGTAGAAGTCGCGTTCGGCGTCGAGCACACGGGCAGGGCGCTGCGCGGTGGCGGCGCTATCGAGGAAAGCGATCTCGGGGTGCTGCTGGAACAGCGGGAACTGGCCCTTGTAGGGGTTGGTCTCGATGTCCACGGTGGGCCAGCCGCGCGAAGCCTCGTCGCTGGCGTCGAGCTCCATGGGCTCGGGGGCAGTACAGGTGTCGCATTTAACGTGCTCGGTATCGATCATGCGAGCTCCTCCTCAAAGTTATCGATCAGGTTGTTGCCCAGGCGGACGACGGCGGCGCGGGTGCGCTCGTCGGTGGCGGAAAGCGCAGCGTCCTCCAGCTTGGCGCGGATGAACAGGTCCTCGGCTGCGTTTTGGTCAAGGCCGCGGCAGGCGAGGTAGAACAGCTGCTCGTCGCGGACGTGGCCGATGGTGGCGCCGTGGTTGCCGGCGACGTCGTCCTCGTCGCAGAGGATGACGGGAACGGTTTTGTTGTCGACGCCCTTGTTAGCCAAGAGCACCGTCTCGCGCTCGGTGCCGGTTGCACCCTTGCAGCCGTGCACGAGGTCGATGGTGCCGCGGTAGACCTTCTTGGACGTGCCGGTCAGCACGCCGTTGGCGTCGATTTCGCACTCGGTCTTGCGACCGCGGTGGCGCAGCTCGTAGTTAAAGTCGCGCACCTGCTCGCGGGCGCCCAGGTAATCGGTATCGATGGTCACCTTGGCGGTATCGCCCAGCAGGTCGCCGGCAAGGCCGGTGGCGCTGGCGCCGGCACCCAGGACAGTGTGCTGCACGTTGACGCGCGCGCCCTCGTCTAGGAACAGGCCGGTGTCGTCGAGTGCGATCCAGCTGTCGTCGAGTGTCTGCGTGCAGGTCACGTTGACGGTGGCGTACTCGTGGGCGCACACACGCAGCACGGAGCCCACGACGCCCTCGCCGGCAACGGGGGAGTCCAGGGCTAGGGCGAGGTCGAGCGTTGCCTGCGGGCGGGCGACGACGTCGATGGCGGCAATCGCAGCCGCTGCGTCGACGCCACTCACGCGCACGGTAACGGCGGCGTGCTGGTAGGCGGGAACATCGATGACGATGCGCTTGGTGGCGTGCTCGGTCAGATACGCATAGGCAGCCTCGCCCATGCCGGTCTCGAAGGCCTCGGCAGGGGAGAGCTCCTCCTCGAGCTTGATGGCGCCGGCCTGGTAGACAGAGGTGGCGGGCACGTCGAGCTCGGTCTCGGGCGTGATGCGGGCACGGTCGGCAGCGTCGCCGGGGGCGGAGGCGCGGCGCTCGGGGAAGCGCTCGGCCATGGCGTCCATGGCGGCGTCGAAGGCGTCGGCCGAGCCGGCAAGCTGCTCGTCCAAGCCCTCGACCTCAACGGCCTCGGCGGGAGCGGCGGCAAGTTCGTTCGAAAGCTCGAGCTTGGTCTGGTTCATCTTGAGCCAGCCCCAGGTTGCTGCGGGCATCGCGTTGACCTGCTCGAGCGTGGTGGCAGCGGTGTTGGTTTCCTGTTTCATTATCCGATCGCTCCTTCCATCTCGAGCTTGATTAGGTTGTTCATCTCGACGGCGTACTCCAGCGGCAGCTCCTTGGAGACCGGGTTGGCAAAGCCGTTGACGATCATGGTGCGGGCCTCTTCCTCCGAGATGCCGCGGCTCATCAGGTAGAACACCTTGTCGTCGCCGATACGGCCGATGGTTGCCTCGTGGCCGATGTCGACGTTCTTGGCGCGGATGTCCATGGCGGGGATGGTGTCGGAGCGGCTCTGGTCGTCGAGCATCAGTGACTGGCAGCTCACGGTTGCCTTGGAGCCCTCGGCCTTGGGCGTGGCCACGATGGAGCTGCGGAAGGTCTGAATGCCGCCGCTCTTGGAGATGCCCTTGGTCTCGACGGTTGCCGAGGTCTCGGGGGCGTTGAGCACGACCTTACAGCCGGTATCGAGGTTCTGCCCGGCGCCGGCAAAGGTGATGCCGGTAAAGCTCGACCGGGCGCGGCGGCCGTTGAGCACGCTCATGGGGTAGAGGTAGCCCACGTGGCTGCCGAAGGAGCCACTGATCCACTCTATGTCGCCATCCTCGTCCACGCGCGCACGCTTGGTGTTGAGGTTGTACATGTTTTTGGACCAGTTCTCGATGGTCGAGTAGCGCAGGTGCGCACGCTTGCCCACAAAGAGCTCGACGGCGCCGGCGTGGAGGTTGGCCACGTTGTACTTTGGCGCGGAGCAGCCCTCGATAAAGTGCAGGTCGGCATCGTCCTCGACGATGATGAGCGTGTGCTCAAACTGGCCGGCGCCCTTGGCGTTAAGGCGGAAGTAGCTCTGCAGCGGGAAGTCCAACTTGGTGCCCTTGGGCACGTAGACAAACGAGCCGCCCGACCACACGGCACCGTGCAGGGCCGCAAACTTGTGGTCGGTGGGCGGGATGAGCGTCATAAACTTCTCGTGGATGAGCGGCTCCCACTGCGGGTCGTGCAGGGCCTCCTCGATGCCGGAATAGACGATACCCATCTTGGACGCGGTGTCCTGCATGTTGTGGTAGACCAGCTCGGAGTCGTACTGCGCGCCGACGCCCGCCAGGTAGCTGCGCTCGGCCTCGGGGATGCCCAGGCGCTCAAAGGTGTTCTTGATGTCGTCGGGCACCGACTCCCAGTCGTGCTTTTGGTCGGTGTTGGGCTTGACGTAGGTGACGATGTTGTCCATGTCCAGGCCCTCGATGGAGGGGCCCCACGTCGGATCGGGGAAGCGGTTGAAGATCTCGAGGGACTTGAGGCGCAGGTCGAGCATCCACTGCGGTTCGTCCTTCTTGGCGCTGATCTCGCGCACGATGTCGGGCGTGATGCCGGCGTCGAGGCGCTCGAATCCCTCCTCGCCATAGGTGAAGTCGTAGAGGCTGCGGTCGATGTCCGCGACCTCGGTGCGGTTCTTGGTCATTACGCCTGCTGCTCGGCAGCGGCGGCCTCGGCCTGGGCGCGCTGCTCGGCGGCCTCGCGCTCGAAGGTCTCAAAGCCGTTCTTGTCGATCCAGGGGATGAGCGAGGCGTCGTCCTCGCGCACGATGTGACCCTTGACCATAACGTGGACGCGGTCGACATCCAAGTGCTCGAGGATGCGCGTGTTGTGCGTGATGATGAGCATGGAGCCGTCGCAGCTCTTGCGGTAGGCGTCCATGCCGTGGCTGACGGTGGAAAGCGCGTCGACGTCCAGGCCGGAGTCGGTCTCGTCTAGGATGGCGAGCTTGGGCTGCAGCAGCAGAAGCTGGAGCATCTCGACCTTCTTTTTCTCGCCGCCCGAGAAGCCCACGCCCAGCTCACGGTTGAGGTAGGAGGTATCCATGTTAAGCTCGGCCGCGAGCTCCTTGACGCGACGTCGGAACTCCTTGCCCTTCATCTCCAGGCCGGGGCGGCCGGCGATGCTGGCGCGCAAAAAGCTCGACAGCGGCACGCCCGGGATCTCGACCGGGGCCTGGAAGCTCAGAAACAGGCCGGCGCGCGAACGCTTGTCGGTGGTGAGCTCGGTGATGTCCTGGCCGTCAAAGACGATACGTCCGTCGTTGACCGTGTAGACGGGGTCGCCCATGACCAGGTGGCCGAGGGTGGACTTGCCGGCTCCGTTGGGGCCCATCAGCACGTGGGTCTCGCCGGCGGCGACGTTGAGGTTGACGTTGTGGAGGATGGTCTTTTCGTCCACGGAGGCGGTCAGACCTTCGATGGAAAGCAGCGGATTTGCGCTCATGCTGTCCCTCTCTGTATATGGTGTACTCATGGGTGTGCGAAACCCTAGGAATCTTCTCGGAATAAAGTTACTATGGGTTCGGCGTTAGTCAAGGGAAAACCCGACTAATCCACTCGACTTTTCAAATTCTGGGACAAAATAACCTGTTGTGTTTGTCCCACTTACTTAAGAAATGGGACAAACAAACCTGGTTATGTTGTCCCAGATGCAATGGGAGGGTAGGTATGCTCATTTCTTCTAAGGGCCGCTATGCCCTCCGACTGATGATCTATATCGCAGCGCTTGGTGACGCCGAGGGCAAGATCGCCCTGCGCGAGGTCGCCGACCGCGAGCGTATCTCGCAAAAGTATCTGGAACAGCTGGTCCGTCCGCTCATGAAGGCGGGCCTCCTTAAGAGCGTGCGCGGCAAGGGCGGCGGCTACATGATGGCCAAGGACCCGGCCGAGGTGCGTGCCGGCGACATCCTGCGCGCCGTCGAGGGCAGCACGGCTCCGGTGGCGTGCGACGGCATCGACAACAGCTGCACCCGCAGCGATTTGTGCTCAACCGTCAAGTTCTGGCGCGGCCTGGACGACGTGATCGAAAAGTACGTCGACGGCGTGACGTTGGCCGACCTGGCCGCCGTCCCCGAAGTCAACTTCAACATCAAGCTGTAGGTTTAGCGCAATTCCTTAAGATTTCGCGGAGGGTTGTTGCCGTTTACCGAGGGGTTGTTGTGCA
>CAUCNB010000093.1:0-4970 GCA_958444075.1 uncultured Collinsella sp. | reverse complement strand
GTGAAGGCCCCTTTCGGGGCCTTCTTTTTTAGAGGAATTCGCCTACTCGGTGGACTTCGGGTTCGAGGTCTACGTTGAATTGGTCTTTGACGGTTGTTTGGATGTGGCGGATGAGTTCGTCGACATCGGCGGCGGTGGCGTGGTCGGCGTTGACGATGAAGCCGCAGTGCTTTTCGCTCACCTGCGCGCCGCCGATGGCGTGTCCTCGCAGGCCGGCGTCCATGATGAGCTTGCCGGCAAAGTAGCCCTCGGGGCGCTTGAAGGTGGAGCCGGCACTCGGCATGTCGAGCGGCTGCTTGTCCTCGCGGCGCTGGCGGTAGTCGTCCATGTCGGCCTTGATCATCGCGGCGTTGCCCGGGGCGAGATTGAAAGTGGCCGAAAGCACGACGAAACCGTCGTCGGCAATGCGGCTCTTGCGATAGCCCAGGTTGAGCTCATCGACATCGAACTCAATAATGCTGCCGCTACCGCGGGTGCCGTCGTCGAGCATGCGGGCGGGCTTGTAGACGCGCACGGACTCCAGCACATCGGCCATGCAAGCGCCGTATGCTCCGGCGTTCATGTAGCAGGCACCGCCGACCGATCCGGGAATGCCCGAGATGGGCTCCATGCCGGTAAGGCCGGCCTCGGCTGCCGCGGCTGCGACATCGGAAAGCAAGGCGCCGGCTGCCGCCGTGACGTGCGTGCCGTCGACCGTAATGTCGGAGAGGCCCTCGCCCAGCGCTACGACGACGCCGCGGATGCCCTTGTCGCCGACGAGCAAGTCGGAGCCGTTGCCCACGATGGTGAGTGGTAGATTGCAGCGATAGCAGGTATCGAGCGTGGCGACGAGGCCCTGCTCAGTATCGGGCGTGACAAAGACGTCGGCCGGACCGCCGATCTTAAACGTGGTGTGCTCGCGCATGGGCTCGCTCATCAGCACGTTGTCCTCGCCGGCAACGCCAGCGAGCGCGCACAGCAGGTCCTCGTTAAAAAAATCGTTCTCGTGCATACGAATATCCGCCTTTTGGTGGTCGTTGTCATCAATCGATTGCAATATACCCCACCCGGACGGATTTGGTGCGCTGGCGGCGATAAAACAGCCGTCCACCGGATTGGTAAAGTGTTTATCACCGAGGTAGAGGGGTAGTCGCTATACTTTCAAGAGATTGCGCGTAAACCCGGAAGGAGCGAGATGGCCAACAAAGTCACCCTCAAGCAGATCGCCCAGGAGGTGGGGCTTTCCCCCTCGTCGGTCTCGCTTGTTCTCAATAATCGGCCCTGTCGCATCTCGGAAGAAAACCGCAAGCTCATCAAAGAGGTCGCGGCGCGCAACCACTATGTTCCCAACCAGATTGCGCGCAGCCTGGTCATGCGCGAGTCGCGCACGCTGGGCCTTATCGTCCCTAACATCGAGAGCCGCTTTTTTGCCTCGCTCGCCGGTAGCCTGGAAAAGCGCTGCCGCGAGGACGGCTATGCGCTCTTCATTACCAGCTCGGGCGGAAGCGCCGATGACGATCTGGAGCTGCTGCGCCAGCTGGTGACGCGCGGCGTTGATGGCGTCTTCCTGGTGGTGGGTGACGAGTTCTCCGATGACCGCGCCCTGCGCGAAGAGGTCAGCCACCTGCCCATCCCGGCCGTAATGGTCGACCGTGCCATTGAGGGGCTCGAGTGCGACAAGGTGATGTTCGACCACGAGATGGGCGGCTATATGGCCACCCGCTATCTGATCGAGCAAGGCCACCGCCGTATTGCCTGCCTGGTTAATGCCCGCCGTTCCAATACGGGTCGCAAGCGACTTGCCGGCTATGAGCGCGCGCTGCGCGAGGTTGGCCTGCCGATCGACGCGCGTTTGGAGTTTGAGAGCGAGTACTACATTCCGAGCGCATACGAGGCCTCGGAGGCAGTGCTCGCAACTGACGCCACTGCCGTGTTCGCAAGCTCGGATAACATTGCCCTCGGTTTGCTCAAGCGCTTGCACGAGATGGGGAAGAGCATCCCGGGCGATATCTCGGTGGTGAGCTATGACAACTCGGCGGCCGACGTTCTCTTTGAGCCGGCACTGACCGCGATTGAGCAGGACCCTGGTGTCCTTGCGGAGCATGCTTTTGGCTGCATGTCCAAGCGTCTTGCCGGTAGGGGCGGCAGGCGTGCCGAAGAGGTCGTTCTGGAGCCGGAGCTTATCGTTAAGGACAGCGTGCTCGAGCTTACTTAACACAACTAAACACGTTTACCAATTTGCAGAGACCGAATGTGGAGCACCTGTGACAATCAACGCCGCAGGTGAATGTCGCGTTTTGCTAATCGATGGGATTGATAAGGGTGGTAAAACGTTTTTTCACCATGATAAAACGTTTTAGCAAATATACTGGTCCCAACGAAAGGTTGCCGTATTGGAGGGTGACCGCACAGCGAAGGGACATAAACAATGGCTAAAACACTGGGGACGCCGTGGCAAAAGCTGGGCCACGAGGTGCCGGCTTCCGAGCTCGAGGGCGTCGACCTGTATTGGCGCGCATCGAACTATCTGTCCGTCGGTCAGATCTACCTTCGCTCTAACCCGCTAATGCGCCCCGACTTTGTCGACGAGAAAACCGGTGAGGTGCGCGACTTCGGTCGTCCGGACGTTAAGCACCGCCTGGTTGGCCACTGGGGCACCACGCCCGGCATCAACTTCCTGTTCGGTCACGTCAATCGACTGATCGCCGACCACAACCAGAATGCTATCTTCTTGATGGGCCCTGGTCACGGTGGCCCCGCCGGTACTGCTCAGTCGCTGCTCGACGGCACCTACCGCGAGATTCGCCCCGACATCACCAATGACGAGGCAGGCCTGCAGAAGTTCTTCCGCCAGTTCTCCTATCCCGGCGGCATCCCGAGCCACTTTGCGCCCGAGACGCCCGGTTCCATCCACGAGGGCGGCGAGCTCGGCTACACGCTCAGCCACGCTTACGGTGCCGTCATGGACAACCCGAGCCTGTTGGCCGTGGCCGTGGTGGGCGACGGCGAGTCCGAGACCGGCCCGCTCGCGACCTCTTGGCAATCCAACAAGCTCGTGAACCCGGCAACCGACGGTATCGTTTTGCCGATCCTGCACCTCAACGGCTACAAGATCGCCAACCCCACCATCCTCGCCCGCGTGTCCGACGAAGAGCTCACCAAGTTCTTTGAGGGCATGGGCTATAAGCCGCACTTCTTTGTCGCCGGCTTTGACGACGAGAGCCACGCAAGCATTCATGCGCGTTTCGCTGCCCTGTTTGAGCAGGTCTTCGATGAGATCTGTGACATCAAGGCAACCGCGCAGGCCCAGGCCGCCGCAGGCGAGACCGTGGTCCGCCCGGCCTACCCCATGATTGTGTTCCGCACGCCCAAGGGCTGGACCTGCCCCAAGCAGATCGACGGCAAGAAGACCGAGGACTCCTGGCGCGCGCATCAGGTGCCGCTGGCGAGTGCCAAGGACACCCACGAGCACTTCCGCGTGCTGCGCGAGTGGCTGCGTTCCTACAAGCCCGAGGAGCTCTTTACGCCCGAGGGCCAGGTGCGCCCCGAGGTGACGGCCTTTATGCCGACCGGCGAGCTGCGCATCGGCGCCAACCCCAACGCGAATGGCGGTAAGGTGCGTCGCGAGCTCGAGCTGCCCGATATTCATGCCCACGAGGTCCCCGTCGACACTAATGGTCATGGCTGGGGCTCCACCGAGGCCGCCCGCGTCTTTGGTGAGTACACTGCCGACGTTCTGGCCAAGAACATGGATGACTTCCGCATCTTCGGTCCCGACGAGACCGCGTCCAACCGCCTGCAGGCTGCCTACAAGGTGACCAAGAAGCAGTGGGACGCCGGCTTCTACGAGGACGAGGCCAACGACGAGCTGCTGGCAGGCTCCGGTAAGGTCGTCGAGCAGCTGTCCGAGCACCAGTGCGAGGGCTTCCTCGAGGCCTACGTGCTCACCGGCCGCTCCGGCGTGTGGAGCTCCTACGAGAGCTTTGTCCATGTGGTCGACTCCATGGTCAACCAGCACTGCAAGTGGCTCGAGGCTACCAAGCGCGAGATTCCGTGGCGTGCCCCCATCAGCGGCCTTAACATTTTGCTGTCGAGCCACGTCTGGCGTCAGGACCACAACGGCTTCTCGCACCAGGACCCCGGCTTTATCGACCTGCTGCTCAACAAGGCCAACGACACGCACATCGTGAATGCCTACTATCCGGCCGACGCCAACATGGCCCTTGCCGTTGCCGAGCGCGTCTACCAGTCCACCGACTGCGTCAACGCCATCTTCTGCGGCAAGCAGCCTGCTCCGACCTTCCAGACGGTCGACGAGGCCAAGGCGGAGCTCGCCGAGGGCGTTGCGACCTGGGAGTGGGCATCGACCGCCGATTCGCTCGCCGAGGCCGATGTCGTGGTCGCCACCTGCGGCGACGTGCCGACGCTCGAGGCTCTGGCTGCAACCGACATGCTGCGCGAGCTGGGCATCAAGGTATGGTTCGTCAACGTGGTCGATCTGCTCAAGATCCAGAACGTCTGCGAGAACGACCAGGCTCTCAGCGACGAGCGCTGGGCTGAGCTGTTCGGCTGCGGCGAGAAGCCCGTCCTCTTCGCGTTCCACGCCTATGCCGGCACGATTCGCCGCCTGATCTGGAACCGCCCCGGCCACGATGCCTTCCGCGTCCACGGCTACGAGGAGAAAGGCTCCACGACAACGCCGTTCGACATGCTGCGCCTGAACAACATGGACCGCTGGACACTGGCCGCCGACGTGCTGCGCATGGTCGACGCCGATAAGTTTGCCGAGCAGATTGATAAGTGGGAGGCATTCCGCACCGAGGCCTTTGAGTTCGCGTGCGATGAGGGCTACGATCACCCGGCCTTCACCGACTGGGTCTGGCCCGACGCCGCAGCTGCAACCGCTGCCGACGGCGCACTCTCCGCAACGCAGATGACCGCGGGCGACAACGAGTAGGTAGGCATCCGGGACGGTCTCGCGCTGGGGCCGC
>CAUCNB010000092.1:0-5034 GCA_958444075.1 uncultured Collinsella sp. | reverse complement strand
GCTATGAACGGGCCGCGACGAGCAGATCCGACTTAGCCGCCCAGACGTCAACGATCCTGCCGCGCGTGACAAAGGCGTTATCGCAGGACGCAAGAAACTCGGACGCGCCGGCGCTGGTCAGACCGTTCTCGACCAGGCAGAACGTGCCCACGTGATCGGCCATGTAGAAGTCGGACTCGGAATCGCCGAGCGCCAACGTCTCCTCGCGCTCGATCCCCAGGTGCTCGCAGAAGCGCGCGATGGCAATGCCCTTGTTGAGGCCGGCGGGATTGATGTTAAACGCGCGACCGTCCTCGACGCGATCGAGCTCGAGCGTCGTCGGCTTGGACAGATGCGTCAGGTGACCGTTACAGGCCCACACCAGGCCGCAGCCGGCCTCGTCCAGGATGGCCTGGACCTCATTGTCGGGCACATCGCCGCGCATGCCGACGGTGACCTCGCGGTACTTGTAGCCGGTCGACATGTCGTTGTGATACTCGATCTTGTGCGGCCAGCGGGCAAGAATCTTCTCGCACACGCCGGTCTGCTCGATCACCTGGTGCGGAGTAAGGCCGCAGGCGGGGTCGTAAGGCATGTCGCCAGTCAGATACTCCCAATCGTTGGCTTTGAGGTCGTACATGACCAGGCCGCCCATCTCACCAATGTAGGAGTTGAGGCCGAGCACGCGCGCGTCCTCGTGGATCATGGTACGGTTGCGGCCCGAGGTGGGAACCACCTGAATGCCAACGCGAGCGAGCGCCACGACGGCCTCGACGAGTTTGGTCGAAGGGTTGCCGTCGTTGTCGCGCAGCACGCACGAGCCGGGCGCGAGCATCGTGGCATCCAGGTCGGTAAAGACGTACTTGACCTTGGCCAAGCGCTCGCGCATCTCGCCCGAAAGCTCGGCAACGGTCGGCAAGGTGTTGTGGGACATGGTTACTCCGTTTACGTAGAAGGGTTTGGACTTGGACGGCATGTTTTGATTGAGGGAACACGCTTATGGCGACAGCGCACTCAGGGCGCCGCCGCCATCATGGTTCATTAGTCAAACTGGGTAACATCGATCAGGCAATTGGCCAACGAAAGGTCGCTCTCGATGGGCACGAACTCGTCACCCACGTGCATGAGCTCCTCGTCACCCTTTGCCAGCAGCAAGACAATAGTGGGAACATCGGGGTTAACGTACTCCTCGCGCGCCGCCTTGAACGCCGCATGCACAGCGGCTTCGCGATCGAGGATGATCTTGTTCGGCGTATCGTCGGGAACATGTTCGGCAAGCTCGCGACAGACCTTCATCGGGTCCTCGTGAGCCGGGTCCTCGTTGGCAAAGATCATCAGGTCGGAATATGGTGCGGCCTCGCGCGGAAGCTGCTCGCGGCGCTCCTGCGCCTTGCCGCCGGCAGCGCCAAATACTGCGATGACCGGGCTGGCGGGAAACGCGCGCTTGACCGACGAGAAAAGCGACCGGAACGAAAGCTGGTTGTGAGCGTAGTCAACGACGCAGATCACGCGGCCGTCCTTCGACTCCACGACCTCCATACGGCCCGGCACACGCAGTTTGGAGAGGCCCTTCTTGATAGCCTCGATACCGATGCCGATCTCGCGCGCAGCGGCGATAGCGACCAGCGCGTTTTCCACGTTAAAGTCGCCCGCGATGCCCAGCAGGACCTTCTCCCCCGCCTCGGACTCGTCGGCACACAGGCCATGCAGGTTAAACTCGATGTTAAAGCCGACCATGCGCACATCGCTCGCCCACAGGCTTGCCTCGGGATGCTCGACGCCAACGGTCACCAAGCGCTCGGCCGTCGACGCTGCCTCCAACACACGGTCAACCTCTTCGGTGCCCAGGTTCACCACGGCGGTCTTTGCCTGGTCAAAGATCCTGAGTTTGCTCTCAAAATAATCCTCAAACGTGGGGTGTTCGATCGGCGAGATGTGGTCACGCCCGATGTTGAGGAAGCACGCCACGTCAAACGGCAGATTCTCGACGCGTTGGTACTTGAGCGCCTGGCTCGAGACCTCCATGACCATGGACTGGCGACCGGACTCACGGCAGTTGGCGATATGGCGCCAGACCTCGGGGGCCTCTGGCGTGGTATTGGTGCTCTCGTAGCACTCGATGCCATCGTCGGTACTCACCGAGCCGATCATGCCGCAGGACTCGCCCGCCGCTTTAATAATCGACTGGAGCATAAAAGCGGCCGTGGTCTTTCCCTTGGTACCGGTGATGCCCACGATCTTGACGTCGTGGTCGGGACGGTCGTAGACCTCCGGCGGCAACAGGGCCATGGCCGTGCGAACGCTATCAACAACCAGCATCGCAGCACCGCTCTCCTGCGCCAGCGGCTCCAGAGACTCGACCAGCGACTCCTCGCACACAAATGCGACGGCGCCCGCATCGAGCGCCATGCTCAAAAACGCGGGCTTAAAGGCAGCACCTTTGCAAAAGAACACGTCACCTGCCGAGACCGCGCGCGAATCAAACGAGCAGCCGGTCACGGCACGCTCGTCAACCTGCTCTGATGCGCGCAGCTCACCGCACACATCGAGAAGCTTGGCAAGCGTATCGACCGTGGTCACGGTCGCGGAATCCGAATGGTGCATCTTTCACCTTTCTCAGCCATTTGGCAGGGACGGTTTTTATAGTAACTGAAACGCACCCACGCAAAAACGGCTCCCGGAGGAGCCGTTACGCGCAGGCGTTCGTAAGCCGAGGCTAGGCAGCCTGAACAGCGGGCTGGTCCTCGTCGATAAAGAAGCGCTTGTACCACACCAGGAACACGAGCGGCGTATAGATCTTGCGCTGGAAATCGCCCTTGCCCGCAAAGTGCAGATCGAGCAGGTGCATGAGCTCGTCGGTATCGAAGAACTCGCTTGCCCACGGCGCGGTGAAGTACTCCTTGACATAGTCGTACCACTTTTGCTCGCGCAGCCAGTAGACAATGGGCACCGGGAAGCCCACCTTGGGACGGGTGGCCCACTCATCGGGCAGCGACTTGTTGGCAGCGTGGCGGAGTACCTGTTTGTTGCCGTTCTCGTTGATGCGGTAGCGGTCGGGAATATGCTCGGCGAACTCCATGACTTTGCGGTCCAGGAAGGGCACGCGCAGCTCCAGCGAGTGCGCCATGCACATCTTGTCGGCCTTGAGCAGAATGTCGCCCGGGAGCCACATGTTCATGTCCAGGTACTGCTTCTTGACCAGCTCGGGCTGACCTTTCACGCGCGCATAGATGGGAGCGGCAAGCTCGAAGGCGCCATCGCCGGTGTTGTACTCGGGCTTGAGCACGCCGTCGACCTCGCGCTCCGGCCATACCAGAGCCTGTCCCAGGAACGACTTCTCGGGGATCTCGGCACCCTTGACCAGGAAGTTATGTCCCTTGAAGTACGGCATATGCAGCGCCAGGTTACCGAGCGCGCGACGGATGGGCAGCGGCACCATCTTTTTGTACTTGCGGACTGGGACCGTGTCCTCGTAGTAGGCGTAGCCGCCAAAGAGTTCGTCGGCGCCTTCGCCCGAAAGCACGACGGTGACGTCCTTGCGGGCCATCTCGGCCAAGAACCACAGCGGCACGGAAGACAGGTTGGACTGCGGCTCGTCCATGTGATACTGGATGTCCTCGAGCGCACCGAAGAACTCGTCGGCGGTTATCATCTTGCGGACATTCTCGACGCCGAGCTTGTCAGAAAGTTCCTTGGCGTAGTTGGTCTCGTTGAAGTTCTTGTAGTCAAAGCCCACCGAGAAGGTCTTGTCGGGCATGAGGCAAGCGGCGATGTAGCTGGAGTCGACGCCGCCGGAGAGGAACGACGCGACCTTGACGTCGGCGATGCGATGGGCCTCGACGCTCTCGTGCACGACCTCGTCCAGCTCGTCGACGTACTCCTCGAACGGCTTCTCGACGGCAGAGTAATCGCAATCCCAGTAGCGCTCGATGTTCATCTTGCCGGTCGGAATATCGACGGTAAAGTAGTGCGCCGGCGGCAGCTTGTAGACACCCTCGAAGAAGGTCTCCTCAGTCGCCGAATACTGCAGCGTCATGTACGGACGCAGGGCCTTTTTGTTGACCGCCTTGTGGAAGTGCGGGTAGTCCAGGAAGCTCTTGATCTCGGAACCAAAGAGCACGCCCGGAGCGCCGTCGCCCGCATCGGCCATGGGATAGTAGTAGAGCGGCTTGATGCCAAAGATATCGCGGGCGCCAAAAAGCTTGTTCTTCTTTTTGTCCCAGATGACGAAGGCGTACATACCGCGCAAGCGATCGAGTACCGCCTCGCCCCACTCCTCGTAGCCGTGCAGGAGGCTCTCGGTGTCGGCGCCGCAGTGGAACTGGTAGCCCTTGGCCTCGAGCTCGGAGCGAAGCTCCTGGAAGTTGTAGATCTCGCCGTTGAAGACGATAACGACGCTGCCGTCCTCATTGGCCATGGGCTGAGCGCCGGCCTCGGTCAGGTCGAGGATCGACAAGCGGCGGAAGCCGAGGGCAACGCGGCCGTCGATAAACTGGCCGCCCATGTCGGGACCACGATGGACGATGCGGTCCATCATCTTGGTGAGCACCTCGGATTGGTTATCCGTCCCACCGACAAAACCGACAAAACCGCACATATACTATCCCCTCTGCTGTTGCTGGGTATCAAATCGAATCAGTAGCTTTTGAGTATACCCGAGGGCGTAAAGAGGGGCGGAATGTTCAGGCAATCTCAACTGAATCAGCTCCGCGCCGACACGCGCCGGTTACCTTTAATGGATATGAGATGAATGAGGCGATTGTTTTGCTATACTCTCTCCGCACGGGCGATTGGCGCAACGGTTAGCGCAGGTGCTTTACACGCACAAGGCTGGGGGTTCGAATCCCTCATCGCCCACCATTGAATTGGAAACGGTCCTCGCAAGGGGACCGTTTTTGTTTGGGCCCAGCGCATGGGATTCGAACCCGACAGGGTGCGAAGCTGAGGAAACGCGAAGCGTTTTCCAGCGCAGCACGCGAGGGCCGCAGGCCCGAAGCGAAAGCGGGCGGCGTCAGCCGCACGCGACATCCCTCATCGCCCACCACTGATTTGATA
>CAUCNB010000091.1:0-5101 GCA_958444075.1 uncultured Collinsella sp. | reverse complement strand
CCCAAACCACCACAAAGGGGACAGGCGCCTTTGTGGTGGTCTGCTGGGCAACGATGGCAGAACTGTAACGTTTTCCCAGATAAAACCTGCCAAAATAAACCTGTCCCTTTTTGGCGGGTTTCTAGAAAGGCTCTTTGGACTGTGAAGGATTCCGACCTCTCCACAACGGCTGCGCGCGACGCTGCCCGCATCGTCTGGTTTAAGCGCTACCCCGCCAAGCAGACGCTCATCGCATTTTTTCTCGCGCTGTTGGCGACCACGGCGTTTTCCATCGATCCCGCGCCGGTCTCGAGCAGCGCAGTCTTGGCGATTGACCCCAAAGCCTCGGGCATGCTGTACGTGTGCTACGAGGTGCTTCTCTCGTTTGCCGGCCATACCGACGCGGTCATGCTGCTTGCGCTTGCCTGCCTGCTCACTCTGCCGTTTCGCTACGTATTCTTTGGCCGCGGCGATGCTTGGCGTCCTTCGGTGATCCTTCCGTCGCTGTTCTTTGCCGTCTGCATGGTGTTTGGCCGCAGCTACGACCTCACCGATTCTGCCGAGATCGTACTCGGCGACAAGGCTCGCATCATCTGCGCCTGGATAGGCGGTGCGGGCTGGATGCTCTTGGCGGTCGTTGCCTTCTACCTGGCTTTTGAGTGTCTAGATTGGCTGAGCTCTCGGCGCATTCCGTTTTCCGAAGCGCACTTTGGCCGCGTATGGCGTGTGGCTCACGCCGTGCTCTCGGTCCATCCCTTTGCCGGGCCCTTCCTGGTGCTTATGGTCGCCTGGGCGCCCACGCTCATCGCTTCGCTGCCCGGCCTTTTTATGGGAGATACGGGTGCGCAGATTCGCCAGTGGTTCAACTACCCCAACGGCACGAGTGACTACCTGCGTCTGCTCAATCCCAATGTGTTGCTCAACGGACATCACCCCGTGGTGCACACGGCCATTATCGGCTCGTGCGTTCAGCTGGGGCTTTCGCTGTTCAACAGCGCTAACGCGGGCCTCATCATCTATACCTGCGCTCAATTTGTCATCACGGCTGCCTGCATGGCCTATTCCATTTCGTCGCTGCGCAAACTGGGCGTGAGCCTGCCGGTTCGCGGTGCGATCCTGCTGTTCTTTGCGTTTATGCCGATGTTCTCTAACTACGCGGCCCTGCTTACCAAAGACGTGCTCTTTGCCGACGCGTTTTTGGTGCTGCTGGTACAGACCGTCAAGCTCGTGGCATGTGGCTTGCCCCGTCGTGATGCCAATGCCGAGCGTGCGGGCGAACAGAGGCCCGTGCTCTTTGCGCGCCACGACTGGCTGTTGCTTGCGCTGGCTGCCATGGGTTCCACGTTTTTGCGCAATGGCGGTCTGGTCTTTCCGTTGGCGGCCTGCGTGATTGCGGCGGCGTTTTGCGCATGGGATGTACATGTCGCCCGTCGTGCGGCTAAGCAGACGGGCACCGCGGTCTCATGCGCCACGCCGCGCTTCCGCTGGGTTGGCGTCCTCGCGGTGCTCGCACTCTGCCTTGCCTCTAATATGTACTTCACCAAGGTCTTTATGCCGGCGCACGACATCACGCCTGGTTCCAAGCGCGAAATCCTCTCGATTCCGTTCCAACAGACGGCTCGTTTCGTCCAAAAGCACGACGGCCTCAACTCGGGCGTCAACCCCACGGTAAAGGAGGACGGCACCATCGTGGAGGCTCCTTGCGACGGCTTGGTGACCGACGAGGAGCGCGCCGTGATCGACCGGGTGCTCAAGTACGAGAATCTGGGCCGCCGTTACAACCCGGATAAGTCCGACGCCGTCAAAAATTGCTTTAACGAGTACGCCTCGCAGGAGGACATCAAGACCTATTTTGAGGTGTGGGCGCAGATGTTCAAAAAGGATCCCGAGTGCTATATCTCGGCGCTCATCAATAACTACTACGGCTACTTTTATCCGAGTGCCCGCGATGCGTGGGTCTACAGCACGGCGCGCAGTGCCGAGATTATGGCGAAGCCCGATAACCTCAAGTACTTTGACTTCCATCCGGTCGATAGCAAGGTTGTGCGCTGGTGCGACCACCTGATCAACCTGTATCGCGTGGCGGTGCAGCGCATCCCGTTTATCTCGCTCACCATGAGCTCGGCCACCTATGTGTGGATTATGATCGCCGTGGTGGTCTACCTGCTGCGACGTCATTCATGGCGTGCGCTGGCGATCTGGGTGCCGCTGCTGGGCGTGCTCGCCGTGTGTCTGATCGGTCCCTGCAACGGTTCGACCTATATGCGCTACCTGTATCCGGTTATCGCCTGCATGCCCTTTGCCATCGGCGCCACCATCACCCGCAGCGACCTCCTCTGGTCCTAATTTGGTGCAAAGGGGACAGGTTACTTTGCACCAACCCCTTGCACCAAGGGGCTGTATCATCACGACGCCTTCATTTTGGGGTTTATCTCGCAGGCCAGTAGGTATATCATAACGACGTTTGTTTATATTGCCCGAGCATCTGCGCTGGGCTTTAGGTCGAAACCGATAGGAGACACGTATGTCCGGACACTCTAAGTGGGCCACAACCAAGCATCGTAAGGGCGCGCAGGACGCCAAGCGTTCCGCCCTCTTCTCCAAGCTGAGCCGCAACATCACCGTTGCTGCCCGTCTCGGCGGCGACCCGCTGCCCGAGAACAACGCCAGCCTCGCTGCTGCCGTTGCCAAGGCCAAGGCTCAGTCCATGCCTAAGGACAAGATCAAGTCCGCTATCGACAAGGCTTTTGGTTCGGGTGCCGATGCCGCCGTCTACGAGAACATCGTGTACGAGGGCTATGGTCCCGCCGGTGTCGCCGTCTACGTTGACTGCCTGACCGATAACCGCAACCGCACTGCCGCCGATGTCCGTTCCGCCTTCTCCCACGCTGGTGGCAACCTGGGCACCTCCGGCTCCGTCGCCTTCCAGTTTGAGCGCAAGGGCCAGATCGTCGTCGCCAAGGAGATCCTGGACGAGAACGCCAAGAAGGAGACCATGATCGCCAACGGTGCTGCCGGTGACGAGGATGAGTTCATGATGGCAATCGCCGAGGCCGGTGGCGAGGACTACGAGGACGCCGGCGAGGAGTGGATCGTCTGGACCGCTGCTAACGACGTCATGGCTGTCTCCAAGGCACTCGAGGAGCAGGGCGTCCAGGTCAAGGGTTCCGAGACCACCATGGTTCCGACCACCCCGACCGAGGTCTCCGGTACCGACGCCAAGAAGGTTCAGCGCCTCATCGACCGTCTCGAGGAGCTCGACGACGTCCAGGATGTTTACAGCACCATGGACATGACCGACGAGGTCATCGCTGCCCTCGAGGAGGAGTAGCGCCCGCGCGGGTTAAGCCGCGCATATCTGGGCATAATGAAGCGAGCATGCAAGCCTCGTGGAATAGATGAGCCGGATCCGCGTGCGTAGAGCACCGGACCCGGCTCTTTTATAATGATGCGAATCGTTTTGCATTCTGTGGACCGAGACCCGAAAGGAGCGCCGCATGCGCGTGCTCAAACGAGCCCTAGCAATCGTGTACCTTGCCGCCGCCATCGTGGCGCTGGGCACGCTTGTCTGCCAGTTCTGGGGACCGTATACGTATCGCTTTATGCTGCTGTTGCGTGACACCATGCCTCGCGTCGTCGTTACGGTGTGCGCCGCCATCGTGGCGCTTGGCGTGCTCATCGGTTTTTTCCGCTTGATGTTCGCGCGTCGCGAGCCGTCCTGCGTGCATCCGGCGGGGGAGCGCAATATCGAGGTCACGCTCGCAGCGCTTTCCTCGTGCGCCCGTGCCGCGGCGGAGTGCGATGGTCGCGTGATGGTTGAGCGTATCGAGGCACGCGTTCAAGGCTCCGATGAGTCGCGCGTTCGTTTTAAGGTCGAGGCCATCGCGCTCGATGATAGGGACGTTGCCGCTCTTGCCACCTCGATGCAGCAGCGTATCGAGCGGGCCTGCGACACCATGCTCGGTACGCCGGGCACGACTGCGCGCGTTCGCTTTTTGCCGTCCAAGACTACCGTCCAGACCGTGGAGGTTTCCGGTGAGTGATACCAACCAAGATAAGACCGCTCGTACGCCGCGCCTGACCATCGATCAGAGCGCTATGCCGGCAGGCGAGTCCGCCGACACCAAGCCCGAGGCCGGCGAGCAGCACGACAGCGCCGCCAACGACTTTGACGAGGCCATGGGTCTCATCAAAGGTACGGGCGCTGCTATCTGGAGCTACGCCGTGCGCCACCCCAACACTACGCTCGGCGCCGTGGCAGGCTTTATCCTCGCCGTGCTGGAACTTACGTTGGGCCTGTGGGACACGCTTGTCATCGCATTCTTTGTGCTGATCGGCGCCGTGATCGGCCAGATTCGCGACGGCGAGAACGGTATCGTTAACTTCTTCGGCCGTCTGTTTAGCGGCCGCTAATATGTATTCGACTGTCGCATCCGTGGCAGGCATAAGGAGGAACCATGGCTTTTAACACGAAGGTCGATGTGGCCGATACCGAGCTCGAGACGAGCGAGGCCGTCGCCGCCGAGGCGGAGGACGTAACGCTCGAGGACGAGGCGCTCGTCGAGGCAGAGTCCGAAGATGAGGCGGACGAGGATGACGAGGAGGCGGACGAGTCCGAGGACTCGCTGACCTATTCCAACGGCGTGATTGAGAAGATCGTCGCCATGGCCACCCGCGAGGTGCCGCACGTTCTGGGCATGAAGGGCAACCTCATGCACTTTGTGCAGGAGCAGTTTGGTGCCGAGAACCTGACCAAGGGCGTGACGGTCGAGGTCACCGACGACAACCGCGTGGTTGTCAACATCTCGGTCATCATCGAGTACGGCGCCTATGCGCCTGCGATCTTTGACGACGTTAAGGCGCGCGTCACCGAGCGTCTTGCCGCGATGACCGGCCTTGAGGTGGCAGGCGTCAACCTGCGCATCGAGGATGTCATCACCCCCGAGGAGTACGAGCACCGTACCAGCCAGCACGAGTAACCTACCAAAAAGGGATGTTTATTTTGGCAGGTTTTATCTGGGAAAACGTTACAGTTCCGGCCAGGCTGTTGCTTGCGCGGTCGGGCGTTTAACGGTTTCGCAGATAATACCTGCCAAAATAAACATACCTGTTTGGTACGTTA
>CAUCNB010000090.1:0-5310 GCA_958444075.1 uncultured Collinsella sp. | reverse complement strand
GTCTTCCTATGGAGCCGCGCGTCTGGGGTATCAACGATTCCAAAAAGCTCACGCCGGCGCGCCGCGAGTTGCTCTCAGTGAAGATTGCCGAGGTGGCGACGGCAATTGGTTTTTGCCATATCGCGCCTAAGGATATCGATGAGATGGGCATGGCCCGCGCCATTCGAGCCGCTGTCGCGGGCGCCGTGGCCGATACGGGGCTCGAGCCCGATTGCGTGCTTATGGACGGTAACCCCTTGGGCGCCGTTCCCAACGAGCGCGACGTGGTGAAGGGCGATGCCAAGATCGCCTGTATCGCCGCGGCGTCCATCATGGCCAAGGTCACGCGTGATGAGATGATGGTCGAGTACGATGCCGAGTATCCCGAGTACCATTTGGCCGAATCGAAAGGCTACGCAAGCCCCGAGCACATCGAGGCCATTCGCAAACATGGACTTTGTCCACTGCACCGCGTGAGCTTTTGCGGAAACTTTCTGCAGACTGAGCGCCTTTTCTAGGTCAATTGTGGAGACAGGGACCTCAGGGGTTTTATAAACCTGCTGGTAGCGGGCCGTATGCAACACCATTGCTGCGTACGGTCCGTTTTTTGACGGCATTTGGTCAGCTTTTGGTTTGCTTCCGGTACTTACCCGCATGAAAGGTGCCCTCATCATCGGGGCAATGCAGCGTGCGGGAAAGGAGACCCCATGAGTGCCGCAAGCAAAAAGAGTAAGACGAAGCAGCTCAAGGAGCGTTGGGAAAACGGCGAGCTCGACTGCGGGGCGATGACGCCCGAGTTTATCAAGGGACTCAGTCCCCGCGAGCTGGGCATGCTGGGCGAGCTGATCACCATCGACTACTTTAACGAGCGCGGCTACACCTTGCTGGAGCAGGGTTATCGTTGCACCGAGGGCGAGGCCGATCTGGTGCTGCTCGATGAGCTCGACGATGTCGTGGTGATGGCCGAGGTCAAGACCAGACGCGTTGCACTGGATTGCAGCACGCGGGTCTTTCCCGAGGAGGCCGTGGACGCTCAAAAGCAACGCCGCTACCGCCGCATCGCAAGTTGCTATCTCATGGAGCATTATCCGCTCAAGGCGATTCGCTTCGATGCCGTGGGTGTCACCATTCGTGGCGGGCATATCGCTGAGATCGAGCATCAGTACAACGCGTTCGATTGGCAGGTGTCGTGATGGCGTTCGAGACGTTTGCCGTTCACGCGGCCTGCATCCGTGGCGTCGAGGCGATTCACGTCACGGTCGAGGTCTCGCTTGCCGGTGGTGTTCCGGGCATCCAAATGCTTGGCATTCCGAGTATGGAGGTGATGGAGTCACGCGGTCGTATTCGCTGCGCGATGCGCTCCGCCGGGTTCGAGATCCCACGCTCGGGCATTACGGTCAACCTAGCGCCCGGCGATATTCGCAAGACCGGTAGCGGCTTTGATCTGCCCATCGCCATCGCGGTTCTGGCGGCCGATGGGCAGATTCCCCGTGACAACCTCGATCGCTGCCTTATCGCCGGCGAGCTCGGCTTGGACGGTACGGTGCTTCCCGTCAAGGGCGAGGTGGCGTTTCAGCTATTGGCGCGTGATATGGGGCTGTCCTTTATCGCCGGCAGGTCCGATCAGCATGTGCCGCTCGCGGGCGTGGATTGTGGATTCATCGATCATTTGTCTCAGCTTGCCCATGGCATGGGCGAGGCGGCTCGGCACTATCTGGATTCCGAGGGCGTCGAGGCGACCTTTGAGCCCGAGCTCGACTATGCCGACGTACTGGGGCAGGAAGTCGCTAAACGCGGCATGGCGCTTGCGGCGGCAGGAGAACTCGGCTTGCTCATGATTGGGTCCCCGGGATCGGGCAAGACGATGCTTGCGCGCCGTATGACCGGCATCCTGCCCGAGCTTTCCATTGAGGATCAGCAGGAGGCGCTGTGCATCCATTCGGTCTTGGGCGAGAACATCGATGGCTTATTGGCAGGTCATCGGCCGTTTCGAAGCCCCCATCACAGTATTTCAACGGCGGGTCTCATTGGCGGAGGACGCCCGGTGCATCCGGGTGAGATCAGCCTGGCTCATGGCGGCGTGCTCTTTTTGGACGAGCTTGCCGAGTTTCCCACGGGTGTGCTGCAGACGCTGCGTCAGCCCATCGAACGCGGCTATGTGAGGATCGTACGCGTCGACGGGGCCTTTACCTTCCCGTCGCGCTTTCAGCTGCTGGCCGCGAGCAATCCCTGCCCCTGCGGCTTTTTGGGCGATCGCGAGGTGCCATGCCGCTGCTCGGCATCGATGGTGGAGCGCTATCGGGCAAAGCTGCGCGGTCCTTTAGCCGACCGTATCGACATGATGATCGATGTGACCCGTCCCGACCCCCAAGTGATTATCGAGGGTGCGGAGGGTATGTCGTCGGCCGAGTTGCGTGACTACGTTGTGCGCGGTCGCGCCTTTCGCGCCTGGCGCGAGTCCCGTATGGACGATGCGGATGCCGAGGTCGAGGATGACGAGACGCGGTCCATTGACGGCGTCGTTTCGACCTTTGAGCTCGATGATGCGGCGGAGAAGTGTGTGCTCGGCCTGTCGAAGCGCACGCATCTCACGGGCCGCGGCATCGTGCGCCTGGTGCGTATCGCACGTACCATCGCCGATGTCGCCGAGAGCGAGCAGGTGACGCAGGATCACGTGCTCGAGGCGGCGATGTACCAGGGAAGGAGGGACCAATGATGGCCGAGGGGACCTTCGAACTGCATCCAGGTGACGCGTTGTATCCAGAGTCCGTTTTGGAGCTATCTGATGTACCCCAGACGCTCTTTGTGCGCGGCAACCCCGAGGTGCTTTCGACGCCCGCGCTCTCCATCATCGGCGCGCGCAAGGCCTCTCCGTATGGTCTTGCCGTGGCAGAGCTTGCGGCAAAGGTTGCGGTCGAGGCGGGCGTGACGGTAGTTTCGGGCGGCGCGGTCGGTTGTGACCAGGCCTCGGGTTGGGCTGCGGTCAATGCCGGCGGCAAACACGTCGTGGTGCTGGGGACGGGCGCCGACGTGGTCTACCCGCGTTCGAGCGCGGGGCTTATTACGCGCACGCTCGATACGGGTGGCGCGGTCGTGTCGATCTCTCCGTGGGGCATGGGTCCGCGCAAGTTTGCCTTTCCGCGCCGCAATCGCGTAATCGCGGCCCTGTCGCAAGCCCTCTTTGTATCCGAGGCGGGTATGCCTTCCGGGACGTTTTCTACAGCCGAGGCTGCTATGGATTTGGGGCGAGAACTTCTTGCCGTGCCAGGGTCGATCCTATCGCCCGAGTCGCGTGGCACGAATTACCTCATTGCGAACGGTGCCTGCTGCATCATCGACGAGGAATCTATCGAGATGGCTATTTCACGCATCTACGGCACCCTGCGCTACTCGCGCCCCGATGCTCCCGGCATTGCCGACCTGGATCAAACACAGCAGACCGTGATGCATGCGCTCATAGCCTCTCCGCTCAAGGTCGACGACATCGCGGCGCTCGTCTCGCTCGATGCCGTCGGCGTACTCAAACTCCTGGGTTCGCTTGAGCTCGATGGTCTTATCGAGCGCATGATGGATGGAAGGTATGCGCCCTCCAAGTTTGCCCTTCACGCTCAGACACCCTTCGGTCACAATGGAAAACATGTCAATTAGAAAGGTGTTTGCAGATGCTGTTTGATCAGGTGACGGTTATCGGTGGCGGTCTGGCGGGTTCGGAGTGCGCGATTCAGCTGGCAGATCGCGGGTTCGCCGTAAAGCTGTGCGAGATGCGCCCCCAGGTTAGCTCCCCGGCCCACCATACCGATCACCTGGCAGAGCTCGTCTGTTCCAATTCGTTTAAGTCGACCCGTCCGGATTCCGCGGCTGGATTGCTGAAGGCCGAGCTTGAGCGCATGGGTTCAGTCCTGCTCGATTGCGCCCATCGCGCGGCTGTTCCCGCCGGTGGCGCCTTGGCGGTCGACCGCGTCAAGTTTTCCGAGTTTGTCGAGGCCGAGGTTGCCGCCCGTCCCAATATCGAGATCGTGCACGGCGAGGTCACGCAGATTCCCGAAGGTCACGTGGTCATTGCCGCCGGCCCCTTGTGCTCGCCGGCGCTGAGCGAAGAGGTCATGAAGCTCGTCGGTGGCGACGCCCTTGCGTTCTTCGATGCCGCGGCGCCGATCGTCGATGCCTCCACGCTCGATATGGACGTGCTGTTCTCGCAGTCGCGCTACGAGGAGCAGGGGAGCGGCGACTATCTCAACGCTCCGCTCAACAAGGAAGAGTACGAGGCCTTTATCGAGGCGCTTACCACGGCCGACCGCGTGGTGCTCAAGGACTTTGAGGGCGGCGATCTGTTCCAGGCCTGCCAGCCTGCCGAGGAAGTTGCGCGCACCGGCAAGGACGCCATTCGCTTTGGCGCCATGAAGCCCGTCGGCCTCACCGACCCGCGAACCGGTCGTCGTCCCTGGGCGGCGATTCAGCTGCGTGCCGAGAACAAGGAGAAGACCGCCTATAACCTGGTGGGCTTCCAGACCAACCTGACCTTTGGCGAACAGAAGCGCGTCTTCCATATGGTGCCGGGCCTGGAGAACGCTGAGTTCTTCCGCTACGGTGTCATGCACCGCAATACCTTTGTCGATGCGCCGCACGTGCTCGATGGCACCTTTGCCGTGCCTGGTACCGGCGTGCGCCTGGCCGGTCAGATCACCGGCACCGAGGGGTACATGGAAGCCGTGGCGACAGGTCTGCTCGCGGCACTCAACACCTATGCCGAGGCTGTCGGGGCCGCTCCCATCGAGCTGCCGCGCGTGGGTGCTTTGGGCGCGCTCGTGGGCTATGCTACCGATCCGGCCACGGTGGGCTATCAGCCTATGCATGTCAACTTTGGCCTGGTGCCGCCACTCGAGGATGGTAAGCGCCGCAGCAAGCGCGACCGCTACCAGGCCTATGCGGACCGTGCGCTCGAGGCCCTTGATGCCTATCTGGCCACTCGCCCCGATCTGTTTGGAGGCGACCGGTCATAGCCTTTGACCTGTACGACACCGTCGACTCGTTTATCGCCTATATCGCACGTGTCGAGGGGCTTTCTCCCAATACGGTGACGGCCTATGGCTCGAGGCTGGAGCGCTTTGCTGCCTGGTGCGAGCGCGAGGATATCGATGCTTTCGCTGCCGACGTGCGCACCATTCGTCGCTATCTTGCCGAGCTTTCGCGTGAGCAGGTGGCTCCCCGAACGCTTGCGGCGCATCTGTCGGCTATCCGATCGCTCTATCGATGGATGGCTGCCGAGGGGGTCGTGGAGGGCGATGTGGTCTCGGCAATTTCCTCGCCCAAGCTTCCGCGCGATCTACCCGG
>CAUCNB010000089.1:0-5355 GCA_958444075.1 uncultured Collinsella sp. | reverse complement strand
CCACACACCCGATGTGAAGGAAAAGCTGCAGAAGCTCGGGCTCGTCGTGCTCACCGAACAGTCGTCAAGCGAGCCCGAAGCACTCGGGCGCGTCGAGTGGATTAAGCTTTTCGGCGTCCTGTTCGACAAGGAAGAAGAGGCCGCGAACCTGTTCAACGAGCAGAAGGCCCGCGTCGAGCAAACGTCGGGGCTCGCGTCGTCAGGTAAAACCGTGGCGTATTTCTACATTAACTCGAACGGGGCCGCCGTCACGCGGCGGGCGGGCGACTACGTGGCGCAGATGATCGAGCTTGCAGGCGGCAGCTACGCGCTCGATGACGCGCAGACGGCGTCGACGTCAGGTTCGTCAGTAACGCTCGAAATGGAGCGCTTCTACGCGACGGCGAAGGATGCCGACATCATCGTCTACAACGGCACCATCGACGAATCGGTTGCCACCTTGAACGACTTCGTAGGCAAAAACGCGCTATTGTCGCAGTTCAAAGCCGTGAAGAACGGCAATGTCTGGGTCACAAGCGCCGACATGTACCAGCAGATGACTTCTACCGCCGACATTATCGACGAGCTGCACGGGGCGTTCACCGGCGATGACGCGAGCGACTTCCATTATCTGAGGAAGCTCGGTTAGCGCCATGAGAAGCCGGCTTTCCATGGCATACGACGAATCGGGGCGCGCCGCGCGGTGTCGCGTCGTGACGGCGCTGCTCGCTGTTGCCCTCATCGTGCTCGTCGGGGCCAACCTGTGCATCGGGAGCGTGCTCGTGCCCGCAGACCACATCCCCGGCATCCTTTCGGGCGGCGCGGCCAATTCCATGGAAAGCCAGGTCATCTGGGAGATTCGCCTGCCGCGCGTGCTTTCAGCCGTGCTTCTCGGCGGGGCACTTTCGCTTTCCGGGTTCCTGCTGCAGACGTTTTTCAACAACCCCATCGCCGACCCGTTCATCTTGGGCGTCTCCTCGGGCGCAAAGTTCGTCGTCGCGCTTACGATGATCGTACTTCTAGGCGCGAACATGGCCATGTCTTCGCCGGCCATGGTGGCCGCAGCGTTTCTGGGCTCGCTTATCACCATCGGCTTCGTGCTCCTCATCGCACGGCGCATAAGTTCCATGGCCATGCTCATCGTGGCGGGCGTCATGGTGGGATACATCTGCTCGGCGGCGACGAACTTCCTCATCGCCTTCGCCGACGACCAGTCCATCGTGAACCTGCACAACTGGTCTTTGGGTAGCTTCTCGGGTTCGAGCTGGGACGACATCGCGGTCATCGCGGTCGTGGTGATCACCGTGAGCGCATGCGTATTCGCGATATCGAAGCCCCTTTCCGCCTTCCAGCTGGGAGAAGCCTACGCGAAAAGCGTCGGCGTGAACGTCGAACGCTTCCGCGTGGTGCTCGTCCTTCTAGCGAGCATGCTCTCCGCCTGCGTGACCGCGTTTGCTGGTCCGGTGTCGTTCGTAGGCATCGCGGTTCCGCATCTCGTGAAGTCGGCGCTGAAGTCGTCGAAGCCCATCCGCGTGATTCCTGCGTGCTTCTTGGGAGGCGCCATCTTCTGCGCGGGCTGCGATTTGATCGCGCGCACACTGTTCTCTCCCGTCGAGCTTTCCATCAGCGCCGTCACCGCCATCTTCGGCGCGCCGGTGGTTATCGCGCTCATGTTGAAGAAGCGGGTGAGGTAGATGGGGGAATTCGTGCCGCGGCCCAAAACGCAGGCTGACGGAGCGCCGCTTTTCCACATAAGCGACCTGTCGGCGGGCTACGACAAGAAGGTCGTAGTCGAAGGCGTCGATCTGGAGGTTCGCGCGGGCGACGTCGTGGCGCTCATCGGGCCGAACGGCTCGGGCAAGTCGACCATCTTGAAAACCATCACACGCCATCTGGCACCGCTTGCCGGCGCGGTCGAGCTCGACGGGCGGGAGATTTCCCGATGGAAGACGGCGGAGTTTGCAAGGAACCTTGCCGTTATGCTGACAGATCGCCCCCGGACCGAGCTCCTCACCTGCCGCGATGTCGTAGAGGCGGGAAGGCACCCCTACACCGGGCGAATGGGCACACTCTCGCCCGACGACCATAGTCGGGTCGACGAGGCCATGAAAACCGCACATGTGGAAGAGCTCGCCGAGCGCGACTTCATGCAGATAAGCGACGGGCAACGCCAGCGCGTCATGCTCGCACGCGCCATCGCGCAGGATCCGCGTGTGCTCGTGCTCGACGAGCCCACGTCATATCTCGATATCCGCTACCAGATCGACCTGCTGCGAATACTTCGCCACCTTGCGAAATCGCGGAATGTGGCTGTCATCATGTCCATCCACGAACTCGAGCTCGCGCAGAAAAGCGCCGACAAGGTGATTTGCGTGAAGGACGGCCGGGTCTTCCGCGCCGGCGCACCCGAGGACATATTCACGCGCGAGACGATTGGCGAGCTCTACGGCCTTCAACATGGCACCTTCAACGAGCGCTTCGGCAGCGTGGAAATTGGACGCCCGCACGGCGATGCGCACACGTTCGTCATCGCCGGCGCAGGTACGGGGTCGGCTGTGTTTCGCCAGCTCATCCGGCAGGGCAAGGCGTTCTACACGGGCGTTCTGCACGAAGGGGACATCGACTGCGAGCTCGCGCGCGACCTGGCGGCGGAATGCGTGACCGAGCGCGCCTTCGAGCCGATCGGGGATAGAACCATAGCCCGCGCCAAAGAGCTCCTCGTCCACTGCGCGCGCCTTATCGTGTGTCCCGCCGCCTTCGGCACCATAAACGCCCGCAACGCAGAGCTCGTCGAGTTCGCACGCTCGCACGGTATCGAGGTCATGCGAGCGTGCGAAGGCGCATCGGAGGATTCCCAATTGGGGTGGAAAGGATAAACTGGACTTTCTTTTAAGGATCCTCAGGCTACAGCTCCTACGCCGGCGAGGTCTACAAGGCGCCGGAGAACCTCGTAAACAGGAATTTCCACGCCGACGAGCCCAACCTGCTGTGGCTCACCGACATCACCGAGTTCAGGCTCCCGGGCGGCGAGAAGGTCTACCTGAGCCCGGTCATCGACTGCTTCGGCGGGATGCTCGTCGCCTGGTCGATCGGGCTGCACCCCGACAAGCGCCTCGCGAACTCAAGCCTGCGCCTAATCCAAGCGAGATTCCAGACTCGACAGGCCATTGAGAGTCAGGTCGTTGGCGACCTCCGAGACGCGCTCGATAGGAACCGAGCCGTCAGACAGCGCCCATGTGCGATAGATTCCGATAATACCCGACAGCAAAAACGCCAGATAGTAGTCGAACATCTCGTCCTTGAGACCTTGGGGCAGCAGATCGCGCTCGGCAATCTCGTGCTCGAGCGGCGCACGAAGACGAGCCATAAAATCATCGAGCGGAATGTTCTCGATCAGCTGACGATTGAGCACCAGGTTGTTGCACAGCGCCTCGTTAACGGTTTTAAAGAAGGTCGCCGCCGCGCCCAGGGCGCGCTCGTTGGTGTCACCGTCCATGGAAGCAAGCGTTTTCTCGACCGAGTCGACAATCATCTCCACCACATCGACGGCAATGGCATCGAGCAAGCCATCAACCGTACCAAAGTGCACGTAGAAGGTCTTGCGGTCGACATTGGCCTCGCGCGCGATGGCACTCACCGTAATGTCTGCCAGCGGCTTTTCCATGAGCAGGCGCTCGAAAGCGGAAAGGATGGCATTGCGGCTGCGAACGATGCGGCGATCAAGACGCGGTTTGCTGGTGTCCATGGACGTGTCCCTTCGATATGCGGGCATTCATCAACAGATGAGAGATAATCTACGTAAGAGGATTATCCCCCATACAGCACAAATATGCCCCGCATCATGAAGAACGCACGACTGCCCTACTGCGACTTAGGGTGCTTCTTCTTATTGAGTGCCGACGGAGACACGCGGATACCGTCGCCTGTCTGTCGCACATAGGCTTTATGAGCCGGCTTAGCGGTCCCAGAAGCCTTCTGAGCGTGCTTCTTGGGATCAACGGTAACAGCATTCATGGGGTGCGGCTTAGTGGGCGCAGAGGGCGTCTGAGGCGTACGGCCGAGCTTGCGCATCACACGATCCCAGCGCGCATGGATGCTCTCGTTGTGGGCGCTCTTAAGGCCCAGCAGGGGCGCAGCCAATATGGTCGGCGCGATAAACGTAATGAGGCGCCACAGCAGATAGCCGGCGGTCGATGCCGACCCAAAGAAATGACCCAAGAACAATGCAAAGCCGCCCTCGGCGCCACCAGTTCCACCGGGCAAGGGGACCGCAGAGCTCAGCAGCTGGACAAAGGCGCTCGCGGCCATGACCGAGAAAAAGTCGACCTCGTGGTGGCCAAAGGCAAGCATCAGGAAATACGGCACGAGGTAGAAAAACGCGAGCTGCAACATGGTGATGACCACCGTGAGCAGCATGGACGAAAAGTGGCCGGCTGAAAGCTTGAACTTCTCGGAGAAGGAGTAGATCTCGCCATCGACAAACGTGCGCCATCCCTCGATCTTAGTGGCCGAGACACCAATGCGCTCAAGCCAATTGATGATGCAGTGTGCGACGCGCGTGACGGTCTTGGGCATGAGCGCGACGGCAAAGATGCCAAGCAGAATGCAGCAGTGACCGCCAAAGCTAAAGACGCACAGCAGCGTCATGTCGCCATAGCGCTCGGCGAAAAACGGCATGCGGGCAAGCAGCAGAATGGCGCCCCAGGCAACAAGGCCAAACTGATACACGATAAAGCGCGTGAACTGCGTGGCACCGGCCTCGCCGACATTTTGGCCGGCCTTGGTCAGGCGGTAGATCTGGGCAGGCGTAGAGCCCATCATCATGGGCGTCAGGTTGCCAAAGAAGATGCCGCTCGCCTCGACCGAAATCAGGTCGCGAATGCCGACGGGCGAATTGGGATCGAGCCAGACGGCGATCGCATAGGCGACGATGCCAAAGAACAGATACAGGAACATGCAAAAGCATGCGGCAACGAGCCACGGCGCTTGAACGCTCGACATGGCAGCCCAGAACTGTCCCATCTGACCGGTCGCAATCAGATAAACGATATAGCCAACCAGCACGACGCCGATAAAAATGGCACCACGACGTGCACCCTTGTTGTCATCGCCACCCGAGGCCTCAACCTCGACCTGGGGCTTAGATGTATGCTGAGAGGACTCCTTCATGAGGCTCCTTCTGACCGTCCAAATATCTTGCATATTGTACCCGCAAGGGCCACAAGCAGAACGTAAAGCTATGGGCCAAATGGGAATTGCAGATGGTTTGCTCGGAAATAAAAAACCCGGGCTTCCGTGGGAAGTCCGGGTCTCAAATTCAAGGTAGCCCGTACCAGATTCGAACTGGTGATCTCCGCCTTGAGAGGGCGGCGTCCT
>CAUCNB010000088.1:0-5397 GCA_958444075.1 uncultured Collinsella sp. | reverse complement strand
CGTCTGATGTGTATAAGAGACAGATTAAATTAGCCTCAAGATGCGCAGATGCCGCATCGTCGGCATACGTCGGCGGCAGTCCGACGTTAACGGCAGCAGGCCACACGATGTCGTTTACCAGCACCAGGCCCTCATACACGCCATCGGCAGGCACCTGAATGCCGTCGGGAACCTGTAGGTTTGCCGTGGGAAAGCCCATGCCAGAGCCCTCGTGGCGGCCGCGAATAACACCGCCACGCACCATATACGGGCGGCCGAGTAACCCAGCAGCAAGCCCCACATGGCCCTGTCCCAGCTCGTGACGAATGCGGGTGGCGCAAATGGCCTCGCCGCCCTCGCAAAGCAGGTCGTGACCATACACGTCAACTCCGCGCTCGGAACCCCAGGCGCGCATCTCGGCAACACCAGAAGCACCGCCGCGACCCAGCCTAAAATCGCTGCCAACGCGAATCGAACGAATGTCGACAACGCGTGACAACAGTGCGAGAAAACCGACATGGTCGAGCGCCGCAACCTCAGGCGTAAAGGGAACGGCCACCACTGCATCGACCCGGGTTTGAGCCAGGGCATGCAGACGGTCGGCCGTCGTCATCAATTTTTGAGCGGGCGAAGGGCTCACCACGACGTCCGGGTCGGGATCGAAGGTAACCACGACCGCCTTACAGCCATGGGCACGGGCATCACAGACAAGCGCTTCGATGAGTTCCTGGTGTCCACGGTGCACACCATCGAAAACGCCGATGGCGATGGAGGCAGCACCCAAGTGCTCGCACTCATCAAATGCATCGGCAGCAACGATGCGAGCCTCGTCCGACTCGCCCGCGAAAAAGATACGCGCGAGCTCGCGAGCGGACAACATCATCGAACACCGCCGATTGCCTGCGGAAACACGTGCTCCATGACAAAGCGGCCACTCTCAATGCGGGCGAGCGCCTTGAGTCCCCCATCGAGCACCAACGCAAACGGCGCCTTCGAGGCATCGAAATCCGCAAGCGCACGCTCAACGGGAATGCGTCGGCCGCAGAGCAGGTCATCGGCAAGATTGCCAGGCAAGTCAACACGCGTGGCGCCCAGGGCAGCAATGGGATCCAGGGCAAAGCCAGGCGCGGACTCGGGGGAAAGTTCCTCGACCGCATGACAAGCGCCAATGGAAACAACACCGGAGGCCGTGCGGCGCAACGCGGAAATGTGCGCGGCGCTCTCACAGGCGCGGCCCAAGTCTCGAGCGAGCGCACGGATATAGGTGCCCTTGCTCACCGAGAACGCCACGGTCCACACACACGTATCACCTTCGCCGCCCACGGCGATCAGGTCGGCGGCATAGACCTCGACGGGGCGCGGAGGCAGGTCCACCGCATTGCCCTCGCGAGCAGACTTGTAGGCGCGAACGCCATTGACCGAGATAGCCGAAAACGCCGGCGGCACCTGCATCTGCGGACCCAGCATGGCCGCCAAGCGCTCACGGGCATAGGCAGGATCGCGCAGCTCGTTGGCAATAGCCACCGTGCGGACCGCCTCGCCCTCCGCATCATCGGTATTGGTCTCGGCGCCAAACGAGATGTCGGCGACATAGCTTTTGGTATCGAGGGTTAGCATGCCCAGCAAACGAGTAGCCTGGCCAACACCCACCACCATGACACCCGATGCCATGGGGTCGAGCGTGCCGGCATGGCCGACGCGACGCTCATGGAGGGCGCGCCGACATTGCGAGACCACATCGTGGGACGTGCAGCTCACCGGCTTATCGACGGCGAGCAGCATATTCAGTTGAGAAGGCGTACGACGAGCCATGTACCATCCAAAAAGTTAAAGCTCGACGGTCACCGAAGCGGGATCCTCCCCTACCAGTTCGGCCAGCATGGGAAGTGCCACGGTGAGCGTCTCGAGAATCGTTCCGTTGTTGGAGAAACCGGCGGCAGCGGGATGTCCGCCTCCGCCAAAGGCAGCAGCGATCTCGGACACGTTGAGGTCGCCCTTGGAGCGCAGGTTGCCGCGCACCTTGGTATCGCCCTCGATGCCCTTCAGGAACAGGCAGACCTCCACGCCCATCACCGAGCGCACCACATCGACCAGGCCGTCGCACTCATCCGAGGTGACACCGCAGGCCTCAAGGTCACTCTGGTACGCGTAGCTATACGCGACGCGCCCGTGGGCCACCGTCTTAATGCGGCCCATAACGATGGACTTGAGGTGCAAAAATTCAACGCGCATGCTCTGGTAGACCTCGAGTGCCACACGCGCCGGATCGGCACCGTGGGCAACCAGACGCGAGGCTGCATGGAACGCGGCGGCATCGGCGTTTTGGTACTGAAAACGGCCGGTATCGGTCACCAAGCCACACAGCAGGCAGGTCGCAACGCCATCACGTGCGACAATGCCGCAATTGTCCAAGAAGCGGTCGATGATCATGGCGCAGGCTGCAGCTTCGACGCGCCTCAGGCTGAGCTCGGCAAACTCCTCACGCGCCGGATGGTGATCGAAGCACACCACATGCTTGGAGCGACGAAGCACCTCGGCGGAATTATTGAGACGCTCGACGACCGGCACGTCCACCGAGATGAACAGGTCCGGATTGCCGGTGTACGCAGATGCCGGCACCAGGCGATCGGAGCCTTCCATAAAGCGGTAGATACGCGGAACCGGATCATCGTCTGCCAGCAGCAGGGCAATGTCCTTGTTGGGGAAAAACTTCATGAGCGAAAGGCCCAGACCCAAAACGGAGCCCAAGGCATCGCCATCGGGAGAAGTATGTCCCGAAATCGCAATGGAGGACGCACCCTCGATGAGCTCGAGGATGCGTCGCTGAATATCTGCAGACTCGCACGAGGCGAGGTCGGCGGAATTAGTCATCTAAAGCTGCCTCCTGGGCGGCATCCGCTATCGGATAGCCGTCCTCGTCCTTTTCGATCGCAAGCGTGGCGGGAACGTTTTCCAGCGCACGCGTGATACGCTCGGCCTCATCGGTCGAGCGATCGATGCGAAAATCGAGCTCGGGCGTAACACGCCAATCGAGCGAGCGAGCCAACAGGCTGCGAATACGGCCCTTAGCGCTTGCGAGCGCCTCCAAGACCTCGTCGTAGCGGCTCGCATCGCACGACACGTACACGCGCGCGAACGAACGGTCCACCGCGACCTCGACCGCGGTCAAAGTAACCAGGTCGAGACGCGGATCGGAAACCTCAAAGAGCAGGATATAACCGAGCTTCTCGCGAAGCTGCTCGCCCAGACGGCGGGTTGCCTGCGTTTGCTTCATAGCGCTACCCCCTACTCGGTACGGGCAACCTGGTCGATACGGTAACCCTCGATCTGGTCGCCGGGCTTGATGTCCTGGAAGTTCTCCAGGCCAATGCCGCCCTCGGAACCGCTCTTGAGGCTCTTGGCCTCGTCCTTGTAGTGACGCATCGAGGCGATCTTGCCGTTGAAGACCACGATGCCGTCGCGCACCAGACGCACGGAATCGGTCGCGGCGATCTCGCCCTCTTCGACGCGGACACCGGCGGCGATACCGACTTTAGGCACCTTGAAGGTGTCCAGGACGGTCGCGGTACCCGTGGAGACCTCGACCTCGGTGGGCTTGAGCATGCCGATACGGGCAGCGTCGAGCTCCTCGAGGCACTTGTAGATGACGTCGTAGCAACGGATCTCGACGCCCTCGCGCTCGGCGGCGGAACGCGCCTTACCGTCGGGGCGGACACCAAAGCCGATGATGATGGCGTTGGAGGCGTCGGCCAGGACGACGTCGGTCTCGTTGATGGCACCAACGGCGGAGTGGATCGTGTTGATGCGAACCTCGGACTGATCCATCTTGTCGAGCGAGTCCTGAAGGGCCTCGATGGAACCCTGGACGTCGGCCTTGATGATCAGGTTGAGCTCCTTGACCTCGGCGTCGGCAATGGTCTCGAAGAGGTTCTCGAGCGTGACGTGCTTGACGCGGCTCTGCTCCTCGATACGGGCCTTGAGTGAACGCTCATCGGCCAGGGCGCGAGCCTCGCGCTCGTCCTCGAAAACGCGGAACTCGTCGCCGGCGTTGGGCACGGACTGCAGGCCCAGGATCTCGACGGCGTCGGAAGGACCGGCCTCGGTGACGGCGTTGCCCTTGGGATCGAGCATGGCGCGGACGCGACCGTAGGTAAGGCCGGCGACCAGCGTATCGCCCACGTGCAGGGTACCGCGGGTCACGAGCACCGTGGCAACCGAACCGCGGCCCTTGTCGAGCTTAGCCTCGAGGACGTTGCCCGAAGCGAACGTATCGGGGTTGGCCTTGAGCTCGAGCACGTCGGCCTGGAGCAGCACGGTCTCGAGCAGGTCGTCGATACCGATCTTCTGCTTGGCCGAGATGTTGACGAACATGTTCTGTCCGCCCCACTCCTCGGGGATGATGCCGTACTCGGTGAGCTCCTGGCGCACGCGGTCGGGGTTGGCACCCGGCTTATCGATCTTGTTGACGGCGACGACGATGGGTACGCCGGCGGCCTTGGCGTGATTGATCGACTCGATGGTCTGGGGCATGACGCCGTCGTCGGCGGCCACGATCAGAATGACGATGTCGGTCACCTTGGCACCACGGGCACGCATGGCCGTAAAGGTGGCATGACCCGGGGTATCGATGAAGGTGATCTTGCGGTCGTTGATCATGACCTGCGAAGCGCCGATGGCCTGCGTAATGCCGCCCGCCTCGCCGGCAGCAACGCCGGTGTGACGGATGGCGTCGAGCAGCGACGTCTTGCCGTGGTCGACGTGGCCCATGACGGTGACGACCGGTGCGCGCGGCTTAAGGTCGGCGGGATCGTCGTAGAACGAGAAGGTATTCTCCTCCTCGGGGGTAATGATCTTGATCTGACGACCCAGGTCGTCGGCAACGAGCTCGACAAGGTCATCGGACATGGACTGCGTCATGGTGAGCGGCGTGCCCAGCAGGAACAGGCGCTTGATGATGTCGTTGGCCGGAACGTCGAGTGCCTCGGCGAGTTCCTGGACGGTAACGCCCTGGGAGACCTTGATGGCGTCGAGCTCCTCGGGGTTCACGCCCTGGGCCAGCGCCTCCTCTATCTTGCGCTCCTCCTGAGCCTTGGCAGCCTCGCGCTCGCGCTTCTCCTTGCGCTTCTTGCGGCGACCGGTGGACTCACGAGAGGCCTCCTCGACGGCAGCACGAGCCTCCTCGAGCACCTTCTCGCGGCTGTACTCCTCGGCCTCACGAGCCATGCGGCTGTAGTGGTCCTCTTCGTTGTTGTGACCGCCCTTGCGCTTCTTGCCCTTGCCCTGCTTATCGGGGTTGGGGAAGTCCATGCCGGCAGCGACGTTGTTGCTGGCGTTGGTGCGATGGCTGTGCGGACGGCTCTCGGAGGCGTTGCGCTCGGAGTTGTTGTCGGAAGCGTTGCGATCGTTACGACGGCCACC
>CAUCNB010000087.1:0-5496 GCA_958444075.1 uncultured Collinsella sp. | reverse complement strand
ATGCAGCCGAAGATAAGCGAATCGCTACGATCGAGCATGCCGCCGTGGCCCGGGATAAGGTTGCCGGAATCCTTGACGTCCACACCGCGCTTGATGCGCGACTCGATAAGGTCGCCGATAACGCCCAGAATGGACACAACCACGCCGCACAGCAGCGCATAGGGCAGGCTGAGCTTGTAGAAGTGCGTCGCCCACAGGATGAGCCAAATCAAAACCGAGCCCAGGATGCCGCCGACAAACCCCTCCCAGCTCTTTTTGGGAGAAATCTTGGGAACCATCTTGTGCTTGCCGATACGGCTGCCCACGATGTAGGCAAACGAATCGGAGACCCAAAGGGACGCGCAAACGCCCACTGAAAGCAGGGCACCGGCAAAACCGGGCACGGCATCGCGCAGCAGCACGATAGCCGACAGCATAAAGCCAGTGTAGATGGGACCCATGAGCGTCACTGCCACATCAGAGATGCGGGTACGCGGCGACCAGACATACCAAATGCCCACAGCGAGCATCAGGGCAAAAAGCAGGGCATTCAGCAACATCGAATCGCCCAACGCCGACAGCGGAAAGAGTACGGCGGCAGCGATACCCATGCGCTCGTTAGCCATCTTGCCATCGAGCCTTGTCATACGGAAAAACTCATAGCAGCACAGACCGCTCATGACAGAAACAAAGATGGCCGTGGGCACGATACCCAAAACCAGGCACAGGATAAAGACAACGGCGTAGACGATACCGGCGGCGGCACGGGTAATAAAGCCCGCCAGCCACGAACCGGTGCCGCTCTTCGCTGCAGGCGCTCCCGCAGTGGCAGCTTTGCGCGCAGGCGTCTTGGGAGCAGATGCCTTGGGACGATCGGACACGATTAAGCCTCCTCGGTCTTGCTCAGTCCACCAAACCTACGGTCACGGCCCTGATAGGCCAAAATGGCGTCGACAAGGCCCCAACGATCAAAGTCGGGCCAATAGGTATCGGTGACGTAGAACTCGGAATAAGCCACCTGCCACAGCAGATAGTTCGAAAGGCGCAGCTCACCAGAGGTGCGAATCACAAGCTCAGGATCGGGAAGGCCGACAGTATAGAGGTGGGAAGCCACCATGTCGTCATCAATTGCGGCAGGATCGATCTTACCGGCGGCAGCGTCGAGTGCAATCTGACGGACAGCGCGGGTAATCTCGGCACGCGCGCCGTAGTTGACGGCAAGCGCCAGCGTCATACCGGTGTGATCGGCGCACTCGGCAAGACCGCGTTCAAAAACGTCGCGGGTCTTCTTGGGCAGCGCGGAAATGTCGCCCAAAAAGACAACGCGCACGTTTTCGCGCTTCAGAAGAGGCAGCTCGTCGATAAACGTCTTGGCAAACAGATGCATCAAGACGTTGACCTCATGCTGCGGACGGTTCCAGTTTTCGGTAGAAAACGCATAGGCAGAAAGCACGTCGACGCCCAGACGCACGCAGGCAGTAATGATCTCGCGAAGGGAGACGATACCCGCCTTGTGGCCCTCAGTGCGTGCAAGACCGCGCGACGTGGCCCAACGACCGTTGCCGTCCATGATGCACGAGATATGGTGCGGAATGTTATTGAGGTCAAGGTCGGAAAAACCGACGCCCGCAGGGGCGTCGGCAAAGTACTCGACCAGTTTATGCTCGTCGTATTGCACCTTAGATCTCCATGACCTCGGCTTCTTTTTCCTTCAGAAGCTCCTCGACCTTGGCGACATACTCATCGGTGTGCTTCTGGACCTTGGCCTGCTCGCGACGGACATCGTCCTCGGTGAGCTCCTCATCGCGCTCGAGCTTGTTGTTGAAGTCGCGACGGATGTTACGGATAGACACCTTGGCCTGCTCGGCGTACTCGCGGCACTCCTTGACGAGCTCGCGACGGCGCTCCTCGGTGGGAGCCGGGAACGGCAGACGAACGACGGTGCCATCGGAGTTGGGGGTAATACCCAGATCGGAAGCACCGATGGCCTTGACGATAGCGTTGATGAGCGCCTTGTCCCACGGCTCGATGAGAAGCATGTGGGCCTCGGGGGTCTTGACGGCGGCAACCTGCGTGACCGGCGTGGGAACACCGTAATAATCGACGGTGATGTCGGAAAGAATGTTGGCATTGGCGCGGCCGGTACGGACCTTGGAGAAGTTATGCTTGAGGGACTCGAGCGACTTGTCCATATGGGCGGTGATGTTTTCTGCCATGCTTAATCCTCCTGATAGACGAGCGTGCCGACGGGCTCACCCGAAAGCGCGCGCTTGACAGTGTCCTCGCCATCGATGTTGAGGACCAAAATCGGCATACGGTTATCCTGGCACAGTGCCGTAGCCGTGGAATCCATAACCTGCAGACCGCGGACGAGCACCTCATGGTAGGTGATCTTGTCAAAGCGGACGGCATCGGCGCACTTGACGGGATCCTTGTCATAGATGCCGTCGACCTTGGTGGCCTTGATCAGAATCTCGGCGCCGATCTCGCACGCACGAAGAGCCGCGGCGGTGTCAGTCGTAAAGTACGGATTGCCCGAACCGGCGGCAAAAATAACGACGTTGCCCTTGGAAAGGTGGTTGATGGCGCGACGGCGAATATAGGGCTCGCAGATCTCGTTCATCTGGATAGCGCTCATCACACGGCAGGGAACATCATTGTGCTCGAAAGCATCCTGCAGGGCGAGCGCGTTCATAACGGTTGCCAGCATGCCCATGTAGTCGGCCTGAGCACGCTCCATGCCACCGGCAGCGCCGGCCATGCCGCGGAAAATATTGCCGCCGCCGACAACGACGCCGACCTCATGGCCAACGGCGAGCAGCTCCTTGACCTGTTTGGCAAGATGGTCGGTAACCTTGGGGTCGATGCCATAGTGGCCGTCGCCCATCAGTGCTTCGCCAGAAAGCTTCAGAAGCACGCGTTTATATCGGATGTCGGACAAAGCGATCCTCCTTTAGATTGAACTCTCAACATTCTATCAAAGGCTCTAAGAAGAGCCATGAAAAAGCAGGCTGTGAGTAAAACCCACAGCCTGCTCATTACCAGCTACAAGAGCTTATTTACTCGCCACGGACCAGACGGTCAAAGGCAACGACGGTAATGGTGTCGCCGAGCTCCTTGGAGACCTGCTCAGCGTACTTCTTGATGGTGAGGGAGCTGTCCTTGATGAACTCCTGCTCGGTGAGCACGGACTGCTTGTAGAACTTCTCCAGACGGCCGACAGCCATCTTCTCCTGGATAGCCTCGGGCTTGCCGGACTCGGCAGCCTGAGCCATGTAGATCTGCTTCTCGTGCTCGACGGTCTCGGCCGGAACCTGATCGCGGGTGGCGCAGATCGGGGCGACGGCGGCAACCTGAAGGGCAACGTCGTGAGCGAAGGTCTTGAAGGACTCAGCCTGAGCGGTCTCGGCCTTCTCGAAGGCGAACTCGACGAGGACGCCGATCTTACCACCCATGTGGATGTAAGAAGCGAGCGCGCCGTTCTCGGCCTTGCGGGCGGCGAAACGGGAAATCTTCATGTTCTCGCCCATGATGTGAATCATCTCGGTGAGCTCGGAGGAAACGGTCTCCTCGCCCATCGGCTTCTCGAGCAGGGCGTCGACGTCAGCAGGCTCGGTGGTAGCGACAACCTCGGCGACCTTGGAAGCAAAGCCGGTGAACTTGGCGTTGGAGCCAACGAAGTCGGTCTCGCAGGAGAGCTCGAGCAGAGCGCCGGTCTTGCCATCCTCGGAGACGAACGCGGCGACAGCGCCCTCGTTGGTCTCACGGCCAGCCTTCTTGGCAGCCTTGGCAAGGCCGTTCTTACGCAGAACGTCGACAGCAGCGTCCATGTCGCCGTCTGCCTCGACGAGAGCCTTCTTGCACTCCATCATCGGGGAGTCGGTCATCTCGCGGAGCTGCTTGACCATAGCGGCGGTAATCTGGGCCATTGTGGTTCCTTTCAAAGAGATGAAAAAGAATTAACTAAGACTGATTTACTCGGCCTTGGGCTCAGCGGCCATCTCGGCCTCGGAGACCTGCTCCTTGCCGGAGCCAGCGAGGCAGGCGTCAGCCATGAGCTCGCACATAAGGGTGACAGCAGAGATAGCGTCATCATTGCAGGGAATGCCGTACTCGACCTCGTCGGGATCGGAGTTGGTGTCGATCAGAGCGACGACGGGGATGTTCAGGCGCTGAGCCTCCTTGATGGCGTTCTCCTCGCGCTTGGTGTCGATGACGAAGAGAGCCTGGGGCAGACCCTTCATGTCGCGGGCACCACCGAGGTTGGTCTGGAGCTTGGTGAGCTCCTTGCCGAGCACAGCCTGCTCCTTCTTGGGGAGCACTGCCATGCGACCGTCCTCGACCATGGCCTCGAGCTCCTCCATGCGGTTGATGCGGGAGCGGATGGTGACGAAGTTGGTCAGCATGCCGCCGAGCCAACGCTGGTTGATGTAAGGCATGTTGGCGCGCTCAGCAGCGTTCTTGACGGCCTCCTGAGCCTGCTTCTTGGTGCCGACGAACAGCACGTTGCCGCCCTTGGCGACGTTCTTGACGAAGGTGTAGGCCTGATCGGCGTCAAGGATGGTCTGCTTGAGGTCGAGGATGTAGATGCCGTTGCGCTCACCGAAGATGAACGGCTTCATCTTGGGGTTCCAGCGACGGGTCTGGTGACCGAAGTGGCAGCCGGCCTCGAGCAGGGTGCGGATATTAATCTTGGTAGCCATGTTAAACCTCCTGTGGTTTGCCTCCGCGCGGGGTCATCCTCCAAAACCAACCCGGACATGTGCTACCAAAGCCCGGGCACCACGGTATGAAGTAGCCGCGCGTGCGTGATAAAAACCTGTTGCCGTGAAGCAACCCGATGAATGATAGCAGGAATGCATCTTCGTGCCAACCCGCAATCAAAACCACACACCTGAGCGCGGCGCGGAACGTCCCAGCCACTATTCGCCGCGGGGATGGGCTTGAGCCACAGCCCGCTTAAGCCGATCGGGTGTGAGATGCGTGTAGATCTGCGTCGTGGACAGGCTCGCATGACCTAGCAGCTCTTGAACCGAGCGCAGGTCCGCGCCGCCCTCGAGCAAGTCGGTCGCAAAGGTATGGCGCATCGCATGCGGGGCGATGTCGGCCGGAATGCCGGCGAGCGTCGCCAGCATATGAAACCGCCGCCTGAGCATGGCGGCACTCATGCGATTACCGCGCGCCGATATAAGCAGCGGATGCGGCCCGGTAGCGGGGTCACGACGCTTTGCCTGAGCGAGCAACTCCGGCCTCCCCTCCTCAATATAGAGACGCGTCGCCTCGAGCGCACGACGATACAGAGGGACGATACGTTCTTTGCTCCCCTTGCCCCACAGGCGCAGCGTGCGTTCGGACCACGCAATGGACTCCACATTGAGTGCTGCGAGCTCAGAGATACGGGCGCCCGAGGCATAGAGCAGCTCGAGCATCGCCGCATCGCGCAGTCCCGCGGGTGTTGAGGTATCAGGCGTCTTGAGCAGCGCCTCCACCTGTTGGGTCGTCAGCACACCGGGTAGA
>CAUCNB010000086.1:0-5629 GCA_958444075.1 uncultured Collinsella sp. | reverse complement strand
TGCCTTTGCTTTCGAGCAGAGCTTGGGCAATCTCGGCATTGAGTTCGTTATCTTCTGCCAAAAGGACGTTCATGCCGGCGAGTGAGCAGCTGCGTACCTGCGTGTCTGCACATTCTTTTATCTGAGGGTTCTTGTCGATATCGAGCGGAATCCGGACGTCAAACGTACTCCCCACGCCAACCTCACTCGAAATCTCAATCGTGCCGCCCATCATATCGATGAGCGATTTGACGATAGACATGCCAATGCCGGTTCCTTGGAACTTGCTGCGCGCATCGTCGCCTTCCTGGGCAAACGGCTCGTAAATGTGTGCCAAAAACTCGGATGTCATACCAATGCCGGTATCCGAGACGCTAAAGCAAAACACGGCGTGCTCGTCGTCGACCGGTTTGATGGTCGATGAGAACGTGACGGTGCCTCCGTGCTTGTTGTACTTGATGCTGTTGTCGAGCAGGTTGACAAGGATCTGCCGAATATGGGTGGGGCTGCCGATCATATATTGGTCGACAGCGTAGGGCTCGCTGGTGTCGAGCATGGTTATGCCGCGGTCCGATGCGCGGAGCTTGCACAGTACGAGCGCATTGTCGCACAGCTCTTTAAGGTTGAATGATTCGTGCTCGAGCGTCACTTTGCGCTCCTCGATCCTGCCCATCTCGAGGATGTCGTTAATCAGTGACAGCAGGTGATTGGCGGCAACGCGCGCCTTGGCGCGGCTTTCGCGGGCGACCTGCATGTCGCCTTCTCTCAATTCCTCAATTTCGATAAGGCCCAGGATGCCGTTGAGCGGCGTGCGGATGTCGTGGCTCATGCGCGTGAGGAAAGCGGTTTTGGCGGCGTTGGCGGCATCGGCTTTCTGCCGTTCCTCCTGTGCGCGGTAAAGCGACCAGACAAGGATGACGATGCCGGTGAGCAAAATGCAAATGACGACTGCCGCAATGACGATGCGGTTGCGGTAGAGAAGTCGGAACGCATCCGATTCTTGCGCCGAGTACGATGTGGGGAAATAGCTGTTTGCAGAGAGCGATTCACCTGCATTGACGATGCCCTTATTGATGATTCCCAGCAGCTCGGGCTTGCCGCGCGAAATTAAACACGATAGTTGTGCCGTGTTGGTGAGTTCCTGTGTTTCGAAATCCTCGATGTCGTAGATGTCGCGGAGAGTTTCCAGGCGCGTGCTGGGGACAATGATGCAACGTGCCTTCCCCTCATCGAGGGCTTTGAGCACCTCGCCGTCATTCGAATACTCGGTTACCGTTGCGTTCGGAAAGAGACTTTCGAGCTCAAAACGGTTAACGATTGTGCTCTTTGTACAAGCGATGTTCTTAAGGTCGCTGTTCAGGTTTTTGCCACTGTGAATGGCGGTCAGCGAAACCGTTCCCATCGAGTTTGACTGGATGACCCCTGTCTGCTCGGCGAGCCAGTAGTCGCGAAACAACGGCAGGGCGACATCGATGGTCCCGTTGGAAAGGGCTTTGATCATTTGTTTGTTGCTCGAGAGTGCGATTGTTTTGACCGTAATGCCAAACTTGTCGTGCAACGTCGTTGCAAGCGAGGCGAGCGACCCTTCCATCTCGCCGTCGTCATTTTGCGTACAGTAGGGAAGTTGGTTTTTAAGATAGCCGATCGTGATGGTATTGCCGTTTTCTTTGAGCCAGGTGGTCTCGGGGCCGGTGAGCGATGACGAGCCACTGTTTTGGGTCGAGTAACTCGATTTGACTTCCTCGTTATAGCGCGGGTTATCGCGGGCGATGGTCGTCATGGCGGCGTTGATGTCGTTCATCAGATCAGGGCGGCTTTTGGGAACGGCAAAATAGTAGTCGCTCGAGCCTACGTAGAACATGGGTGACGCATCGGGCGACGAAATGGTGTCGTTCATGATGACGGCGTCGACCTCGCCGTCTGCAAGCGCCTCAAAGAGGGCACTGCCGGTGTCGATTTCTTTATAGGTGCAGGTAACGCCTTCGTCGGCGAGCCACTGCTGGCCGACGATAGTTTGCATAACGCCAGAGTTGCAGCCGATGGTGAGGCCTTGGAGCGCCTGGGGGTCACCCTTGGCCAGGTCGTCGCGGTCGGGCCTGGCGTAGATGTAGTAGCGCTCGGTGCCCTCGGGGTTCGAGGAAAAGAGCAGCTTCTGCTCGCGTTCTGCCGAATACGAGATGTTGGGCATGAGGTCGATTTCGCCTGCCTCGAGCATGTCCATAAGCTCGGAGAAGGTGCCGCTAACGTATTCGTATTGCCAGCCCTTTGTGTAATACGAGAGGGTCTGGAGGTACTCGTAGCCCCATCCCGAGAGGCGCTCGCCCGGCGTGCCTTCCTGGAAGCCTTTGTTGTTGACGAGCCAGCCAACGCGAACCGTCTTGACCTGCTGGTCGGAGTCGGCGGCAAAGGCTGGGGTGGGCATGACGGCGCTCAGTAGTGTGAGCGCAGCAAGCGCGACAGCTAGGGTGCGATATAGAGCTAAGCGAAGGACGGCGGAAGGTTTCACAGGCAATCCTATCGAGTCGAGATAATACCGCATAAGGATACCAGCTCAGCTTGCCTAACATCCGGCACTTAGGGACGTTCCCAATCTGTCCGGCAGTTGTAGTAGTCATTGGGGACGTTCTTAAACGACTAGTCGCCGGGGACACTCTTTGCCGGAGTTGGCACTTAGGGACGTTCCTTATGTGCCGGCAGTTGGGGACAGTCCCTTTCTGCCAGCACAAAAGGAGCGTCCTCGAGTGTCGAGTGTGGGACAATACCGAACGAACATGATTGGGCGCTTGGGAAAAGGGGTCGCGATGAACAAGTTGAGGACGCTTGCCGACGTGTTGCGCCAGGCTGGCTTTGCGCGCATCACCGGCCTGTTCCTTATCTTCTACCTGCTGTGCTCGACGGCCGTCTGGCTGTCCGACCCTGCGACCCTTACGTTTGGCGATGGCCTCTGGTTTAGCTTTGAGACCGTATCGACGATCGGCTTTGGCGATATCCCGGCCGAAACGCCGGTTGCCCGCGCTATCACCGTCGTTTTGAGCGTCATCAGCATCTTCTACATCGCCATGCTCACGGGCGTGGCGGTGAACTACTGCAATACGCTCATCAAGATGCGCCAAAAGGACACCATGGCGCGCTTTATGGACGATCTTGAGCATCTGGAAGAGCTCGATCGCGATGAGCTCGCCGACCTGTCGCGCCGCGTGCGCGAATATCGCCGACGCCAACGCTAGGGCGGGCGCCGCGCGTCACGATGAGGGGGACTGAATATGAATATCACCGTGTATCTGGGCGCCAGCGTCGGTAATGACCCGGCGTTTCTGCCCGCGGTGCAGGAGCTGGGCAACTGGATTGGCGCCAACGGACATGCGCTGGTGTACGGTGGGTCCAAGTCGGGGCTGATGGGCGCGCTTGCCGATAGCGTGCTCGATGCCGGCGGACACGTGACCGGCGTGGAGCCAAGCTTTTTTATCGAGGCGGAGTATCAGCACGATGGTATCGATGACCTTATCGTGACGAGCGACATGGCCGAGCGCAAGGCCAAGATGATTGAGCTCGGCGATGCGTTTGTCGCCTTTCCGGGCGGCACGGGCACGCTCGAGGAGATCGCCGAGGTCATGTCGGCCGTGTCATTGGGACATCTGAGTACGCCGTGTATTCTGTATAACTTGGACGGCTACTACAACGACCTCAAGTCGCTGCTCGAGCATATGATCGATAAGGGCCTATCGAGCCTGCAGCGCCAGCAAGGCATCTACTTTGCCGATGACCTGCACGAGATCGCATCGATTATCGGCAGCTAAGCCTTAGGTCTGTCGCGCGTGCGGTGCCCAGTAGCGCCGTTTACGGCGTAGATGGTTTGCCCGCCTGCGCGGTACCCGTCTTACAATAAAAGTTATCTTTGTCGCTTTTGACCAACGGGAGGTCCCGATGGATAACCTGGCAAAACCCAAAAACCGTGCGCTGTTTTTAGTGAGTGTGGCTGTGACCGGTGCGTTTGCTGGTGCCGCGGTCCGGCTGTTTTTCTTTGCGATGGAGCATGGTATCGACTATCTATGGACCGAGATCCCGCATATGCTGGGCGTCGCCTCGCCCGAACTCGCGAGCGGTCCGTTCGGTTTTTTGCCGTATCCGTTTTTCGTCTGCCTGCTGGGCGGCCTGCTGATCGGTCTGTACGAGAAGATGACGGGCGCCAAGACCGATGACCTCAACCAGGTGATGGCCAAGGTAAAGCGCGACGGCCGCTATCCGTACGATAACCTGGGCAAGCTTTCACTCGCGGCGTTGCTGCCGCTGCTGTTTGGCGGAAGCATTGGACCGGAGGCCGGCCTGACCGGCGTTATCGCGGGCCTGTGCAGCTGGGTCGGCGACCGCATGCGTCGCTTTGGCGCCGAGTTTAGAGAGCTCACACTGCTGGGTACCCAGGCTGCCCTGACGGCGCTCTTTACTGCGCCCGTCTTTGGCTTTGTGGCGCCGCTCGCCGGCAGCGCTGACGGCCGGGGCGCCGACGACGATGAGGACTCAGCGTCCGATGAAATCACCATCAAGCTGCCCAAGGCGCAAAAGACCGTGGTCTACGGCATCGCGATTGCCGGCGGCCTGGGCACCTATCTGTTGCTCGGCCAGCTTATGGGCGGCGGTATGGGCATGCCGAGGTTCGAGGCCGCCCAGGTGGGCAACCTCGAGCTTGCCTGGCTTATTCCCCTGGCGCTTGCCGGTACAGTCTGCGGCTGGCTGTACTTTGTCTCGGAGCACGCAAGCGAGGCGTTGGCCCACGCCATAGGGGAGCGCCCTGTTGCCAAGGCCATGCTGGCCGGTTTGGCGCTCGCTATCTGCGGCACGGTCCTGCCCTACACCATGTTTGCTGGCGAGACGCAGGCCGATGTGCTCATGGAGACCTATATGACCATCCCCGCTGGCGTGCTTATTGCAACCGGTCTTGTCAAGGCCATGCTGACACCTGCCCTCATCAACATGGGCTGGCGCGGCGGCCACTTCTTCCCCGTTATCTTCTCGGGCGTGAGCCTGGGCTACGGCCTTGCCATCCTGACGGGCGCCGATCCGGTCTTTTGCGTCGCCGTCTGTACCGCCTCGACGATGGGTGCCGTCATGCGTCAGCCCGTCATGGTCGTGGGCTTGCTGCTCATGTGCTTCCCGCTCAAGGGCATTGTCTGCATGATTATCGCCGCGATCATTGCGGCGGGCATTCCGCTGCCCAAGCCGCTGCGCAAGTAGCACGGCAGCGCATGGTCAATACGGGTATCTCGAGTCCGGTGCGAGGGTTTTCAAGTTGAGCTTGTGCTCCTGACGGATCGTTATTTCCAAAATGCTGCTGTAACCCACGACACAGGTTGAGTGCCTCCCCAAAATAGACCACGCCGATCTGTGGCGCATGCCCGATGATACCGCACTTGCCTACAGGTCGCGTGCTCGATAGACCTTGGTGCTGATGGCACAGCTCAGTGCAAAGAGCGCGAGGGCCAGCACGGCAATTCCTGCGCACAGACAGCCCAGAACGGCGGGATCGGGATTCGCCCCAGCAATCGACATGAGCCAGTTGCTGATGGGGTTGGAGGAGCTCAGCGCTGCCATGGCAAGGCACCCGAGCAGGGCAAACAGGCCGACGGAAAGGCGCAGCGCCTCCATGTGTCCAAAT
>CAUCNB010000085.1:0-5891 GCA_958444075.1 uncultured Collinsella sp. | reverse complement strand
CCACTTCAGCTGCCAAGAAGGCCGCCGAAGTCGAGGCTGCTCCCGAGGTAAAGGCTGAGGCCGCCGTCGAGGCAAAGCCCGCCGCCAAGGCACCGGCCAAGACCGCTGCCAAGAAGACGACCGCGACCGCCAAGAAGGCAACAACTGCCAAGAAGACCACGGCAACGAAGTCGACGACCAAGGCCGCCACGACCAAGACTGCCGCAAAGCCGGCCGCCAAAGTCGAGGAAACGCTCGCCGAGACCAAGGCCGAGGCAACCGTCGAGGCCAAGCCAGCCGCCAAGACCACCACGCGCAAGCGCGCAACGACGACGGCTAAGAAGACCACGACCAAGGCTGCTGCTCCCAAGGCGGAGGCTAAGGCCGAGGCCAAGCCCGCAGTAAAGGCCAAGCCGGCACCGAAGGCATCCGAGGCCAAGCCCGCTGCCGCCAAAGAGGAGCCCAAGGCCGAGGTAAAGGCCAAGCCCGAGCCCACCAAGAAGGCCCCGGTCTCCCCCGCCGCCGCAACAGAGGAAAAGGCTCCGACTAAGAAGACGTCCGTCCGTAAGGCAACGGCCACCCGCAAGCGCCGCTAGCCCACAGACGATCCAAAACCTCATCAAACCCTAAGCAAGGGGCGCTCCAACCGGGCGCCCCTTCGCTGTAGATAGTTGGTAAAACGATTTTCTAGGACAACCGTTCGCCGATGGTAAACGGATGTTGTTTATACAGCCTGTGTACAACAGATATACTTACAACTTGTGCGTAAAGCCATGGCCCGCAGGCCGTGATTCTATTGAACTGGACCGTACTATGAGATTGATACACAACAGCCGTCTTCCGCAGTTTCGCACTCCGTTTGGCGCTGTGACCACTGGAACTACCGTTTCGCTCTCGGTGATTTTGGAGGATGCCGATCCCAACCAGGCAACGCTTACGCTGCGCACCTGGGTCGATGAGATCGGTGAGTCTCTCTATCCCATGACGCACGAGGGCGACGGCATATTTACCGTAGAGCTTGAGTGCACCGAGCCCTGTCTTATCTGGTACAGCTTTATCTGCAATATCGAGGGCCAGCCCGAGGTTCGCCTGGGCGCGCCGCAAGGCCGCACCGGTGGCGAGGGCGTAACTTACGACTACGCCGAGGTACCGTCCTTCCAGATTACCGTCTATAAGCACCGCGAAGTGCGTCCCGAGTGGTACGAGCGTGGCATGGTCTACCAGATCTTCCCCGATCGCTACGCCCGTGACGAAAACTGGCGCGAGCGCACGCTGGCCGAGGTCGAAAAACCGCGCAACGGAATCCAGCGCCGCATGATCGAGGACTGGAACGAGCCGCCCGTATACGAGCGCGCCGAGGACGGCTCCATCAAGACCTGGGACTTCTACGGCGGCTCGCTCAAGGGCATCCAAAATGACCTGCCCCGCATCGCGGAGCTGGGCTTTACGGCCATCTACCTCAACCCCATCTTTGAGGCCGCGAGCAACCACCGCTACGACACGGCCGATTACACCAAGATCGACCCGATCCTGGGCACCGAGCAGGACTTTACGGAGCTGTGCGAGGCAGCCGAGAAGCTCGGCATTTCCATTATTCTGGACGGCGTCTTCAACCACACGGGCGACGACTCTATCTATTTCAACCGCTACGGCAACTACCCCGGCGTGGGCGCGTGGCAGAGCGAGGATTCGCCGTGGCGCGATGCGTTTTATTTCCACGAGGACGGCTCGTACGACTGCTGGTGGGGCGTGGGCAACATGCCCGCCATCAATGAGAGCTCCGAGCTGGTACGCGAGCGGCTCCTGGGCAAGGACGGCGTGATCCGCAAATGGCTGCGCGCCGGTGCCCATGGTTGGCGCCTGGACGTCGCTGACGAGCTTTCCGACGACTTCCTGGCCGAGATTAAGAAGGCCGTACTTGCCGAAAAGCCTGACGCGTTGTTGCTCGGCGAAGTCTGGGAAGACGCCTCCAACAAGATTAGCTATGGCCATCTGCGTCGTTACCTGCAGGGCTCCGAGCTGGACTCTGCTATGGATTACCCTTTCCGCGACATGGTCATCGGCTTTTTGATGGGCTACAAGAACGCCTACCAAGCAGCCGAGGATATCGAAACCCTGCGCGAGAACTACCCGAGCGAGGCATTGTCCTGCGCGCTCAATCTGCTTTCGAGCCACGACCGCCCGCGTATCATCTCGGTGCTCGGCGGCGGCCCCGACGAGTCGCAGCTGCCCGAGCGCGAGCGCAGCAAGTGGCGACTGGACGAGAGCTCGATGGGCCTGGCCAAGAGCCGTTTTTGGCTTGCAACGCTCATGCAGATGACCTTCCCCGGCGTGCCTTCGATCTACTACGGCGACGAATACGGCCTGGAGGGCCTTACCGATCCGGGCAACCGCCGCACTCTGCCGACCAAGGACCAACTGCACGACTTCGACACGCTGGCTATTGTCAAGAACGCCTCCGCCGTACGCCGCGCACTGCCGTTTATGATCGACGGCGAGATTAAGGCCTTCGCGCTCAACGATGAGGTGCTGGCCTACAACCGCACGGGCAAGGATGGCGAGTCCGCGACGGTTATCATCAACCGCAGTCTGCGCAATTCGCACCGCGTGACGATTCCGGCGCTCGGCGAATGCGCGAGTGACGTTATCAGCGGTCACGAGTGCGAGATCCACAACGGTACGGTCACGCTCGATCTGTATCCGCTGGGCTCGTCGATCATCTATCACCATGCCGAGCAGCGCCTGCAGGAGCCGCTCGATCACGGCGCGGGCGTCGTGTGTCATATCACATCGGTGCCGACCGACGACGGCAAGCCCGGTACGATCGGCGCGCCCACGCGTCGCTTTATCGACCATCTGGCCGCCATGGGCATGCGCTACTGGCAGGTCCTGCCTGTCAACCCGACGGACTTCTTCCGCTCCCCTTACGCCGGTCCTTCGGCCTTTGCAGGCAATATCGACCTGCTGCCCGAAAGCCAAGTGGAACTGGCGGCCGACTTTGAGACTTGGAAGGCCCGTGGCGGCGAGGATGCAGACCCGCTCTACACGGCGTTTAAACATCGCAACGCCGATTGGCTCGAGAAGTACTGCGTCTACATGGCCGTCAAGAAGTACTTTGAAGGTGAATCGCGTCACGATTGGCCGGCCGATGTCGCGCGCTACAACGAGCATCTGATTGACGACAAGCGTTTCCACGACGAGGCAGAGCTGCAGGCGTACATGCAGTACCGCTTTGACCTTGCCTGGTGCGAGCTCATGAACTATGCGCACAAGAAGGGCATCGAGGTTATCGGCGACATTCCTATGTACGTTTCGGACGATTCGGCCGATGCGTGGAGCGAACCCGAGAACTTCTGGTTGTCCGATACCGGTAAGGCAATCGAGATCTCCGGTGCACCGCCCGACAACTTTGCGCCCGAGGGCCAGGTGTGGGGCAACCCGACGTTCCGCTGGGGTCATATGAAGGAGAACGGCTACCGCTGGTGGATGGACCGTCTGCGTCGCGCGCTCTCACTCTACGACCGTGTGCGCCTGGACCACTTCCTGGGATTCCACAGCTACTTTAGCATTCCCGCAGGCAAGGCCTGCGCCGACGGCCGCTGGCTGGCGGGTCCGGGCAAGGATCTGTTCCAGACTGCCTATGACGAGCTGGGGCCGCTCAACTTTATCGCCGAGGACCTAGGCTACCTGACGCCCGGTGTTCGCGCCATGGCTTCGACCTGCGGCTTCCCCGGCATGGACGTGCTGGAGTTTAGCGATTACGACGTCCGCTGCGGTGTGCATCCCACGCCGGGCAAGATTCTGTATACCTCGACGCACGACACGTCGACGCTCACCGGTTGGTGCACACGCTCCTTTGCGGGCGGCGACGAGCCGAGCGGTGTTGAGGTGGCGGCCAAGCTGATGAGCGACGCGCTGGCAAGCGACGCTCCCCTGGTGATGATGCCGCTGCAGGATGTTCTGGGGCTTAGCGACGACGCGCGCATGAACGTGCCGGGTGTCGCCACGGGCAACTGGACCTGGCAGGCCGATGAGGCCGACGTTGCGGCCGCCGAGGGCAAAACTGCACAGCTCCTGCGCAACACCCATAGATTCTGGGGCGAAGCGTGATAAAACCCCCGATATAGGGTACAGTTACAGCTGTTTGAATTTATGCGGGCAGAGCGATCTGCCCGCTTTGTGCTGAAAAGGAAGTATTATGGCGCGCTACGATTATAAGTGCTCGAGCTGCGGCAACGTGTTTGAGGTTGAGCATCCCATGTCCGAGACCCCCGAGGTCGTGTGCCCGAGCTGCGGCGCTCCGGCATCCAAGACGTTCTCGGCCAGCGGCATCAAGTTTGAGGGCAGCGGCTTCTACAACACCGACCAGCGCAGCGGTGGTTCCAGCACCAGCGCCACCAGCGGCTGCTGCGCCAACTGCCCACACAACCACTAGCGACAAACGGTCCCGCTACCCAGATTTCCCTATGAGTTGCGGTGAAATAGTTCCTGAATCAGCCCATTCAACGCCCAAACAGGAACTATTTCACCGCAACTTTTCTATAGATTTGATTTCTGACTGATGCTAAGTTTGTAACATTTCAAAACTCTACCGGATTACGGGGCTGAATTGACAACCTCTATCTATTACAGTAATTTGGAAATTTCAACAAGCCATCTACCTGCGGTTTTATTCAGGCCATTTTTGCTGTGGTCGGACAACACCAATCTGGACCCGTAATCCGCCCTGCTTTTGATAACAGCAAGTATGAGACGGGGCTTTTATTACCACTCTTTACCGCCATTGCGATCTCCACTCGCACGACCTTCTGAGTTGCGGTGAAATAAGGACTGTCTGGCGGGTGGATACCGCTATTCAATCCCTATTTCACCGCAACTTAGTAGTTACTTGTGGACCAAGCGGGCGCAGAAGTGGCCGTCGTAGGAGTCCGCATTAACGGGGACACTTTGGAAGAGGCCTCGAGCGTTTTGGCGCAGGGTGACGAGGCTCTTGGCATGATCGTACTCGGGGAGCTGCAAAATCTGGGCTTCGGAGAGCGGCGCCACGGTAAAGCCGGCGCCCTCAGGAGAGGCCAGGAAGGCATCCACGACCTGCGTGTTCTCTTCATCAAAAACCGAGCAGGTGGCATAGATAAGCTCACCGCCAGCAGCCACGCGCGCGGCTGCTTCCTTGAGCATCGTCAGCTGCAGGTGAGGCAGCTCAGTCGTAACGTCGTTCTCGGTCAGGCGCCACGGAATCTCGGGATGACGGCGCATGGTGCCGGTGCCAGAGCACGGCGCATCGATAAACACCGTGTCGAACAGGGCGGGCTCGCCGAGCATGGCATCAAACGACGTAAGCACCTCATTGAGCTCGCAGGCATCGCCCGACACCGTACGAACACCCGAGATGCCCGCCTTATGCAGGCGCGCGAGATTCTGATCACATTTACGATCATGCAGATCGAGCGCAGTATGCTGACGCTTGTAACCGGCACGTTTGGCCTGGCACATCATCACATAGGTCTTAGTGCCGCGACCGGCGCCAATCTCCAGGCAACGACCGGGACGCGTCGCCGCAGTGGCGATGAGCTGAGCGTTGAGGTCCGAGGCAACCGCGGCAGCACGCTCAAACACACCCGACGCAACCGCGACCTGCGCATCGACAGGAGCATGACAGCCCGGGAAGACAGGCGCAACGAGCTGCGAGATATACGGGTCGGCTTTAGTCGCAAACGCATTCTCGTGCAGAGCAAGCGGCGCGGGCGCAAGATTACCGGCAAAGTTGAGCACGCCCTCGGGCGTATCGAACGACGCCATAATGCGAGCGCACAGCCAGCGAGGAAGACCAATCAAACGAGACAGGCGAACCAAACGGCGAACGGACACATCCACGTCGTAAGCCGTGGCACATTCCAAAACGATGACCGCAA
>CAUCNB010000084.1:0-6206 GCA_958444075.1 uncultured Collinsella sp. | reverse complement strand
AAGACGGAAAGCACATTAAGTGCTTTCCTTTGCGTGCGGAACTCGCGACAAACTTCATGCCCTCCGGTCCGCCCCGGGAGGCAGGTTAACTAATTCGGGCCCGGCATTCAGAAAAGTCAGTACAGCAAAATGGCGATGCGGATGGTGCGAACAAGAAAGGGGCACGTTGCTGAAACGCGCCCCTTGTGGGTGGGGTATGGGGCTAGCGCTCGTAGATTAAGTTGCCTGCCAGGTAGGTGGCTTGGACTTTGGTGGCTTGGAGTTCTTGGGGGTCGATGGTGAGCAGGTTTTGGTCCAGGACTACCAGGTCGGCGTATTTGCCGGGCTCTAGGCTGCCGAGGTTTTGCTCGTCGCCTGCCGCGTAGGCGCTGCCCAGGGTGTAGTTGCGCAGGGCCGTTGCCGCATCGATGCGCTCGCTCGGCAGCCAGCCGCCCTCGGGCCAGTGGCTTTTGGGGTCTTGGCGCGTAATAGCCGTGTAGAGCACGTTCATGCTGGTAACGGACGTGATAGGGCTGTCAGTACCGAAGGCTTGGCGGATGCCGCGCTGCTTATAGGTTGCGAACGGCCACATGATTCGGCTTCGCTCCAGGCCAAGGTCGCGCTCTGGGCCACCCGGATCGAGCGTGATGTGGCAGGGCTGGCTCGAGGCAACCACGTTGAGCTTGCGCAGGCGGTCGATGTCCTCGGGCAGGAGGTTCTCCAGATGCTCGAGTGTGTTATGGCCGTGCTGGGGCAGGCCGTACAGGTCGGCGGCCTCCTCGAAGATATCCAGCGCGGCATGAATCGCACCGTCGCCGATGACGTGGATACGCACAGTGTGGCCGCGCTCCGCAGCCGCCAGAACCAGCTTACGCATGCGCTCGGCAGGAACCGTCAGGCGACCTTGATCGCCCGGGAAGCGCGGATTGGTATAGGGCTCGGTGAGATATGCCGTGTGCTCGCTCGAGACGCCGTCGAAGAACTGCTTAAAACCAGGCGCCGAGAGCAGCGCGTTGTTCGCGTAGCGGGTCTGCAGTTCTTCTAAGCGCGATTGGTCATCCAGCAACGTGGGGAACAGATGGGCTCGGATGCCCAGCTTGCCGGCTGCCTGTAGCTTGCCGTAGACATCGTCGCGGATAAAATCGCAGCCCGGCATGGGCATGAGCGACATATCGCAGATTGAGGTGATGCCTTGCTCGGCCATACGCTTCATCTGGTCGGCGTAAGCGCTCGCGATGCGGTCCTCGCCCAGCCACTCCAGGCAGCGCGGCAGCAGCTGCATAGCAGCCGCCTCGTGGGCGATACCCGTAAGCTCGCCATTTGCATCTTTGTCGTAACTGCCACCCGCCGGAGGCTCGCTGTCGCGCGTAACGCCAAGCGCCTCGAGTGCGCGGCTGTTGAGCCACAGCGTGTGCCCGTCGCCCGAGTACATAACGCAGGGACGATCGGGAAATGCCGCATCGAGGGAGGCCTTGGTAGGGTGCTCGGGCGGATCCCAGCGGTAATCGCGCCAACCCTGGGTCACGACCCAGGCGTCATCTGGCAAGCCTTTGGAAAACTCGAGCGCATGCTGCACCAATGCTGCCTCGGACGTGCCCATATCCATGAGCATGTACGGCGAGGAGCCAACCGAAGTATGGAAGAAATGCAGGTGCGCATCGTGGAAACCGGGGCAGACAAACTGCTCGCCGTAGTCGATAACCGGCGTGGCGGCAGGCGCGGCGGCAATCACGTCATCGGGCGCACCGACTGCGACGATACGGTCGCCTGCGATGGCAATCGCCAGCTCGCGGGCGGTATCGATGCCGTCTTGCGCGGTAAAGACGTTCTTGGAGCGGATAATCCGATCGATATGTTGCATGGGCATCCCCATCTCTGGCAGGAAATTCAACACCCCCGAGTGTACTCCCCCGCCCTTGTAACAAAACCCCAAGCGGCAAACGGCAACTTTACCAGCCCTAGCGGCAGGTGGCATACTGGAGAGAGCCTGTACGATTTTGCGATCAACCCAGCAAGGAGCAAATCGACCATGACGAAGACCAAGGCACAGCAGATTATGGCGGCGACCGAGGTGCGAGCGGCTGACGACGTCACCGCAGCCATCCAAGATATCGCTACCGAGTTTGAACCCTATATCATCAAGCAGCGCCGGCACTTCCATAAGCACCCGGAGCTGAGCCTTGCCGAGGAGCGCACGACCTCCGACATCGCCAACCAGCTCGACGCCATGAATATCCCCTACGAGCGTCCCCTCAAGACGGGCCTGGTGGCGACCCTTCGCGGCACCGCGCCCGACGCCTATCGCGAGGACGGCACGCCACGCCGCCGCATCCTGCTGCGCGCCGACATCGACGCCCTGCCCGTCACCGAGCAGACCGGCGAGGAGTTTGCCAGCGTCAACGAGGGCTGCATGCACGCCTGCGGCCACGACTGCCACATCGCCATGATGCTCGGCACGCTGCAAATCCTGCGCCATATGACCGACGACATCCACGGCGAAGTCCGCATCGTCTTCCAGCCCAGCGAGGAAAACGGCCAGGGCGCCAAGCTCATGATCGGCACGGGCGTGCTCGACGGCGTCGATGGCGCCTACGCCGCGCACATCTGGAGTGAGGTCGACGCCGGCACCGTGAGCTGCGAGCCCGGTCCGCGCATGGCCAATACCGACTGGTTCCGCATCGACGTCCGCGGCACCTCGTGCCACGGCGCCATGCCCCAGCGCGGTCACGACGCCGTTATGGTTGCCGCCGAGATCGTCAACGCTCTGCAGACCATCGTTTCGCGCGAGATCAGTCCCTACGAGCCGGCCGTCATTACCGTCGGCGAGCTGCACGGCGGCACCGCGCGCAACGTTATCGCCGGCACGGCCTACCTTGCCGGCACGGTGCGCACCTACGGAGATTCGACCCACGAGGAAATGCCGGAGCTCATGCGCCGCATCGTGGAGCATACCGCGGCCGCCTTGGGCGCCGAGGCAGAGCTCACCGACTACACCATCGCCAATTACAAGGTCGAAAACGATGCCGCCTCGAGCGAGCGCTGCCGCCAGGCAGTAATCAAATGCCTGGGCCCCACCGGCCAAGGCCATTATCGCGGCACACTCTCGGGTGAGGATTTTTCAGAGTACCTGCGCCGCGTACCGGGCGTGCTCGCCTTTGTTGGCACGCGCAACCCCCAGATTGGCGCCACGTACGCCCAACATTCTTGCTTCTACAAGATTGACGAGTCGGTACTGGCCAAGGGCTCCATGGTGGCCGCCCAATATGCCATCGACTTTTTGGCCGAGCCCACACAAGAAGAGCTCGACGGCCCCACGATTGCCGCGGTCGCCGAGACCAATCCCGACCTGGCAGCCAAACTGCGCTCTGCCAAGGCCACGGCCGCCGAGGCCCGCGACGCCATGCACGATGCCCGCACCGCCCGACACGCCGCAATCAAGGGCATCCACGACGCTCGCGCCGCCGCCCGCCGCGAGGAGAAGCACGACGAGTAGTCGATCCACGACCATCTCGCAGTCATAGCCGCATCGCGATATCAAAGCGGGGGCGGACGTTATCTCAACGTTCGGCCCCGCTCATTTGTCAAGCGCTATTTCTGCCATTTCCACCCCGTCCCCAAATGGCAGGCGGCAGGGCTACTCGTCCTGAGGGTCCTCGTCGGAACTTGACTCGAGTTCGGGTTCGGGCTCAGGTTCAGGCGTCGGCTCGGTCTCGGGCTCGGGCGCCGGCTCTGGTGCGGGCTCGGAATCAGAGGCGGGCTCAGGCTCGGGCTCAGGTGCGGGCTCGGGCTCAGGTTCGGGCTCGGGCTCAGGTGCGGGCGCGACATCCGGAGCGCTATAGCCCGAAGGGGCGGCCTTCTTCTCAAACGGCAGCACAAAGGTCAGGACGTCATCCTTATCCTCATCAGCCCATTCAGCTGCATAGCGCGCTACCCAATAGCCAACGGCACGATGCTTGAGCATCTTGCCAAAGACCGTAAGGAATACCGTGACAAACGCCGTCAGTACCAAGAACAATACGAGCGTGATGCCACCGCCGGTAACAAGCGCCTCAATAGCCGAAGGACGGTAGTAGTAGCTATACATACCGACAGAGGCAATGGTGCCAAAGACGAACGTCAGGATCCAGGTGACAACGTTGGCGACCAGACCCGTCAAAAACTCGGGAAGGAACGAAGCACAGAACAGCTTGGTCTTGTTGTGCTTAAACGCCGCCCAGACCTTATCGAGCGAAAACGCGCTCTCGACGCGACCGGTCACCGCAAAGTGCATCACGGCGATGTCGGCGAACATCTTAAAGAAGACACCCAGAATCGCCGAGGCAATTAGCGCCAGGACAAGCAGGCCGAGCGAACCGAACAGCGCAGCCTCGAGCGCATAAGAGCCGTAATAAGAATACGAGCCCGCGGCGCCAATTACCACGCCCTCCACCAGCGAAAGCACTACACCGATAACGGGAATAGCAGCGATAACCTCGAGCACGACCGAAATAACGCTCGAAAAGACTCCGAGACCAAACGACGTGGAACGCATGAGTGGACGATCCATACCGTCATCAACCTTGAGCGACAGATCGCGACCCCACTCAATACCAAAGCCCGAACCGCACACGCTCGCAATGCAGGCTGCCAAAAAGCCGATGGCAGCTGCAATGCCGCCAATAACGGGAATAAACAACACGAGCACCGACACAACGCAAATCAGCGCCGGCAAAAACGCGATTTGGCATACACGCTGAAGCACGCCCGGAGTCTTGGTCATATCTTGGAACGCCTGAGCCACACAGCCCTTGGACGCATTCGCCACGGGCGGTTGCGGAACAAACTGCTGGGGCTGACCCTGAGGGGCAGAGGCTGCGGCACCGGCATTGGGGGCACCACACACGCCGCAGAACTTGTCGTTATCGCCCATGGGGGCGCCACACTGCGAACAGAACATCGAAATCATCCCTTCGTATCTAGAGCGAATCACCTGGATCGCAAACGATGTCTTTAGCATCATTATCGCCCAATGTGGGGACAAATACCCCAAGATGGCCGATTTGCAACGTAGGCGGCCTTATTCAATGATTCGAAGGGTGCGTCCGCGCTAGTTCGTGCCGCGGAAGCCCTTGCCGACGATTTCGGAGCTATCGACGATGGTGATGAAGGCGCCAGGGTCAATCTCGCGGGTATAGCGGCGCAGTTGCACTGCCTCGCGACGGCTCAGCACGCTCATGATCACCGTGACGCACTTGCCCGAGAAGGCGCCGTAGCCACGGCTGATCGTTGCCGTGCGGTTGAGATGCTTGACGATAAACTCCTCGACTTTGCGCGGTTCGGCGCAAATAATCGTGCAGACCTTGCGCAGGTGAATGCTCTCGATGGCCTTGTCGACCACGAGCGTCTTGGCAAACAGGCCAAGCACGCAGTACAGGCCGACGCGCGGGCCATACAGAAAAGCCGCGATGGTCACGATGCCGATATCGACCAACAGCAGTGCGCGGCCAATCTCGAGCGTGGTGCGGCGTTTGAGGATCATGGCAAGAATGTCCGTACCACCCGTCGAGGCGCCGATGTCAAAGACAATAGCGCTGCCGAGCGCCGGCAAGATGACGGCAAAGCACAGGTCGAGCCACATATCACCCGTCAGAGAGACATCGGTCGGAATGAAGAGCTCAAACAGCGAGACGTAGGCCGAAAGCGCAAACGAAGCGAAGACGCTCCACAGAATCGCCTTGCGCTCCAAAAAGATAAAGCCCAGAACGACCAGGATCACGTTGATAATCCACATAAAGACGCCGACGGGCAGAGTCGGGAACAGCGTAGAAAGAATGACCGACACACCCGAGGTACCGCCGAAGGCAAAGTGATTGGGGGTTTTAAAGGCCACGATGGCGAACGCCGTGAGGATCAGGCCCAGATTGAGCTCGGCAAAAAAGCGCGGAAAGCCTGGTTCCTGGCTGCGCTTGCGGCCGGCGCGCTCGCCTTGCTCAATAACATCGCGATCGACAACGCGCTCCATCGGCACCACCGGAGGACGATGCACCTCCTCGGCGGCACGCGACGCCGCCTCTGCCGCAGCGGCCTCAATCGCCCATGCCTTGCTTTCGGTCTCGTGTTCGTCGGCCATTACGGCAACCCCTCGTTAACAATTTGGAAACAATGCGCCCATTAGGGTAACGCGGAACGTGGGGATTGCAACCCTTAGTTAGACGAGCGGTATGACTACATCGGGTGCGTACAAAAAC
>CAUCNB010000083.1:0-6209 GCA_958444075.1 uncultured Collinsella sp. | reverse complement strand
AAGTTTGTCGCGAGTTCCGCACGCAAAGGAAAGCACTTAATGTGCTTTCCGTCTTGCGCAGGACTGTAGAGCAGCAAACTTAACCGCCCCGCCCGGCAGGCGAGCGGACGACAACGACATCTGTCCAACAATTCGTGCGAAACACAATGAAAAACCGTTTGATGTGAGTTAATATAAACAACGTCGTGAATCTGACTCCTGCCGCATACACGACAGGGGTTAAACACAAAAAAGGAGTCAATTATGGTTTCTGAGAAGGCTACCCTCGTCAATCCGCAGGGTCTTCACATGCGTCCGGCTGGCCTCTTCGCCTCCACCATGGGCAAGTACGCCTGCGACGTGACGGTCGTCACCCCCGAGAAGGAGGTCAACGGCAAGTCCCCGATGGCCCTCATGGCTGCTGGTATCCCCTGTGGTACCGAGGTTGAGGTCAAGTGCGATGGCGCTGACGAGGCCGAGGCTCTGGCTGCTGCCATCGAGCTCATCAAGAGCGGTCTTGGCGAGTAGAACTCAAACGGGTCGCATGTTGAACAATTAAGTTCATACTTGGGGGCGCAGTGACCTGTATCAAGGTAGCTGCGCTCTTTTGTCATGGATATGGCAAAACGCTTTATCACGTGACACGGAGAGAGGAATGGGAATGTATCAGGGAGTCAACGCATCCGAGGGAATCGGAATCGGCACCGTCATGGTTGCCGTCGATCCCGACTTGACGTTTGAACCGCACGAGGTCGCTGATTCGGCAGCAGAGAAGGAGCGTTATCAGGCCGCTCTTTCGGTCTTCTGTGAGAAGACCCAGGCTCAGGCCGACCACATGAAGGAGACGGTGGGCGAGGCCGAGGCCGAGATCATGAGCGGACACATTGTCCTGGCTCAGGACCCGGGCATGACCGACGCCATCAACGCCGCCATTGACGGCGGCACCTGCGCCGAGCAGGCGCTCATGGACACCTCGACCATGTTCGAGAACATGTTCCTGTCCATGGACGACGAGATGTTCCGTCTGCGCGCGGCCGACATCGCCGACATCCGCACCGGTATTCTGGCCGAGCTGCTGGGCAAGGAGGTCGTCGACCTTTCCGTCCTGCCCGAGAACACCGTCGTTGTCGTGCACGACCTTACGCCGTCCATGACCGCCACGATCGATAAGGCCCACGTTGCCGGCATCGTCACCGAGACCGGTGGCCGCACGTCGCACTCCGCGATCATCGCGCGCGCCCTCGAGATCCCGGCCGTCCTTTCGGTCTCTAACAGCTGCACCGCGCTTCGCAACGGTATGACCGTCGTCGTCGACGGTGGCAAGGGTGTTGTCGAGGCCGATCCCGACGAGGAGACGCTCGCTGCCTACACCGCCAAGGCCGAGGCCTTCGCTGCCGAGAAGGCAGCCCTCGAGGCCTTCCGCGGCAAGCCTTCTGTGACTGCCGACGGCATCAAGAAGATCATCGCCTGCAACATCGGTAACCCCGATGACGTTCCCAATGCGCTCGACCATGACGCCGAGGCTATCGGTCTGTTCCGCTCCGAGTTCCTGTTCATGGACTCCGCCGAGCTTCCTTCCGAGGAGGAGCAGTTCAACGCTTACCGCAAGGTCGCTAGCGCGCTCAAGGGCGCTCCGGTCATCATCCGCACGCTCGATGTGGGTGGCGACAAGGAGATCCCGTATCTGCACATGGTCAAGGAAGATAACCCCTTCATGGGCTTCCGCGCCGTGCGTTACTGCCTGGCCAATCCCGACCAGTACAAGGTCCAGCTTCGCGCCCTGCTTCGCGCCAGCGCCTTTGGTGACGTCAAGATCATGATCCCGCTCGTCACTTGCGTCGAGGAGGTCGTGGCCGTCAAGGAGCTCGTCGAGCAGTGCAAGGCCGAGCTGACCGAAGAGGGCCGCAAGTTCAACGAGAACATCGAGGTCGGCATCATGGTCGAGACGCCTGCCGCCTCGCTGCTCGCTGACCGCCTGGCCGAGGTGGCCGACTTCTTCTCCATCGGCACCAACGACCTGATCGGCTACACCATGTGCGCCGACCGTGGCAACGACACCATCTCCAACCTGTACCAGGTGTACTATCCCGCCGTGCTCCGCTCGCTCAAGAACATCATCGAGAGCGGCGTGAAGGCCGGCATCATGGTCGGCATGTGCGGCGAGGCCGCTGCCGATCCGCTGCTTGAGCCGCTGCTGATCAGCTGGGGCCTGGAGGAGTTCTCGATGAGCGCTCCGTCGATCCTGCGCGCCCGCAAGACCATCAGCCAGTGGACCAAGGCCGAGTGTGACGAGCTCGCCGAGAAGGCGCTCGCCTGCAACACCGCCGCCGAGGTCAAGGCACTGCTCGAGTCCGCAGCTCGCTAATTTGGTATCAGAGGTAACCGCGTGGTTGGAATGGGCCGGCCACGCGGCCCTCACATATACAGGGGGTACTGTAAATGTTCTACACGCTAACCGCTAACCCGGCTGTCGACATGACGGTTTCGAGCTCTCCGCTCGAGCCCGACGAGAACGTCCGCACCGGCTCGGCCAGCTACACGGCCAACGGCAAGGGCCTCGACGTGTCCTTCGCCTTTAAGAAGATGGGTGTCGACACCGTCGCGCTCGGCTTCTTCGCCGGCTTCACGGGCAAGTTCATCGTCGAGGAGGTCATGAACCTGGGTTGCCTGTGCCGCCCGGTCTGGACCGACGGCATCACGCGTATCAACACCTACGTCAACGATGGCCAGCACGAGTACGGCATCCTTAACCCCGGCGCCCCGATTACGCCGGAGCATCAGAAGGAGCTCTACAACATCCTGGACACCGCGGGAGATCTTGAGTGCCTGATCGTCTCTGGTTCCGTGCCTCCCAAAGCTACGCCCGACTTCCTGGCTCAGGTCATGGAGCACGCTCAGGCTCGTGGCGCCGACGTCGTCCTGGACCTGTCCTCCGACAAGCTCAAGGAGCTCGCTCACAAGAAGCCGCTGCTCATCAAGCCGAACCATCACGAGATGAAGGCCATCTTCGGCGTGCCGGTCGACACCGACGACGAGGTCCGCGTTGCCATGAAGCTCGCCCACGACGCCGGCGTCCAGAACGTGCTGCTCACCCGTGGTAGCCGCGGCGACGCTTACTTCTCCAACGGCGAGGACATCTGGTACGCTAAGCGTGAGTTCAACATCAAGCTGGTCTCTTCCGTCTGCGCTGGCGACTGCACCCTCGCTGCGTTCCTGCACAAGTGGTACAGGGATCGCGACAACGTCGAGGAGGCCATGAAGCTCGCTATGGCCACCGGCGCTAACGTTGCCGAGTCCGTGGGCATCGGCGACTTCGGTCACGTTGACGAGTACAGCAAGCGCGTTGCTGTCCGTAAGCTCGATCGCAAGTAAGCGAAACGCGACAAATTCGTGCGCATGCGGCGTCCCGGTTTCGACCGGGGCGCCGTTTTTTTGTCCCACTCGAACCTCGGAGCCGCGCTTCACGCGTTCCACACCGTTCACCGAGTTGTTGTAGCCTTTTGCCGAAGCGTGGAATATACTTTCATTAACACGTTGCTTCGTGAAAGGAACATTCATGATTTACACGCTTACTGCAAATCCCGCTATTGACTACAACATCTCCTGCGATGGCCTGTCCGCCAACACCGTTACCCGCACCCGTAACGCTGTCTACACCCCCAACGGCAAGGGTCTCAACGTTTCGTTTACGCTCGACCACTACGGCGTCGACACCACGATCCTGGGCTTCTTCGCCGGCTTCTCGGGCGAGTTCATCGTTAAGGGCGCCGAGGCCCTGGGCGTTCCCGTCAAGCCCGTGTGGACCGACGGCATCACGCGTGTCAACGTGTTCCTCAATGCCGGTCCCGACACCGAGTACAACATGGTCAACGCCGGTGCCGCCATCAACGAGGCCAACGAGCAGGAGATGTTTGAGCTGATCGATTCGCTCGAGGACATGACCTGCCTGGTCATTAGCGGCTCGCTGCCCCCCAACACCTCTGAGGGCTTCCTGGCCGAGGTGCTTCGCCGCGTTAAGGCAAAGGGCGCCGAGTTCGTGCTCGATATTTCGAGCCATCAGTTGGCCGACCTCATTGCTATGGAGCCGCTCCTCATTAAGCCTAACGACGACGAGCTGCTCGACATCTTTGGCATTAAGGTGAGCGGCGGCGACGATGAGTCCGTCAAGGCTGCCATGGCCGAGCTGCATGCCAAGGGCGCCAAGAACGTGCTGTTGACCCTGGGTGGCGCCGGCGCGTACTTCTCCAACGGCGAGCACATCTGGTTTGCCAACCGTACCTTTGAGGTCAAGCTGCTGTCGACCGTTTGCGCCGGTGACTCTTCGCTGGCCGCCTTCCTGTCCGTGTGGCACGACGCTCCCGAGCGCGTCGAGGACGCCCTGCGCCTCTCGATGGCCACCGGCGCCAACGTGGTCGAGTGCCCGGGTCTGGGCGATTTTGCCAAGGTCGATGAGTATCAGAAGGGTATTGCAATTCGTCAGGTTTGCTAGTTCCGGCACCTTGCCTGAATAGTTCAATTATTTCGCATCCGTCTTAGACCAGGACGGATGCGTTTTTGTTTATCGGACTTGCGTGTGCAGTGGAGGCTGTTTCTTGCTAGACTTCTTGCAGACGCAATCGATAGCCAATTTGATAGTCGCAGGAGGCCATAGGCATGTGCAATGTTTCGCTCAACGGTACGCAGCCGACCGATGCCTCTATCCGTGTCCTGCGTGCGCTTGAGGCAGCAGGTCTTGAGGCTTGGTACGTGGGCGGTTGGGTACGTGATGCCCTGATGGGACGCCCCAGCCACGATGTTGACATGTGCTGCAGCGGCCTGTGGCAGGAGTCCAAAGAGGCGCTCGAAGCGGCTGATATTGCCGTGGTTGAGTCGGGCATAAAATTTGGCGGCATCACGGCTATTTGCGATGATGAGCGCATTGAGGTCACCACCTACCGCCTAGACGGCTTTTACACCGACGGCCGCCATCCCCAGAGTGTGGAGCGTGCGGCGTCGCTTGAGGACGATCTGGCGCGTCGTGACTTTACCGTTAACGCTATGGCCTGGCATCCCGAGCGTGGTCTTGTCGACCGCTACGATGGTCAGGGCGACCTAGACCGCAAGCTCATCCGCGCCGTTGGAGATCCCAAGCGTCGTTTTAACGAGGACGCGCTTCGCATGCTGCGCGCGGTGCGTTTTGCCTGCCGTCTGGATTTTATGATCGAGCCTAAGACTAAACAGGCGCTTGCCGAGTGCGCGCCGCTGCTCGATGCTGTGGCGCGCGAGCGCGTGGGCATTGAGCTCGAGGGTATCCTTTCGACCGGCCATGGGGGAGACGCGATGCTGCGCTACCCCGAGCTTGTTTGCGCCGCCGTGCCCGAGCTCGTGTCCGCTCGCGGGTTTGATCAACGCAGCGTCTATCATGCGTTTAACGTCTACGAGCATATCGCCCGCGTGCTGACGGTGGCAGGGGAGCTGGCGCTGTGCGACGGCGTCGCGCCCTCGTCGAGCCTTATGTGGGCTGCGTTTTTGCACGACGTTTCCAAACCCGAGTGCTTTACGGTCGATCACGACGGCAGCGGCCACTTCTACGGTCATCCCGAGCTCGGCGCCAAGAAGGCGCGTGTCATCATGGATCGCCTGGCGCTCTCGCACGATTTGGTGCGCGATGTGTGCCTGCTGATCAAATACCATGACAAGCCGCTGCGCCCCGAGCGCTCCTGCCTGCTCAATATGATGCGCGCGCTTTCGGGCGAGGGTGTCGATACGCCGCGTCTGATGGACGAGCTCATGGACCTTAAGCGTGCCGACACGCTCGGCAAGGCGCCCTCGTGCTTCTATTACGTCGAGACGATCGAGGAGATGCGTACGCTCGCCCACGATCTGCTGCAGGCGGGGGAGCCCTATACACTCAAGATGCTTGCCATCAATGGTGGCGACCTGATCCGCGCCGGCGTCAAGCCGGGGCCGGAGCTGGGACAGCTTCTCAACGCCGCCCTCGACGCCGTGATCGAGGACAACATCCCCAACAACCGCGAAGCCCTCCTGGCTCATCTCAACTTGAACTAGCTAACCAGTTGACCTGCGCGTTCCATAACCTGCCGACAATTTTTTCGGCAATTTGGACTTTCTTCTTGCGCTGATGTTTTTTGTCCCGTAATATATTTCCTCGCAGCACGGCAGTGCAGATGTCATGTGGCCCGTTCGTCTAGCGGTTTAGGACGCCGCCCTCTCAAGGCGGAGATCACCAG
>CAUCNB010000082.1:0-6727 GCA_958444075.1 uncultured Collinsella sp. | reverse complement strand
ACATCCAGACCGCCGAGCTTAAGGACATGGAGAGCTACATCTGCGCCCCGGGCTGCGGCGGCGACCAAGGAATCCTCGGCGCGGCCGAGCTGGCAAGAAGGGCGCTCGCGTAACTTGCGCTCTCTCCGCCATACAACGCGTTAAGAAAAGACGAGCGCTTCTTGCCAATTGAGCGGCAAGAAGTGCTCGTCTTTTGCATTTGTTTTTGGGGCAGGACGCCCCGCCTCCGCTAGAGTCCCTGGACCGCCACACCCACGAGGTTTGGACCGGTGTGGACAAGAAGCGCGGGGCTGATGTCGGAGCGGACGACCTCCACCGCGTTGGCCACGCGCTCGCACAGGGCCTGCTCCATACGGTCGTAGAGGTCGGCGTGGGCCGAGGTGCGGCTCGCGGCAAAGCGCACCTTGGGGTGCTTCTCGACGATGGCGGCGATGAGCTTGACCTCGGTGCGATGCGGTACTTGCACAGCCATTTCGTGTGCGCGAGGCTGTTGGCTTTCTGGGCCACAGCAATCACCTTCCCCCTAGTATGATGACCTGAACAATCCTCATGCTAGGGGGAAGGTTTTTGTCGCGTAGCGGAAATTGGCCTCCACCCGCTGAGCGGGTGGCTTTCTATGCCGCGCGTGCCGCGCGGCACGGACTAAAGTCCATGAATAAAAACGAGGAAGGCCACGTCCGGCCTCCCTCGCAAAGGGTCTCTGATTACTCCCACTCATTGGGGACAGACTTAAATGAGTGCTCTTGAAATGCCGGCACCTGGGGACGTTCTTTTTCTGTCTGCAGTTTGGAACGTTCCTTTTCTGTCGGCAGTTTGGGACGGTCCTTAGAGCTGCAGCGCGCCATGAGCGAAGGCGAAGCGGATCATCCTGTCTTTTGAGTTCTAAGCATAAGCCCCTGTCTCTGAGCAATGACCGGTTCGCATTTGTGCGTATTTGCGTGCGTGGGATTGCGTGAATATGCGTATAGATGCGCCGTTTACGGGACAAAAAAGACCGTTTAGCGGTGAGATACGCACAAACACGCACATACGTGCGTGTTTGTGCGAATATAGAGCTATCCGAAATGCAAGACGTTCTATGACACAGGAGGCACATATGGTAGATTCCAAGCAGGCTCCACTCGACTCCGCGGCAGCCGCAAAAGCAGCGTTCGCTTCGGTCCAGGACAAGCCATTCCCCGATGATATCTTTACGGCTCCCGAGCTTCGTTGGGCTGTGATCGGGTGCGGCGTTATCGCCAACCAGATGGCCCAGTCTCTCGCTCTTGCCGGCCGCAAGCTTGCGGGCGTCGCCAACCGTACGCTGTCCAAGGCTCAGGCTTTTGCTGAGCAGTATGGCATCGAGAAGGTCTATGAATCGGTTGAGGACCTCTACGCCGATCCGGGCATCGACGCCGTCTATATCACCACGCCGCACAACACGCATATCACCTATCTGCGTGACGCGCTGGCCGCCGGCAAGCACGTGCTCTGCGAGAAAGCCATTACCCTCAATTCCGCTGAGCTCGACGAGGCGCGTGCCATCGCCGACGAGCACAACGTCGTCCTCATGGACGCCACCACGGTGCTTCATATGCCCTTGTATCAAGAGCTGCGCCGTCGCATGGATGCCGGCGAGTTTGGTCGCATGAACCTCGCCCAGCTCAACTTTGGTAGCTACAAGGAGTACGGCGATCTGACCAATCGCTTCTACAACCGCAACCTTGCTGGCGGTGCCATGCTCGACATTGGCGTGTATGCCCTGTCCGTCATGCGTCTCTTTATGGCAAGCCAGCCCATTGAGGTCGTTTCGTTGGGCAACACCTGTGAGACCGGTGTTGACGTTGCGGGCGGCATCGTCTGCCGTAATGCCGAGCAGCAGCTGGGTGTTGTGAGCCTCACGCTCCACTCCAAGCAACCCAAGCGCTCGATTATTAGCTTCGATAAGTGCTATATCGAGGTCAACGAGTATCCGCGCGCCGATCACGCGACTATCGTGTGGACTGCGGACGGCCACCGCGAGGAGGTCCACGCCGGCACCGAGGCTTACGCCCTTTGCTATGAGATGGCCGATCTTGAGAAGGCCGTTGCCGGCGACGACTCTAAGCGTGAGCTTCTGGGCTATGCTTCTGATGTTATGGAGCTGATGACCAAGCTACGCGCCGACTGGGGAGTCGTGTACCCCGAGGAGGAGTAAGCGATGCTAGCGGAAGATAGGCTCAACGCGATCGTGTCGATGGTTCAGCAGACCGGCTCGGTTACCGTGCCGGAGCTTGCCGAAGCCCTGGGCGTGACGGCGTCTACCATTCGGCGCGACCTGCAGACGCTCGACCGAGCACACCGTATCGCCAAGGTGCACGGAGGCGCGACAAGTCTGGAGCGCGCGCACGTGACGCGCGACCTAACGCTTAATGAGCGCAGCGACCTCCATAACGACGACAAGGAGCGTATCTGCGCCCGTGCGGCGGCACTTGTGGAGCCCGAGAGCTTTGTATACATCGACTCGGGTTCGACGACGCTCAGGCTCATCGAGCATCTTCCACACCTTGAAGATGTCACCTATGTGACCGATTCCGTGCTCCATGCTCAACGCCTTGCTTTGCGCGGCATGCGTACCGTGGTGCTGGGTGGCGAGCTCAAACCCGAGACCGAGGCGCTCGTTGGCCCCGATGCCTTGGCAACCTTAGACCGCTACAACTTCAACTGTGGCTTTTGGGGCTCTAACGGCATTGCCGCCGAGCAGGGCTTCACGGCGCCCGATATCGAGGAGGCGCAAGTAAAGCGTATCTCGATGCGCCATACGGCCAAGCGCTTCGTAATCTCGGACGCCAGTAAATTTGGCATGGTGGCGCCCGTCAAGTTCGCGGACTTCCGTGACGCATCGATTATTACCGCAGGCGATGTCCCTGCCAAGTACCGGGCAATGGACAACGTCATCACGGTCTAGCGGCGGGGCAAGGCCAAAACCACCACAAAGGTGCCTGTCCCCATTGTGGTGGTTAGTAACGAAAACCGAGTAGTTTTCTCAATAGAAAAGCGGCAACGTCCATCACGGACGTTGCCGCTTTCGTTGTCTGCCGGTTCTGTCTAAGTCTGTAACAACTGGACCGTTAAAAGTGGGATAGGTGTTACAGATTGAGATACTTACGAACCGCGCCGTCCCTTTGTCTCAATCTGTAACATCTGGGACTGATTTTGCCGAGTTACTGTTACAGATTGAGATTATTCCCTTGAGGGGATTCGAATGTCTCGATCTGTAACAGATAGACCGCAAAATGGGCGTTAGCTGTTACAGATCGAGATGTTTGGGAATCCGGCAGAGCCATCGCGGCAAAACCACCACAAAGGTGCCTGTCCCCATTGCGGTGGTTTAGGGCTCCCAGGGGCAAGGGGCTTCGATGTGGATGTGCTCGCCGGTTACGGGATGCGTGAAGGACACGCTGTGGGCGTGGAGCATCAGGCCGCAGGGACGCGGCGTTCCGTACAGGTCATCGCCCACCAGGGGATGGCGCTCGCTGGCCAGATGTACGCGGATCTGGTGCTTGCGGCCGGTGAGCAGCTCGACATCAATATACGAGCGCGTGGGCAGGCCGCGGCGGCTCTTAAGGCGCTTGAGTACCTTGACGCGCGTCTGAGACGGCTTGCCGCTGGCGCCAACGCGCATCTTGCGGCTATCGTGGCGGTCGCGGGCGATAGGCTTGTCGATGAGCTTCTCGTTCCAGTCGATTTTGCCCTCGGCGAGCGCCAGATAGTGCTTTTCGAATGCGTGGTCGATGACCATCTGGTCAAAGGCGGGCTGCGTCTGCTTGTCGAGCGAGAACAGCACCACGCCGGTGGTGTTGCGGTCCAGGCGATTGAGCGGCTGCATGTCGGTCGCGGCAAAGCCGTCGCCCATCGCCAGCAGCAGGTCGCTGGCGTAGTCGGTAAGTGTGCGCTCGCCGGTGCCGTCACCGTGGACGATCATGCCGGCGGGCTTGTCGATGGCCATGAGCCAGGCGTCGCAATAGAGGACTTGAGGTTCTTCGTTCACGTGTAAGCCTTTCGGTTAGCTAATTCCCACAAACATGCAGCCCGAGGTGGCGCCGCGCAGGCGGGCGGCCGGCTTGCGGCCGGCTTGAGCCGCCTCGACAGCGCGACGGACGCGAGCGACGGCACGGCCAATCTCATCGGCCTCGAGCAAGGTTCCGTCGACCATAAGACGGCGCACGCCGGCATCGAGCAGCTGCGGAACTTGCGGCGTGAGGTCGATGGGGTAGGCGTCGTACAAGCGTGAGCGGCCGTGGATGTCGGTACGCACCGGCATGACCTTTCCGTCGATATTCTTGAGCGAGAGCTTGCGGGCACGCAGGCGGCAGTTGGCGCAATCGTGGATGCAGCCGTTGGCAACCTGCAGAATGCAATGCTCGCTTGTCATGACGCGCGGGCGGCCAAAGACGGTGATGCCCAGAGCCGCGGGCGCGGCGGCGCCGAGCGAGACAATCTCGTCGAGCGTGATCTCGGGCGAGAGCCAAAACGCGCCGGCTCCGCGTTCGGCGAGTGCCTCCATGCAGGGCGTGTTGTGCACCGGCAGGCAAGAGCGAATCTCGGCCGTGGCGCCAACCTGGGCGGCCAGGGCAAGCTCAGAGATGTTGCCAATAGCGACCGTGGCGCCAGCAACAACCCATGGGTCAACGCGGACGTGGTCAACGGCGCGGCAGACCTCATCGAGCACGGGTACGATGCCCTGCTCAAACGTATCGGCGGGGGAGAGCTTGGCCGCATCGAGCGCGTCGGTGGTCATGTAGATGCGCGTTGCACCCTCCGCCCGCGCTGCCTCGGCGGCCTCGAGCGAGGTGACGGTGGCGCAGATCTGCGGCTCGTCGCGGTAGTGCTCGGGCGCGGGGCGGGAATCACTGGTGACAATCGCCGGCAGCTCGAGCGTTTTCGCGCGCTCCTCGTACGGCGCAAGAATGGCCTCCTCCAATGCTTTACAGGCGGCGGCGCGCACCTTGTGCACGGCGGAGAAGCCCATGCCGCAGCCCTCATCGAGTGCCACCTCAAAGCTCGCTGCCTCAAAGGGCGAGGAGCCCATGCGGCCCACATGCTCAACCATGTCCGCCGCCTCGACGGCGCGGGTCTTAGCGGCCTCGACGGTGAAGCCCGTGGCGGTGGCGGTGAGTGCGAGGTCGTCGCAGCAGGTGAGTGTGACGGCAAACGGCTCGCCCAGGCGCGCCACGACGGATACATCAACAGCTCGGCGGCGCAGCACATCGCGCTTGAGCGCGGCGCTGGCAGCGTCAATAGCGCGCTGGCTTCGAATCACGCGCACGCGGCAGCCCTCGGGCATGCTACGGGGCACGCGACACTCGATAACATCGCCGGCAGCGGCATCATCGGCGGCGATGGTGGTCAGGAACTGGTCGAACTCATCGTCGTGGCGAAGCTCCAGCAGGTCGCCCTTGCCCACGGGCTCAAACAACTCAATGCGGGCGATGGCGGCGCGGCGACGGCGGTCGTCGGGCTTGAGCCCGCGCACATCGCGGTTGGTCAGGCGGCTGCCGAGCACCGTGCCCACGATCTGGCCGCGGTTGTTGGAGCGCTCGTAACTCATCATCTCGTCGCCCGAGGTGCCGTCCTGATAGGCGTGCGTAAAGTCGCGGTTAAAGCAGCGCTTGAGCTGGCGCTGGCGGGCGTCTTTCTCGTCCTTGGCAACGGTGGTTCCGGCCAGCATGTCATCAATCTGATGACGATACACGTCGACGATGGAATACACGTAATCGGGCGCCTTCATGCGGCCCTCGAGCTTGAGCGACGCGGCGCCGGCGTCATACAGGCGGCGAACAAGTTGTGAAGTGTTGGTGTCACGCGGGCACAGCGCGCGCTCGCGACCGGCAGGGGAGAGCGTGCGGCCGTTCTCGTCGATCAGCTCGTAGGGCAAGCGGCAGGGCTGGGCGCACATGCCACGGTTGGCCGATCGTCCCGCCATGGCAAAGCTCGAAAGCAGACACAGGCCAGAGTAGCAAAAGCAGATGGCGCCATGGCTAAAGACCTCAAGGTCCACATCGGGCGCGGCATCGTGAATGGCGGCAATCTCGTCGATGGAAAGCTCGCGCGAGAGGGTCACGCGGTCGGCGCCCTGCTCGCGGCACCAAAGGGTTCCGCGGTCGTCGTGGATGTTCGCCTGGGTCGAGATATGCGTCTCGATGCCGGGCATCGTGCGCTTGACCTCAAAGAACAGGCCCCAGTCCTGGATGATGAAGGCGTCGGCGCCCAGCGTGGAGCAGCGATGGATGAGCTGCAGCGCATCGCTCATCTCGGATTCCTTGATGACGATGTTGACCGTGACGTAGACGCGCGAGCCGGCCAGATGCGCGGCGCGGCAGGCCTGCTCAAAGGCCTCGTCGGTAAAGTTGGTGGCCTTGCGGCGTGCGTTGAAGCTGCCCATGCCGCAGTAGATGGCGTCTGCCCCGGCGGCGAGCGCGGCGGCAAAGGGCTCCGGGCCTCCGGCGGGGGCCAAGAGTTCGGGTCTGCGGTTGGTGGTTCGACTGGCGGTTGCGGTCATATCCTGCCTTTCAAAATGCTCAGATACTCAAAAGTATAGTGGTGTCATCGCGGCAGGCGATACCCGTGCTCTAAGCGGGATAAAGTCTTCAGCAGCTTGGACTGGCTGCTTCACATGAGAACCGTTCAGCGGTCCGGGGAAACCGTTGGGCGATAAAATATTCTCGCAACGTGATAATAATCTTGCATCGCGCGGAAACCTTGAGTA
>CAUCNB010000081.1:0-6766 GCA_958444075.1 uncultured Collinsella sp. | reverse complement strand
AAGTAGGAGAGAGTCATGAATGTTGCGCTGATTGGCTCCGGCTCCTGGGGAACCGCCGTCGCCGGTCTTGCCGCCGCGCGAGCCGAGCGCGTGACCATGTGGGCCCACAGCGAGCAGACGGCCGCCGGCATCAATGCCGAGCACCGCAATCCCCGGTATCTGGTGGACTACGAGCTGCCCGGCAACGTTGTCGCCGCCACGGACCTGTCGCAGGCGCTCGACGGTGCCGAGGCCATCATCTTTGCCGTGCCCTCCACGCACCTGCGCAGCGTATGCCATCAGGCAGCACCCTTCATCGCCGCCGATACCCCGGTGCTCTGCCTCACCAAAGGTATTGAGCCCGAATCCGGCCTGCTTATGAGCGAGGTCATCGCCAGTGAGATCGGCAACGAGTCGCGTGTCGCGGCGCTCTCGGGCCCAAACCATGCCGAGGAGATCTGCCGCGGCGGGCTTTCTGCCGCCGTCATCGCCAGCAAAGATCCGCAGGTAGGGGAGACCTTTAAGGACCTGCTCCTATCCACGGCCTTCCGCATCTACCTGTCGCAGGACATGACCGGCGTCGAGGTTTGCGGCGCTATGAAAAACGTCATCGCCATCGTGTGCGGCATCTCCGCCGGTAGCGGTGCGGGCGACAACACGCTCGCCCTTATCATGACGCGCGGCCTGGCCGAGATCAGCCGACTGGTGCACGCCCGCGGCGGCCAGGCTATGACCTGCATGGGGCTTGCCGGCATGGGCGACCTCATTGCCACCTGCACCTCCGAGCATTCGCGCAACCGCACCTTTGGCTACGAGTTTGCCCACGGCGTCTCGCTCGACGAGTACCAGGCACGTACGCATATGGTGGTCGAGGGCGCCGTCGCGGCCCGCAGCGTCAGTGAGCTTGCCCGTTCACTGGGTGTAGACATTCCGCTCACCTTTGCTGTGGAGCAAACGCTCTACAACGGTGTTACTTTGGATAGGGCGCTCGAGATTCTTACCGATCGCGTCCCATCGCAAGAGTTCTACGGACTCACCGACTAGCGCAGAAAGGCTTCTACCATGGGTTCCATCAAAATCGCTCCGTCTGTCCTTTCGGCCGACATGGCCAACCTCAAGGGCGAACTCGACAAGATCGCCGGTGCCGACTACGTGCACTTCGACGTTATGGACGGTCACTTTACTGGCAACCTCACCTTTGGCCTTGACATCCTTAAGGCCGTCAAGCGCTCCACCGATGTACCGGTCGACGCGCACCTCATGGTGTCGAACCCCGACGAGACGGTCGATTGGTACGCAGACGCCGGCGCCGATATGATCACCGTACACTACGAGGCCTCCACGCATCTGCACCGCACGCTCACCCATCTGCAGCAGCGCGGCGTTAAGGCCGGCGTGGTGCTCAACCCCGCCACCCCCGTGTGCGTGCTCGAGAGCATCATCGACGTCGTCGATATGGTGCTGCTCATGAGCGTGAACCCGGGCTTTGGCGGTCAGAGCTTTATCCCGGGCACCATCGCTAAGCTCCACGAGCTCAGGGCCATGTGCGAGCGTCACGGCGTTTCGCCCCTCATCGAGGTCGACGGTGGCATTTCTTCCAAGAACATTGTCGAGGTCGTCAAGGCCGGCGCCAACGTGCTCGTGGCCGGTTCTGCCGTATTTAAGTCCGAAGATCCCGCTGCCGAGGTTGCGCTGCTGCAGAAGCTGGGCAACGAGGCCGCACAGGAGGCATAAACCCTTATGACCGCAGGTCAAAACCGCATACCCGTGAATCTTGACTATGCCGCCTCGACGCCCATGCGCGCCGAGGCGCTCCTTGCGCAGCGCGAGTACGACGACAGCGAGCTTGCCGGCGTCAACCCCAACTCGCTGCATTCGCTCGGCCGCAAGGCTGCCGCGCGTCTGGAGGTTGCACGTCGCGAGATCGCCCGCAGCTTTGGCGCGCGCGTCCGCCCGTCCGAGATTGTACTGACCAACGGCGGCACCGAAGCCAACCAGCTGGCGCTGCTCGGTCTTGCCGAGGGCGCTCGTCAGCGCGATCGCAAGCGCGATCGTGTAATCGTTTCGGCCATCGAGCACGATTCGATTCTGGACAACCTGCCGTTGCTGCGTGCCGCCGGCTTTACCGTCGACCTGGTGCAGCCCTGCCGCATGGGCTACATTGAGCCTGCCACGCTTGTCGAGCTGCTAGGCGACGACGTGGCGCTCGTGAGCATCATGGTTGCCAACAACGAGACCGGCGTGATGCAGCCCATCCGCGAGCTTGCCGCGGCCACGCATACCGTTGGCGCCCTGTTCCACACCGATGCCATCCAGGGGTATCTGCATATTCCGCTCGATGTCACCGAGCTGGGAGTTGACGCCATGACCGTTGCCGCGCACAAGATCGGTGGCCCCGTGGCATCCGGCGCGCTCTACCTTAAGAACCGCACGCCGCTGCGCCCGCGCATCTTTGGCGGCGGACAGGAAGCCGGACGTCGTGCCGGCACGCAAGACCTGCGAACGCAGCTCGCCTTTGCCGCTGCCGCCTCGTCTCTGACGCCCCATGTGGCTCAGGAGCGCGCGAAGCTGCAAGCCCTTTCCGACAAGCTCTACGCCACGCTTACGGCCCACCAGCGCATTCACGCCACCATGGGCGACTACGCACAGGCCGACCGTCTGCCGGGTATGGTTTCGATCTACATTGACGGCATGGACTCCGAGGAACTCATCATCAAGCTCGACGCCGCCGGCTTTGAGGTGTCGGCAGGCTCGGCATGCTCGAGTGGCAGCATGGACCCGAGCCACGTGCTCAGCGCGATGGGCATCGGCCGCGAACAGGCGCTGGGTGCCTTGCGCATCTCCTTCGATGATCGCGTGAATCCAGGCGATCTGGACGACTTTGCCCAGACGCTGCTCTCGATCGTAGGTGCCGCATGATTGTTGCCGATCTCGCGCGTGCCTTGCTGGCACGCTATCCCAAAGCAAATGCCGAGAGCTGGGATCACGTAGGACTTTCCGTAGGTGACCCTGCCGCCGAGATTACCGGCGTGGCCTGCGCACTCGACGCGACCGAAGCCAACGTGCACCGCGCCCAGGAGGCCGGTGCCAACGTGTTGTTGACGCATCATCCTATCTACATCAAGGCACCCGAGGCGTTTTGCCCGGCGGATGCGTCGCGTCCCCAGTGCAGCGCAGCACTGTTTGAGGCCGCCCGCTGCGGCGTGAGCATTATTTCACTCCATACCAATCTGGACCGCTCGCACGAGGCGCGCGCCTGCCTAAGTGAGCTGCTGGGCGCCGCGCCCGTGAGCTCGCTGGAGCGCAAGGACGACCCCGAGGCCTGCGGACTGGGCGTACTCGCGACCCTCCACGACCCCTGCAGCCTGCACAACCTTGCGGTTCGCTGGGTGACTTTGGCGAACTTGCCATCGCCGCCGCTGCGGATGTCATCGTGACCGGAGAGGCGGGCTATCACGTGGCGCAAGACCTTGCTTTACGCGGGCTGCCGGTGATCCTGCTCGGCCACGATCGCTCCGAGGAGCCGTTCGTGGATATCTTGATGAACTCTGCGGTTGACGCCGGGGTCGACCCCCGTCATGCGATTAAAATACTGAACCCTTGCCAATGGTGGACTGTGACAAAAGGAGAGAACTTATGAGCGCCGGCGCTACGCTACTCAAGCTGCAACAGATCGATTTGGAGCTCGCCCGCAACAAGAGCGAACTTGCCAATATGCCGGAGCTCAAGGAGCTCGCTTCCAAGCGCAAGACCTATGTGAAGCTCAAGTCCGAGATGACCAAGCTCTACGCCCAGCGCAAGGATCTGGACATTGAGCTCGACGATCTCAACACCACCGAGATTCAGACCAACAACGCCATCGAGGCCGCCAAGAAGCGCCACGTGGACGGCTCCGACTACCGCGAGGTTCAGGACCTGGAGAACGAGCTCGCCACCCTGGCCAAGCGCTTGGACAAGATCGAGCACACCCGCAAGGACGTCGTCGTCGCCCATAAGGAAGCGCTTGACCGAGAGGCTCGCGCGCAGGCCATCATCGCCAAGTTCGAGGAGGGTGTGAAGGCCGATACCAAGGCTGCCCGCGCCAAGGCTGCCAATCTGCAGGCTCAGATCGATGCCGCCACCAAGGAGCGCACCGCGCTTGCCGCCACGCTGCCGACCGACGTGCTCACCGATTACGAACGTCTGCTCAAGCAGTTCCGCGGCCTGGCCGTCGAGACCATCAAGGGCAACATCCCCACGGTCTGCCACACCGCGCTGCAGGCATCGTCCATGAGCGACCTCAACCACGGCGGTAGCGAGATTACGCACTGCCCGTACTGCCACCGCCTGCTGGTGCTCCCGAGCAAGGAAGCTTAAACGATGGCGGCACCCAACAATTCAATGCAACTTGAGGGAAAAACGATCCTGCTGGGCATTACCGGCGGGATCGCCGCCTATAAGTCGTGCAATATCGTGCGCCTGCTCCAAAAGCGCGGCGCGCACGTCAAGGTCGTCATGAGCGAGCATGCCACTGAGTTTGTGGGGCCGCTCACCTTCCGCGCGCTCACCAATGAGCCGGTCGCGGTTGAGCTATTCGACGACCCGTCTGACCCCATCCACCATATCTCGCTGGCGCAGGAGCCCGACTTGGTGGTCGTGGCGCCCGCGACGGCCAATATCATCGCCAAGATGGCCAACGGCATTGCCGATGACCTCATCTCCACAACGTTGCTTGCGACACCGCGGCCCGTCGTTATCGCGCCGGCCATGAACAATGGCATGTGGAAGGCGTCGGCCACGCAGGCCAATATGGCCACGCTGTGCGAGCGCGGCGTCCACGTGGTGGGACCCGGCAGTGGCTACCTTGCCTGCGGCGACGTGGACACGGGGCGCATGAACGAACCCGAGGACATCGTCGAGGCCGTCTGCGAGGTGCTCAATCCCGTGCAACAAGACCTGGCGGGCAAGCGCATCGTCATTACCGCCGGCCCCACGCATGAGCCGATTGACCCCGTGCGCTTCATTGGCAACCGTTCTTCGGGCAAGATGGGTATCGCCCTGGCGGGGGAGGCCGCACGTCGCGGTGCCGCCGTCACGCTCGTGCTGGGACCGACATCGCTCGACGTTCCCCACGGCGTGGAGTGCGTGCGCGTGCAGACCGCCGCTGAAATGCTGAAGGCAGCGCTCAGCGCCTTTCAGACGGCCGATGTGGCCATTTGTGCGGCCGCTGTCGCCGACTACACCCCCGCCGCTCCAGCCGACCATAAACTCAAAAAGTCCAACGAGCGTTTGGATCGCATTGAACTGGTCGAGACCGTTGACATCTTGGCCGAGCTTTCGCGTCAAAAGGGAGTGCGGTGCGTGATCGGCTTTGCGGCCGAGACCGATAACGTCCTGGAGTACGCACAGCGAAAGCTCGACCGCAAGGGTTGCGATGCCATTATCGCCAACGATGTCTCACGCGCCGATTCGGGCTTTGGAACCGATACCAACAAGGCCTGGATTGTGAGCACAACGGGTACGCAAGAACTTCCCGTTCTAACAAAACCCCAGCTCGCAGATACAATTTTGGACTTGCTTCAAAATTTGTAAAAAAGTTCTTGCACAAGTCTAAAGTTTCGGGTTAATATACTCCCTGTTGCGAGCGAGAGCAGAGCAACAAACAAAAGCTTCGGGACGTGGCGCAGCTTGGTAGCGCACTTGACTGGGGGTCAAGGGGTCGCTGGTTCGAATCCAGTCGTCCCGACCAGAAGTTTGCAGGTCAGGCACCTAGTGCCTGACCCTTTTTTGTTTTAAGCAATTGCTTAATTTTGATTAAGCATCAGGGTGCCAAAAATCTACCTACGCGATAATCGCTTTTTGAGGCTACTTGCGCGCTTTGCACGCGCTTGAGCCGATTTATTAACGCGATATGAATCTACATACGCGTAGCTGGTATGCAGCCGAGTACAGGCTGTATTTATCGCGGCGATTAACACAGATATAGCGACTATAACGGACAAGCGTGTCGCTGTATTTATTCCAGTAGTTCACTTGATCGGTGGACAATTGGGCTGTTGCAACGAAACGCCAAGCAGGATGGGCTCTATACGAGGACGCCGCAGGGTAATGGCGGGGGAGTGCGGCGGGCGCTCTGAGAGCCGCTGTGTGACCCCATGTCTCCTTAACTCGATAATTTGTGTTTCAAGCCACGAATCGGTCGAGCAATTGCCAAAAGAACGGCCCATGCAGGATTGCACGGGCCTTACATCAGATCAAATTTGAGCTAGAAGCACCAAGCGGAGCAGACGCAACACCATCTCGTCGCGGCCTCGGCGAGCGACATATCGCAGTCGAGGTAGACAACGAGGAAGTCGTCAGATCCCGCACAGGGGGACCGCGATGGTGGCCACCGCACCGCCCGAGGGGCCGTTGGCGAGCGAGACGGATCCCCCGTGGGCGCTCGCGGCCTCGGAGGCGACGTGGAGGCCGAGCCCGTAGTGGCGGCCTCCGTCGCGCGAGGAGCGGGACGAGTCGTCTGTGAAGAGGCGCTCGCAGCCGCGTTCGAGGGCGGCGGGAGAAAAGCCCGGTCCGTCATCGGCCACCTCGATGACGAGGCGCCCGCCCGCGACGTCGCAGGAGACAGCCACGCGCGAGCGCGCGTGCTCGGCGGCGTTGGCCACGAGGTTCGCGGCGGCTCGCGCCAGGCTGGTTCGGTCGAGCGCGGCCTCGGGCGCGCCCGCGACAGCGGGGCCCGTGGCCGCGTCGAGCGTCACGCCTCGCGCCCGGGCGATCTGGGCGGCCTCGGCGAGGACCTGCTCGCAAAGCT
>CAUCNB010000080.1:0-6971 GCA_958444075.1 uncultured Collinsella sp. | reverse complement strand
CTTCGGCAGCGTCACCAGAAGCAGAGGAGCCGGAGCCGGCAGAACCACCGCAGCCCACGAGACCCAGACCAAGAACCGCAGCCGCGGAACCAGCAAAGCCCAGGAACTGCCTTCTGCTCATTTCGTTCTTCATTACAATCCACCCTTTCACACCGTGGCGGCACCCTTTGCCGCCGCCTTCGGAGATTGGCTCGGGGACTTTGCCCCTTTTGCTGATTTGTACAATACGCTATTTGGCTAGTTGTTTGAACAAGTATTACTAGAGCGGTAGAAAAACTTCGGTGAACGGTAATTTCGACTTGATACTTGACAAGTTTTGTATAAACAATTATTTGTTATCGAATGCAGAGAAAACGCCCGATCAAGCCGATGCATCGTCGGTTTGACCGGGCGTTTTCGCTTTGAGGGCATGAGTCTCGTCAGGCTGCGAGCTAGCCGGCTATCGCTTGGAATTGACGCGGTAATGGAAGATCTCGGGGTGTGTGCGGGCATGCGTGACCTCGAACAAGATGCCGTCCGAGGTGTACGACTGGCTCTCCATAACGGCGACGCAGTTGTACTTGCCAAGGTCCAGATAGCTGCAGTCCTCATCGTTGGCGAGCTCGACACTCACCGTACGACGGCTCGCCATCACTTTGACGCCGCGCTTGTGCTCCAGATAGCCGTAGATAGAATCCGCCGCGATCTCGGGGGTCAGGCCCTTGGCGATCGACGCCAAAAAGTAGCCATGGTCCACTTGGCGCGCGCTGCCGTTGAGGCTTCGGACGCGCACTACGCGAATCAGCTCCTCGCCCACCTTAAAGCCCAGGCGACGTGAGAGTTGCTCAGTGCAAATCAAATGTTCAAAAGACTTGACCTCGGTCGATGCGACGGCATTGTTGCGTTTTGCGAACTCGCCAAACGACTCAACCTCTTCGAGTGCGCCCAGCATGTCGGTTTCGCCCTTAAGCCAAATAACGCGCACGCCCTTACCGTGTATAGGCTGCACAAACATCTGGTCGGCCAGCATGCTCAAGGCGCGTCGAACGGTATTGCGCGTGCAGCCAAACTCCGCGGTCAGCTCGGCTTCGGTTGGCAGCATCTCCTGAAACGCATAGGTCCCGTTGATGATGCGCGAACGGATCTCGCGGTAGATTCCTTCGTAAATCGCTTTTGGCATGATTTCACCTCTAATGAATATGTATGGCTAGGCACGATAGCATTTCTTAAAGTTGTTTAAACCGATTATCGGTAAAGCACGGATTATTTACCGTCGACGGTTCCCCCGAAACCCAAATCGGACCGAATCAAAACCGTCAATGCGGCAAGCAGCCAGTCCTCTACAATGAGTTCATTGTTTAAACGTTCTTGCTCGCACAGCATGTTGCATCCGAAAGGCATATTATGCTGCAGAAAATCCAACGTTTTGGCGGAGCCATGTTCGCGCCCGCCATGCTGTTTTCTATATCAGGCCTCATGGTCGGCATCTCCGCCCTCGCAACGACCGTGGATATCGTCGGCGACCTCGCCGTATACGGAACCCCCTGGTACGTTTTCTGGACTATCATTCAGCGCGGCTCGTGGACGGTCTTTAAGCGCCTTCCACTCCTTTTTGCCGTAGCGCTGCCTATCGGCCTTGCCCAAAAGCAACCGGCACGCTGCTGCCTCGAGGCGCTCGTAGCCTATTTTGCCTACTGTTTCTTTTTGAGCGAGATCATTAAGCTGAGCGGAGACAACCTTGGGCTTAAGTACCCGTCGTTTTTGACCTCCGCTAGCGGCATCACCGTCATCGACGGCATCAAGACGCTCGACACCGGCATTATCGGCCCGCTGGCGGTGTCGGCAACCGTCGTCGCGATCCATGACCGCTTCTACGATGCCAAGGTTCCCGATTGGCTCGGCACCTTCTCGGGTTCCTCGCTGGTCTACCTCATCAGCTTTTTTGCCGTGTTTGCCCTTGCCGCCATCTCGGCCGCCATCGTGCCTTTCGCATACGCTGTGACCGAAACGCTGCGCCACGCACTTGCGGGCGTCGGCCCCTTCGGCGTGGGCATCTTTGTGTTTTTGGAGCGAGCGCTCGAGCCCATGGGGCTGCACCATCTGCTCTATATGCCCATCTATTACGACAATCTGGTCATTCACGACGGTATTTACGCCACGTGGACCAACCTGCTCCCCATTCTCTCCCATAGCACGCGCCCTTTAAATGAACTTGCGCCCTGGGCAGGTTTTACCGCCACCGGCTGGGGCAAGCTCTTTGGCCTTCCCGCCATCGCGGCAGCATTCTATTTCACCGCCAAACCCGAACGCCGCGCCGGCCTTAAGGTCATCCTTTTGCCCGCCATCGTCGCCTCGGTGGTCTGCGGCGTCACCGAGCCGCTCGAGTTTCTCTTTATGTTCACCTATCCCGGACTCTTTTTGCTCTACGCCGTCCTGTCCTCCTGCCTTGCCATGACCATGAACTTCTTTGGCATCGTCGGCATCTTCTCGGGCGGTCTCATGGAAATGACGGCCTTCAACTTCATCCCACTCATGCGAATGCATGCCGGCTCCTACCTTTTGGCGCTCGGTATCGGTCTGATGTTTAGCGCTGTCTTTTTTCTGGTCTTCCGGGGCCTCATTCTGGCTTTCGACCTAAAAACCCCAGGCCGCGAGGATCATATCGCCAGCGATGCGGCGCTCGCACGTCTGACGGGAAAAAGCTCTGCCAAAGAAGGCGCGGCCCAAAACGGCACCGACAACCAATCATCCCAAGATCATCTGCTTGCTGAGCAAGTCGTTGCGCTCTTGGGTGGCGTTAGCAATATTGTAGGAGCGACCAATTGCGCCACGCGTCTGCGCGTTGAGGTCGCAGAACCTTCCGTTGTCGCAGACAACGCAGCCTTCGTCGCGGCGGGCGCCAAGGGCCTCATCATTACGGGCAAGACCGCCCAGGTGATTATTGGCATCTCCGTTCCCCGCGTTAAAGAGCATTTTGACCAGATCATGGGCCTCGAGCCGGGATTTGTGCCCACCACCTCGGCCTCCCCTGCCGCCAGCGCAGCCCATAAGCGCGGCGATATCTGCTTCTTCGATATCGACGGAACACTCGCCTGGCAAGACCCTCGAGTGGCACAAGAGCTTCCCGAGAGCGAGCGAGACCTCTCCCCCTATCCCAATGAAGCGGTCTCGCAAGCCATCCGTGATTTTGTCGCCAAGGGCAATATGGCGTTTATCTGCACAGGGCGCACGCTGAGCTGCATCCATCCAAAGCTGCTCGAGCTGCCCTGGACCGGCATCGTCTGCCTCGCGGGTGGCTATGTCGAACTTGAGGGACACGTGATTCGCGATTTGGCGATGACGCCCGGCATGCTGCAGCGCCTTGCTCCCATTCTTGAGCAATCGGACGAAGTGATTCGTTTTGAGGGACTCAATGGCGTCGTTCGCATGAGTGCCGATGCGCCCGACGCCCCGGGATACGCCCGTACCGTGGGCGATGCAATTACGCAGCTGCAACATTACAGCGCCTACAAGATCTTAATGTCCACGTCGCTTGCCAACCGCATCGCTCAGGATCAAGCGTTTGAGCCGCTGCTCTGCTTTAACGAGCTCGAGCTCGAAGTGACCGAGATTTCGCCTCGCGAATGCACCAAGCGCGAGGGTATCCAGTCCGTACTCGACGCCCTCGATCCCCACCACGGAACCGTATACGGCATCGGCGACGCCAGCAATGACGTCTCGCTGATGAACGCCGTCGACGTTGGCATCGCCATGGGCAACGCGCCGGACTTCCTCAAGGAAAAGGCCGACTATGTCACCGACAGCATCGACCACGACGGCGTCGTCACCGCGCTCGAACACTTTGGGCTTATCTAGCCAAGCCCCTACCGCACTTGCGGCCGCATGGACCAATCGTCTTCAACCGCCGCGCTCGACGCCCTAATGTGGCAATATGTTGTCTGCATAATGCAACGATGCAACCTATCAAAGAATGCGAGAACCCGTGTCCAGTCCGTTTACCAGCTTTTTAGCCCAGCACTTTGACCAGATTAACGACTATCTGGCCACGTTCTTTGACGGACAGGCGACTTCCGCCGATATCGAGCGCTACCTGTATACCCCGCTCTCGGCATTTACGGCAAACGCTGGCAAGCGCCACCGCCCGCTCATCTGCATGCTCGCCGCCACTGCGGTAGGCGGCAGCTTTGAGAGCGCCCGCAGCGCAGCGGCGGCCATCGAGCACTTTCAGTCGGGCGCACTCATCCACGACGACATCGCCGACAACGGGCAGATTCGTCGCGGCAAGCCCTGCATGCACCTTACCGAGGGCACCGGTCTTGCCATCAACTGCGGTGACCTGGCGCTCACCATGGTCACCAAGACGGTTCTCGACGACCCCACACTCAACGCAGACGTGAAGCTTCGCGTGCTCCACGAGCTTACCGAGATGATCGTCCGTACCATCGAGGGCCAGGCGCTCGACCTGGGCTGGGTCCGCGACGGGCGCTTTGACATTTCGGTCGACGATTATCTGGACATGGCGACGCACAAGACCGCGTACTACAGCGGAGCGACGCCGCTTGCCGCCGGAGCCATTATCGGCGGCGGCAGCGAAGAGCAGATTGAGGCACTGCGCGCCTTTGGGCTGCACACGGGCCTTGCCTTCCAGATTCAAGACGACCTGCTCAACTTGATCGGCACCAAGGAGGCCGCCAACAAGGACTTCCGCACCGATATCACCGAGGGCAAGCGCACCCTCGTTGCCGTGCATGCCCTGTCAGACGAGCGCTATCACGACGAGATCGAGGCAATCCTTTCCTCGGGCACCGAGGACCCTGCGCAGCTCGCACGCGCCGTGGAGATCTTCCAGGAGACCGGCTCCATCGATTACGCCCACACCTATGCGCTCGACCTGACCGCCAAGGCCAAGGCCGCTATCGAAGGCGTCGAGCTCGACCCGCATGCGCGCGAGCTCTTCCTCTCAATGGCAGATTTCTTTGTGGAGCGCCTTAACTAGCGGGGGTCATAAAACCTGTGGGCAGCGAGTTTGGGTACAAGTTGCTACACTATTGAGTGCATGTTTATAAATTGTCTCGCGTTGTCTATCCGACACACGCTCAAAATAGTACGAATGGTACGCCGAAAGGGGTTCGTTCATGGAACCTATTACCACGGGCATGCAGGGAGCAGCCGTCGAGGACGTCCAGTCCCGCCTTCTGCAGCTCGGCTATACAATCGATGGCGCCGAGGTTGTCGACAAGCGCTTTGGCACCACCACCGAGCAGGCCGTCAGCACCTTCAGGCTCGACAGCGGCCTTGCTGCCGGTCATGCCGTCGATATCTCCTGTTGGAGCGCCCTGGTCGACGCCTCGTATAAGCTGGGCGACCGCACGCTCTATCTGCGCATGCCCAATTTCCATGGCGCCGATGTGCAGGCCCTGCAGCGCGCTCTCAACGTTTTGGGCTTTGCCTGCGGCGAGGACGACGGCTACTTTGGTCCGCATACCGAGGCCGCCCTTCAGCAGTTCCAGGAAAACGTCGGTCTGTTTGCCGACGGCATGGCCTTCCAGGACACCTACGCCTACATCAACCGCCTGCATCATGTGTGGGAGGGCAAGCCCTCGGTCACCGAAGCCGAGTCCCGCATCGGTTTTGCTCGCGCCGCCAACGTGCTCGAGCGCTTCCAGATCGCCGTTATCGGTGAGGACCCCATCGCACGCAGCGTTGCTTCGCGCATGTGGAACATCGCCACGGCAACGACCGACAACAGCGGCATGATGCTCTGCGACTCCGAGGTCCCAACCGACGTTGACCTGGTACTCGAGATCGCAAGCGACGAGCTGCCCGCCGACGCCGCGCCACGCGCCACGATTGCCCTCGCCGAGTGCCACAACCTGGCCCAGCGCATCCGCACCGCCAATGTCGCCGCGCAGCAGAAGCCGGCTCGCATTCGCATTGAGCTCACGGGCATGACGCGCTACAACGGCACCTTCACGGCCAGCGACGCGCAGACGCTCGCCGTACGCCTACTCGACGGCGTTTGCGATGCCCTCGCAGATTAGGTAAACTAGACGAGTTGCTTTTGGGCAACACCACACATTGGGACGTAGTTCAACGGTAGAACTCCGGTTTTTGGTGCCGGCTGTTGGGGGTTCGAATCCCTCCGTCCCAGCCATTAAAACTGAGCGCCCTAAGCCCATAACAGCCCAGGGCGCTTTCTTGTGGGCAAGCGGAAGAATTCGAGCCCGCAAGGGTGCGGAGCTGAGGAAACGCGAAGCGTTTTCCAGCGCAGCACGCAAGGAGCGAAGCGACGCAGCGGGGCGCGGCCGCCGACCAGGCGGACGCGGAATCCCTCCGTCCCACACCAGCCAAGAGCCCCTCACGTCAAGCAAATCGAGCCAACGCCGCCAAGCGGAGGGATTCGAACCCGCAAGGGTGCGGAGCGATGCAGCGGGGCGCGGCCGCCGCAGGCAGACGCGGTGTCGGCACTTGGGGACGCTCCTAAGTGCCGGCATTATAGGAACGTCCCCAAGTGCCGGCTCGGGACTATTTTCGAGGACCCTCCGAAGGACTGTGGCCAAAAAACGGCAAATATGAGTACTGTTACCGTTGTAGCTACATTATTTTCGTTAATAAAAGAAGATCTTAATGAGATTTATTCGCATCAAGGTCTTCCTTTAATGAACACTTGAGGAGATACGGCAGCTTATCTGCTCGATCGACACGTCAAATCACCTTAAATGTGGTCAAAATTACTGCTACTAAAAGAGTATCAGTACTCATATTTGATGTTTTTTGGCCACGGCTCTTTATAGACACCCTGCACAGCGACGGTGGTAGATTTCGGAACGTGTCCGTCAGCCCCGTTCCGAAAAGCGAGCCGCATGCAACGGCCAAGCCACGACAGGCCCCGGGAGAGCGGGGACACCGGCTTAGGTTTATCGCGAGTTCCGCACGAACAGGAGGCCACTTAATGTGGCCTCCGTCGTGAGCAGGACTGTAGAGCAGGAAAC
>CAUCNB010000079.1:0-7600 GCA_958444075.1 uncultured Collinsella sp. | reverse complement strand
AGGTAGCGGTTCTGCTCGCGCGCGGCGCGCTCGTCGGACAGGCGCACGTACTGGCCATCGAAGACCACGTCGGCGGCGTCCACGTCCCACATCTGGGCGGCCTTGGCACAAATCTTCTCGCGCAGCTCGGTCGCGGCGTTCTTGGCTGCCAGGCCCGTCACGTACGTACCCGAGCTCGCGTACGAGCCGGCGTCGAACGGCGACACGTCGGTGTCCACGCCGCGCACCACGATCAGCGAGCTCTCCACGCCCAGCTCCTCGGCGGCAATCTGCGCCAGGATCGTGTCGACGCCCATGCCGTTATCGGTGGCGCCGGTGCCGATGGTAATGAAGCCGTCCTCTTCCAAGCGCATGTCGATGCCGGCGATATCCACGTTGGAGATACCCGAGCCCTGCATGGTGAGCGCACAGCCCAGAGCACGCACACGGTCGCCCAGGTCGACGGCTAGCGGCTTGTCGCGCCAACCGATCATGTCCATCGCGCGCAGCAGGCAGCGGTCGAGCGCGCAGGCGTTGAGCTTCTCGTTGTAGTACTGCGGCATGATCTCGCCCTCGCGCACGATGTTCTTAAGGCGCAGATCGGCGGGGTCCATGTGCAGAATGTCGGCGAGCTCGTTGACGGCGCTCTCCACGGCAAACTGGCCCTGGGTGGCACCGTAGCCGCGATACGCGCCGCCGCGGTTGGTGTTGGTGTAGACGGCGTCCCAGCTAAATCGGCTCGCCTTCACATGGTTGTAAATCGGCAGGCTCTTGTGGCCCGAGAGGCCGATCGTCGTGGTGGCGTGCTCGCCATACGCGCCGGCGTTGGACAGCGTGTGCAGATCGATAGCCGTGATGGTGCCGTCGTTCATGGCGCCCAGTTTAACGGTCATCTGCATCTGGTGGCGCGAGTTGCCCGCAGTGATGGTCTCCTCACGGGTGTAGCAGCAGTAGCTCGGACGGCCGGTCTGCTGCGTCACAAACGCAACGAAGATCTCGCAGCAGCCCGTCTGCTTGGAGCCAAAGCCGCCGCCGATGCGCGGTTTAATGACCTGCACCTGCGACTGCGGAATGTCGAGCGACTGCGCGACCATGCGGCGCACATGGAAGGGCACCTGCGTGGAGGTGGTCACCGAGATACGCCCGAACGCGTCGGTTGTCGCGAAGGCGCGGAAGGTCTCCATGGGCGCGGTCTGCGTGGCCTGGCTGGTGTAGGTGCGCTCAAAGACGATGTCGCTCTGGGCGAAGGCCTCGTCCAGGTCGCCAAAATCGCTGGCACCGCTGCACACCAGGTTGCGCGGGACATCGCCGCCCTGCGGGAACATAAAGGTCACGTCGCCCTCGGGGTGGACCACGATGTCGTTATCGAGTGCCTTGGTAAAGTCCAGCAGGGGCTCGAGCACCTCGTAGTCGACCTTGATGAGCTTGAGTGCCTTGTCGGCGGCCTCCTCGGTCTCGGCAGCGACGATCGCCACCTCCTCGTTTTGGTAGCGTACAAGGTTCTCGAGAATCAGGCGGTCGTAGGGACTCGGCTGCGGATAGCTCTGACCGGCGATAGTAAAGCGGCGCTTGGGCACGTCCTCGTAAGTGTAGACGCCCACAACGCCGGGCACCTTCAGGGCGCGCGACGTATCGATGGAGCGGATCTTGGCGCGGGCATAGGGGCTGCGCTTGAGTTTGACGATCAGGGCGCCGGCGGGCACCATATCGCCCGTGTAGACGGGACGGCCCTCGAGCAGGGCCTTCGAGTCCTTCTTGGGCTGCTTGTGGGTAATCTGCTTGTAGGAGACGCCGTCGCAGCTGGTGTCGTTGACGGGCAGCTCGGGCATCTCAAAGCCCACCTGTACGCCGGACTCGTTGAGGAAGCGGACGATGGCGCGCAGCTGGCTCTCGTAGCCGCTGCAACGGCAGAGGTTGCCGGCCAGCTGGCGCGACAGCTCCTCGCGCGTGGCAACGAGGCTCGGGTCCTCCTTGGCAGCGCGGGCAAGCGCCAACACGTTCATGATGAGGCCGGGGGCGCAAAAACCGCACTGCTCGGCGCCTTCGGCAGCCATCGCGCGAGCCAGTGCCTCGGATTCGGCCTTAAGGCCCTCAAGCGTGGTGATGGTATGGCCCTCAACACGGGCGGCGGGAACCGAGCAGCTCAGCACCGGGTCGCCGTCGAGCCACACCGTGCACAGACCGCAGTTGGTGGTCTCGCAGGCGCAGCGCACCGACGCGCAACCCTGCTCGCGCAGCAGCGCAAAGAGCATGGTATCGGGGGCAATTTGGACCTTGACCTTGCGGCCGTTGAGCGTAAAAGAAAGATCGATGAGTTTGGCAGCCATTAGCGCACCTCGCTAGAATCGACGCCGGGCACGCGGCGGCAGGAATACTCGTCCGTGGCGTGCTTGGGAATCTGCACGCCCTCGAGCTCGCGGACAAGCGCGGCCGAAAGCTCAATGCCGGCGGCGCGGCGCACGGCCTGAATCGCCAGCGGGGCCGAGATGCGGCGGCGGTAGTCGGCCGAGCCCCACAGGTTGGTGCCGTAGCTCAGGGTACGCACGGATGCGGCAAGGGCGCACAGCTCGTCCTCGGAAGGCTGCTCGTTCACCAGGCCGCATGCCTCGCCCCGCAGCAGGGTCGCGCGCAGCGGGCGGGCACCCACGGTGACGTGCCAGGAGCCGTCCCACCAGGCGGCGGTGACGTTCAGCGAGGGGAAGTCGGTCGCGGCCTTGCGCACGGCCTCGTAGCTTGCGCGGTAGTCGTGTTTAACGACCACAACATGCTCGATCACGTCGCGCACGTAGCCCATGTTCACAAACTCGGCGAGCGGCACGCGGCCGGCACCTGTCAGCTTAACGTATGAATCGAGTGCCAAAAAAGCCGAAAGCACGTCCGAGAAGCCAAAGCGGCCGTAGATGCTGCCGCCCACCGTGGCGGTATTGCGCAGCTGCACGCCCACGATATCGTGGACGGCAAACTCAAAGACATTGTTGACGAGCGCGTTGAGCTCGGCATGGCGCTCGAGCTGGCGTAGGGTGCACATGGCACCGATGCGAAACTCGGTCTCGGTCTCCTCGATCTGATCGAGTCCGCAGGCCGAAAGGTCAATCGCCGTCGCCACGCGACGCGAACCCAGGCGCATCCAGATGCCGCCGCCCACAATCTTGTTGTTGCGGTTCTTCTGTAAGAGCTCATAGGCTTCGGCCGCGTTTCCAACACGGACGTAGGTACCGAACTTGAGCACGTTCTCCCCCATCTCTTTACTTGTCCAGTACCCCTAAGTGTACCAAACGAGGGCGCACGGCCCTCACCACCATAGAAAAAGGCTCCCAGCACAAATGCTGGGAGCCTCATCAGGTGCTATGTCGAGCTGGGCTTAGCAGACGCCCTGAGCGAGCATGGCGTCGGCGACCTTCAGGAAGCCGGCGATGTTGGCGCCCATGACAAAGTTGCCCTCCTGGCCGTACTCCTTGGCGGTGTCGTCCACGTTGTGGAACATGCCGCGCATGAGCTGCTCGAGCTTGCCGTCGACCTCCTCGAAGGTCCAGGACAGGTGCTCGGCGTTCTGGCTCATCTCCAGGCCGGACACGAGCACGCCGCCGGCGTTGGCAGCCTTACCGGGCATAAAGGTGACGCCGTTCTCTTGGAAGTAGGTCGTGGCCTCGATGGTCGTGGGCATGTTCGCGCCCTCGCCGACCACCTTGCAGCCGTTGGCGACGAGCGCCTGGGCGTCCTCGAGCAGCAGCGTGTTCTCGCGGGCGCAGGGCAGGGCGATGTCGCAGGGCAGCTGCCACACGCCGCGGCCGTCGCCCTCGTGCCACACGGCACCGGGCTTCTCGTCAACGTACACGGCGAGCGTGACGCCCTTGTCGTGGCCGGAGCGCTTCTGGTTGTAGACGTGCTCGAGCACGGAGTAGTCGATGCCGTCGGGATCCTCGACCCAGCCGTGGGTGTCGGAGCAGGCCAGCACCTTGCCGCCGAGCTGCGCGACCTTCTGGACGGCATAGATAGCAACGTTGCCGGAACCGTGAACGACGACGTTCTTGCCCTCGAAGGAGTCGCCGCGGCTCTTGAGGTACTCGTCCACAAAGTAGACCAGGCCGTAGCCGGTGGCCTCGGTACGGGCGAGCGAGCCGCCAAAGGAGAGGCCCTTGCCGGTGAGGACGCCGGTCCACTCGTTGGTCAGGCGCTTGTACTGACCGAACATGTAGGCAACCTCGCGGCCGCCAACGCCAAGGTCGCCGGCGGGAACGTCGGTGTTGGGGCCAATGTGGCGATAGAGCTCGGTCATGAAGGACTGGCAGAAGTGCATGATCTCGTTGTTGGACTTGCCCTTGGGGTCAAAGTCGGAGCCGCCCTTGCCGCCGCCCATGGGAAGGGTGGTCAGGCTGTTCTTGAGGATCTGCTCCAGGCCCAGGAACTTGAGCATGCCCAGGGTGACCGTCGGGTTAAAGCGCAGGCCGCCCTTGTAGGGTCCAATGGCAGAGTTGAACTCGACGCGATAGCCGCGGTTGACCTGGACCTTGCCCTGGTCGTCGACCCAGGGAACACGGAACATGACGATGCGCTCGGGCTCGACAAGGCGCTCCAGTAGGGCGGCCTCCTCGTACTCGGGGTGGGCGTCGAGCGCCGGCTGGATGGTGCCGAGGATCTCGGTCGCGGCCTGGATGAACTCAGGCTGCTCGGGATAGCGGGCCTTGAGCTCGTCGAGAACTTTCTGCGTGTAGCTCATGCTTCCTCCAATGACGGGAAACGAAAAGTGTCGGTCGCGGCACCCTGTGCGCCGCGAACTTTATCGTGTATGGATAATATCGCACTGTTGCGGGAAAGTTTCGCATAAGCAGACGAGCAGATGTTTCGTTTTGATTACGATGCAGGTAGAGGCGTTTTTGAGTGCCTGACGTGCAAAACCCGTGTTTCAAACCTGTTTCGTCCACGTGTTCCAAACCACCACATTGGGGACAGCACCTTTGTGGTGTGGTAGTTAGAGGACGAGCTGATGGTAGTCGGCGGGGGTTATGCGGCCTTCGGTGGCAGCACGGAAGGCGGCGAGCGCATCGCCCGAGAACGGCATGGCCCAGCACAGGCCGCAGCCGGCGGTGATGGAGCCGGGCAGCGGCATGATGCGCCCGGGCACACCGGCATCCAGGCACAGCTGCTCGCATTCCATCACATCGAAGGTGCTGTCAAACGACACGATAATCTTGCGCTCATGGTCGAGGGCATCACCGGACGGGCCGCCGCGGTGTGCCTCACGATACGCCGCGGCGGCCGCTTCCTCTTCCGCGGTATGCCCGCAGCCTCCGCAGCCGCAGGTACAGGGTTCGGACCCGTCGCAAGTGCAAGGCTCTCCCGTGTCGGGGCAAATATCGTGAGACATGGCAACTCCAATCGTCTAGGCAAGCAACTCGGCCGCCGCAAACTCCTCGGGCGTATTGACGTTCTCGAAGCAGAGCGTGGAGCCCGCGGCCTTAACGATCTGCGGCTCATCCATATAACCAGCTTGAACGCGATTGATCAGGCAGCGAATGCGTTGGCGGTCGCAGGCGAGCAGCTCTTGGGCAACCGGCGCGCACGCGTCACGGCGCCAGACAGCGCAAAGCGGCTCAATCCCCCGCTCCTCGCGCGGCACGGACACATCGAGCGCCTCGGCCTCAACACGATCGGCAAGCGCGCCGATGAGTTCCGGCGAGACAAACGGCATATCGCAGGCAACGATCGCCACGAGAGGCAGCCGAGCCGCAGCCAACGAGCTCGCGATGCCGCGCATGGCGCCCGCCGACCCTTCAAGATCCGCCACCACACGCGGCACCAGGCCGCCAAACGTGTGCTCCTCAAGGTAGGCAAGCTCGCTGGGACGCGAAGTCGTCACGACCAACTCGCCGGCAACTGGCGCCAGCCGACCCAGCACGCGCTCGATGAGCGGCTCGCCGCAAAACGCCATGCGCGCCTTATCGCAGCCCATGCGCGAGGACAGCCCGCCCGCCTGGACGACACAAGAAAGATCGGCACGTCTTACGGTAGTCATACGGCAAAACACCTCCATCGGCATGCCCGAAACCCGGTGCACGAAGCTAAATACAGCCGCCGAAATAGCGGCGCTACGAAAAGCTCGTGCAAAAACAAAACAGCGCCTTTGCGGCACGCAGCAAGACCGCGAGCACAAAAGCGCTGGTAGCGTATGGCGGGAACGTATGTGAATCGAACACATCCAAGACGTTTTGCACGCCTCGCAACGGTTTTGAGGACCGCGGAGCCCACCGGAGCCCATCCGTTCCCAAGTGCGCCGGTATTTTACCAAACCGAGCAACCAACCTAGCGCAGGGAGCGCAGGCCGCCGGCTTCCTTGTCGAGCACCGTAAAGCGCACGGCATCCAGGTGCTCCAAGATGCTGATGGCACGCTTGCGCGACACACCCAGGGCTTCGCGCAACACACTCGTGGTGGCAGCGCCACCGGCTGCCTCAATGGCGGCGGCAACGAGCTCGCGCGCATGGGCCTCGGCGGCAGCGGACAGGGCAACGTCGCGCTCGATCTTCACGATGGAACGGTTGAGCGAAAGCTCGCGCAGGGCACGCGTCATGGTGTCGCGATCGAGCTGCAACTGCTCGCCCACCTCGGGCAACGTCGGCGCATCGAGGCCAGCTTCGTCCAGCAAGGAAACGATGCGCTCGCAAGCCTCTCGCACCACGCGTGCCGCCGCGGTGGCCGAATGCGGATCGAATACCTCGGCGCCCTCGGCGGCGCACACGCCGCGCGAGCAGCCCTCGTAAACCAGGGCCGCGGCAACGCCTTCATCAGCGGCAGGCCACGCAGCATGGGCAACGGCGCCGGGCGTAAAGCCTGTCTCCTTGGGAGCCGCCGCGTGCATGGCTGACAGGGTCGCCGCCAGTGCATCCATCGCGGCGTCGAGCACCACGGCGTCCGCCAAGAGGTCCGCATCACCCACGGCAAGCTTGCGAACGGAGCCCTGCGCTACCAACCCGCGCAGTGCGGCATCGACCTCGCCGACACCAAGATCCACAGCCTCGGCAACATCAATCGCCGTAACCGGCAGCGTCTGCAGCGCCAGCCAAGCGCCCACACCGCCCGCGATATCGCCGGACTCGAGCGCCGCGTACAGCACGCGTTCCCCCTCAGTAAGTTCGCGCGAACGGCGGCAGCGCGAAAGCAGCACGCGCCCTCCACCAATAAGCATGACCGGCGAATAGGACAGCACCACGGCATGGTCGCCGGCGCGCAGCGGCAGCGAGTTTTCCAAGCGCACCTGAACAATACGGGTCTCGCCCACCGCCATGGGGGCCTCGCCCTCCATGAACATGATGCGACCGACAACCTCGGCCGTACCCGCCATCACATGCACGCGCGCGCCCGACTCGAGCACGCGCGGCTTGGCACCCTCGCGGCCCAGGTAAGTGAACACCATCATAAAGCGCATCGTCTGGCCAAAGCGACCCTGCACGCCGAGCATCTCTCCGCGATCGAGCGCGGCGACAGCATCGCCCACCAAGTTGAGTGCCACGCGCTGACCGGGCAGTGCTCGCGGCGTGTCGCCATGCACCTGAATCCCGCGCACGCGACAGACCGTGCGCGACGGCAAAGCCATCAGCTCGTCGCCCACCGCAACCGGCGCATCG
>CAUCNB010000078.1:0-7646 GCA_958444075.1 uncultured Collinsella sp. | reverse complement strand
GCCGGAGAGCACTTAATGTGCTCTCCGTGCGAGTCAGGACTGTCCGAGCAGGCGACCTTATATGTCTGCCGCCCGGCGGCGGGGCTCCTCGCCAGTCCCCCTCAGCTAGTTCTTCAGCGAGTTCAGCGGCGCCGGGAAGCGTCCACCGCGATGGGCAAGCACGGTGCCGGCGTTGGGGTTCACCGGCATGATGGGTGCACGGCCAAACAGGCCGCCGTACTCGACGCAGTCGCCCACGCCCTTGCCGATGGCGGGGATCACGCGCACGGCCGTGGTCTTGTTGTTGATGACGCCGATGGCCATCTCGTCGGCGATGATGCCGGCGATGGTCTCGACCGGGGTGTCGCCGGGGATGGCGATCATGTCCAGGCCAACGGAGCACACGCAGGTCATGGCCTCAAGCTTCTCGAGCGAAAGCGCGCCGGCCTCGACGGCGGCGATCATGCCGGCGTCCTCGGACACGGGGATGAAAGCGCCCGAGAGACCGCCCACGCTGGAGCTGGCCATGACGCCGCCCTTCTTGACGGCATCGTTGAGCATGGCGAGCGCGCAGGTCGTGCCCGGGCCACCGCAGGTGCCCACGCCGATGATCTCGAGGATGCGGGCAACGGAATCGCCGATGGCAGGCGTGGGAGCCAGCGACAGGTCGACAATGCCCTTCTCGACACCCAGACGATGGGCGGCCTCGCGGCTCATGAGCTCGCCGGCACGGGTGATCTTAAAGGCGGTCTGCTTAATCTTCTCGGCGACTTCCATCATCGATGCGGAATCGGGCAGCGTCTCCAGGGCTGCGGCCATAACGCCGGGGCCCGAGACGCCTACGTTGATGACGGCGTCGGCCTCGCCACCGCCGTGGACGGCGCCCGCCATAAACGGGGAGTCCTCGACCATGTTGGCAAAGCAGACAAACTTGGAAGCGCCGACGGAATCCTGGTCGGCCGTGAGTTTAGCGGCATCGATGATGGTCTGGGCGGCCATGAGCACGGCATCCATGTTGATACCGGCGCGCAGGCTGGCGACGTTGACGCTGGAGCAGACGCGGCTCGTGGTGGCGAGCGCCTGGGGGATGGACTGGATGACGCGGCGGTCGGCGTCGCCGATGCCCTTCTGGACGAGCGCGGAGAAGCCGCCCAGGTAATCGATGCCGAGCGTCTCGGCCGCGCGGTCGAGGGCGTGCGCGATGGGGGTGAGGTCCTCATCCTTGCAGCACGCGGCGATCTGGGCCACCGGGGTGACGGAAACGCGCTTGTTGACGATGGGGATACCGTACTCGCGCTCGAGGTTCTCGGCGGTCTCGACCAGATGCTCAGCCGTGTGCGTCACGTGGTCGTAGATCTTCGTGCACATGCGGTCGAGGTTCTCGTCACCGCAACCCATGAGCGAAACACCCATGGTGATGGTCCTGATGTCGAGGTTCTGCTCCTCAACCATGCCGCGGGTTTCCGCGATTTCTGCGGGCGTGATCGCCATCCTTGCGCTCCTATCTGCCAAAACGAGCATAGTCTTTTCTATTCTAACGTGCCGCACGTGCCAAGTGGCGCATGCGGCACGTTTTGGTGCTCGGTTGTTTCCGTTGTGTTACTGCCCAAAGACCTCTTCGGCGATACGAGCGCTTTCGGCGGCGTCCTTGGCGTAGTAGTCCGCGCCGATCTGCTTGGCGTATTCGGGGGTGAGCACGGCGCCGCCTACGATGATCTTGACGCCCGGAACCTCGGCATGGAGCAACTTGATGGTCTCTTCCATGGCGACGACCGTGGTGGTCATAAGCGCCGAGAGGCCGACGAGCTTGATGTCACGCTCCCGCACGGTCTTGAGCACCTCTTGCGGGTCGACGTCGCGGCCTAGGTCAAAGACGGTATAGCCGTAGTTATCGAGCAGCATCTTGACGATGTTCTTACCGATGTCGTGGATGTCGCCCTTGACGGTGGCCACGCAGATCTTGCCCTTGTCGGCGATCTCGCCGGCGGGCATCAGGCGCTTGATGGTGTCGAAGCCCACGCGTGCGGCTTCGGCCGAGGCCATAAGCTGCGGCAAGAAGAACTTGCCCTGGTCAAAGAGGACGCCAACCTCGTCGAGGGCGGGGATAAAGTGATTGTTGATGAGGTCCATGGCGTCGTGGTCTGCCAGCAGACGCTCGGTCTCGGCAGCGATCTCGCCTTTGCGGCCCGAGACGACCATGCGACGAATCGGGTCGTCGTTGCCGTCGGTGCCGTCGGTGCCGGCAGCGGGCACGGTGTCGGTCGATGCGGCCTGAGCTGCTGCCGGGTTGGCGGCGATCTTATACGGATCGGTCCAGCCGGCATAGCGCTCGATGTATCCGGTCGAGCCCTCGTCCTCAACGCTCAGGACGCGATAGCTGTAGACGGTATCCATAAAGCGCTTGGAGCCCGGGTTCATGATGGGGGCGTCCAGACCCGCGCCAAAAGCGGCGGCCAAAAAGACCGAACCCAGCAGCGGGCGAGCGGGCAGGCCAAAGCTGATGTTCGACACGCCGAGCGCGCATTTGACGCCCAGGCGCTCCTTGCACAGGGACATGGCGCGCAGGATCTGCTCAGCCTGGCGTTGATTGGTCGAGGCGGTCATGACCAGGCAGTCGATGAGGATGCGGTCCGGGCCAATGCCGTAGCGGGCGGCCTCGGCCACGATGCGCTCGGCGATGGCGAAGCGGGCCTCGGCGGTATCGGGGATGCCGCCTTCGTCGAGCGTAAGGCCGACGACGTTGGTGCCGTAGTGGGCAACCAACGGAAAGATCTCATCCATGATCTGCTGCTTGCCATTGACCGAGTTGATGATGGGCTTGCCGGCGTAGCGGCGCACGGCGGCCTCGACGGCTGCGGGGTCGGTGGAGTCGATCTGCAGCGGCAGGAGCGTGGAGCCCTGGAGCTGCTCGGTGGCCTGCTGGATAATCTTGACCTCGTCGATCTCGGGCAGGCCCACGTTAACGTCCAGGATATCGGCGCCCTGTTCTTGCTGGCTGATGCCCTGACTTACGACGTAGTCCAGATCGCCGTCGCGCAGGGCCTGCTGCAGGCGCTTTTTGCCGGTGGGATTGATGCGCTCGCCGATGACGGCGATCTTGTGGCCATCGCAGGGAAGGTCCACGACCGTCTGGGCGCTCGTGACCGACATGCTGGGCTTGCGATGGCGCGGACTGGGCGTGTGGTTGTCGATAAGCGTGCGCAAGGCCGCCATGTGCACGGGCGTGGTGCCGCAGCAACCGCCCACGACGCTCACGCCATCCTTGATCATGCCGGCGACGGCCGCGGCGTACTCGGGCGCCTGGATATCAAAGACGGTGTTGCCGTCGTCGTCCACGCGGGGCAGTCCTGCGTTGGCCTGCACCATGATGGGCTTGTCGGTAACGGTGAGCATGCGTGCAGCGAGTCCCCGGAGCTCGGCCGGGCCCTGGCTGCAGTTGATGCCCAGGACATCGGCGCCGATGGCATCGAGCGTGATGGCGGCAACCTCGGGACTCGTGCCCAGGAAGGTGCGACCGTCTTCCTCAAAGGTCATGGTGGCAAAGACGGGCAGGTCGGAGTTCTCGCGGCAGGCGAGGACGGCCGCCTTGATCTCGGCCAGGTCGGTCATAGTCTCGATAATAAAGAGGTCCACACCCGCGGCGACGCCGGCGCGCACTTCCTCGGCAAAGAGGTCATAGGCCTCGTCGAAGCTGAGGGTACCCAAGGGGCGAAGCAGCGCGCCGATGGGGCCGATATCGCCGGCGACGTAGCGGGCGCCGGCCTCGCGGGCGCAGGTGACTGCCGCGGCAAAGACGTCTGCCACGGTGGCGGCGCCGTCGAGCTTGTGAGCGTTGGCGCCAAAGGTGTTGGCGGTGATCACGTCGCAGCCAGCCTCGACGTACTGACGCTGGATATCGGTGATGACCTGGGGCTCCTCAAAGTTGAGCAGTTCGGGCAGGGCGCCTGCCTTCATGCCGGCGGCCTGCAACATGGTGCCCATGCCGCCGTCGAACAGTAGGTGCCCCGTGCCCTCGATGGCCGCACACAGGCGATCGTCCTTAATGCGAAGGTCGTCGATCGTGCGCGTCTTGTACGTGGCGCCATTACGGCGTGCGGCATCAACGGGTGCCGCCAGCGCGGCACCGTCCAGATCATGAGTGATAAGCGGAGTAAACATCGGGGGCTCCTAATGGCTGGAATAGCAGGTGGTGTGGGCGGCGCGGAAGCGGCAGTGCTCGCGCATGCGACAGATATTGCAGGTGGGGCGGCTCTGGGCGTCGTGGACTTCGCCGTCAAACAGACCGATCACCGCGGTCACGCTCTTGGTGGGCATGAGCAGGCTGGTGGGGGTGACGGTAAGTCCAATGAGGCGCGTGGCGTTGAGTGCATCCACGATCGAGCGCTGGGCAGAGAGCGGGCAGTCGCCATAGCCGGGACTGAAGCGCCAGTTGCCGGCGAGCCCGTGTGCGGCGGCCGCAGCCTTGACTTGCTGGTCCATCTGCTCGACGGCGGCCTCCACGTAGGCGGAGCATGCGGCGTCGAGCACGGCTCCCTCTAGGGGCTGCTGAGCTCCCGTGGTGCGCAGACGGCGTTCGGCGTCCATGCCGAGGGTGCATGCCATGAGTGCGGCAAAGCGGGCGTCTTTGAGATGTCGATAGATATCGCGACCGCGCAGCTCAACGTTGGTGCCAACCAAGCGAATGCAGGGCTCGCCCTGTTCATCGACGCCTGTGGCATCGATGGCAAATACGCGGCGCACGCCACGGGGCTCGATATCCAGCTCTAGGCGCTCGACTACAAGCTCAATTCGTCGGGACAGCTCGGGCTCAATCTGCTGGCCGCCGTAGCCCAGATACCGCAGCATCTCGGCACGGTCGACACGAGGGTGGTGGGCAGCGTCGATACGGTAAAGCGCCGGCGACGCAAGGTCGGCCGGCACTTCAACAACGGTTGTATCGACGTGCGGTTTTTCCATTACCCCAGACGCTCCATAATGGTCGCGGCGATTGCAGGACGGTTCATAGTGTACAGGTGCAGACCGTCGGCGCCGTGCTCCTTGAGGTCGCAAAGCTGGCGGGCGGCATAATCTACACCGGCTGCCTGCAGGCTCTCGGGGTCGTTCTCGTATTTGGCGAGGATCTTGATGACGGGGGAGGGCAGCGACGCGCCGCACATAAAGACCATGCGGCTGATCTGCGACTTGCCCATAAACGGCATGATGCCCGCGGTAATAGGCACGGTGATGCCGGCCTTGTCGGCAAGCTCGCGGAAGCGATAGAAGCACTCGTTATCAAAGAAGAGCTGTGTCACAAAGAAGCTTGCGCCGGCGTCTTGCTTTTGCTTGAGGTGCTCGACCGAGAGGTTGAGATCCTCGCAGGCAATGTGGCCCTCGGGGTAGGCTGCGGCGCCCACGCAAAAGCCGGCGTCGACGAGCTCGGGGATGAGGTCACGGGCGTAGGCGTAGTCGGAGGCGGGCTTGTCGTCCTCGGTCGCGCCAGCGGGCAGGTCGCCGCGCAGGGCCAGGATGTTTTCAACGCCGGCCGAGCGATACTCGTCAATCTTGGCGGCGATATCGGCATGCGATCGGCCCACGCAGGTGAGGTGCGCCACCGAGGGCGTATCGAATTCGCTCGTAATCATATGCGCGATGGGGGCGGTGGTGGCGCCGTTGCCCGAGCCGCCAGCCGAGCAGGTGACCGAGACAAAGCTCGGCGAAAGCTTGCACAGATTGCCTGCCACCTCGCGAGCCGTGTTGAGGGTAAGCTCGCCCTTGGGCGGGAACATCTCAAACGAAACGGGCGCGGTGCCTTGGGATGCTGCCTGCTTAAAAACCTCGTCGACGCGCATATCGTGCTCCTTTAGATATTTAGTGCGATGTGTTGTAAGGATTCTACAGCACCGCTGTGCCACGGTGGAGTTTTACTCGCGATTTAGGGATACCAATCAAAGATGCCTTGCTATCGGCATTTCCTATAACAGAGCGGTCAATGTAGAATGGGGGCTCTATTGAATGGTATCTGATGCGAAATACCAGTTAATAGAGCCCCGTTCCAAGTTGACTATCCTTAAACCATGGGGAGAGGTCTGCAATTTATACAGTTGATTGGCTGTTGAGGGCAGCAACACCGCCGCGATGCGGTAACCTCATTGATTGGTTTCGCGACAGCAACATAACGGTAATGTCGCGGAAACACGGCGAGTCTAAGCTAGGACTCGTTCGTTAGCAATCAACACCGCTTCTCACGCGGTGCCGATACGAAGGGAGTTCCGTATGGCCGAACTTACTGACCGCTTCGGAACCATGGTGTTCTCTGAGGAAGTCATGAAGGACTACCTCCCCAAGGACATTTGGAAGCGCCTTGCTGCAACCCTCGAGGACGGTGAGCCGCTCGACCTGGACGTGGCCAACGCCGTCGCTCACGCCATGAAGGTCTGGGCCATCTCCAAGGGCGCTACGCACTATGCGCACTGGTTCCAGCCGCTTTCGGGCATCACTTCCGAGAAGCACGACAGCTTCCTCGAGCCCAACCACGACGGCACCGCCATTACCAAGTTTACGGGCAAGAACCTCATCCAGGGCGAGCCGGACGCCTCCAGCTTCCCCAACGGCGGCCTGCGTGCCACCTTCGAGGCCCGTGGCTACACCGCTTGGGATCCCACCAGCCCCGCCTTTATCAAGGACGACGTCCTGTGCATCCCCACGGCCTTCTGCTCCTACACGGGCGAGGCCCTGGACAAGAAGACCCCGCTGCTGCGCTCCATGACCGCGCTCTCGCGTGAGTCCAAGCGCGTTTTGGCATTGTTTGGCAAGAGCCCCAAGAAGGTCGTTCCTTCCGTAGGCGACGAGCAGGAGTACTTCCTGATCAAGAAGGACGCCTACCGCAAGCGCAAGGACCTGGTCATCACCGGCCGCACGCTCTTTGGCGCCGCTCCCTGCAAGGGCCAGGAGCTCGAGGAGCACTACTTTGGCGCAATCCGCCCCACCGTCTCGTCCTATATGAAGGACCTGGACAACGAGCTGTGGGCGCTCGGCATTCCCGCCAAGACCAAGCACAACGAGGTTGCCCCCTGCCAGCATGAGCTCGCCCCCGTCTATGGCGAGGTCAACGAGGCCATCGACCAGAACCTGGTCATGATGGAGAAGATGAAGCTCATCGCCTCCCGCCACGATCTGGTCTGCCTGCTGCACGAGAAGCCGTTCGAGGGTATCAACGGTTCGGGCAAGCACAACAACTGGTCGCTTGGCACCGAGTCCGAGAATCTGCTCGACCCGGGCGACACCCCGCTCGACAACCTGCAGTTCATCGTCTTCCTCACCGCGGTGATCGAGGCCGTCGATAACTATCAGGAGCTCCTGCGTGCCTCCGTTGCCTCGGCCGGCAACGATCATCGTCTGGGCGCCAACGAGGCTCCTCCGGCGATTATGTCCATCTTCCTGGGCGACCAGCTTACCGAGGTCGTCGAGAAGATCATCGACGGCAAGGCTTCCGTCCACGCCACGCGCGGCGTGCTCGACCTGGGCGCCGACACCCTGCCCAAGCTGATGCAGGATAACACCGACCGCAACCGCACCTCCCCGTTCGCCTTCACCGGCAACAAGTTTGAGTTCCGTGCCTGCGGCTCCGAGCAGAACGTCTCCGACTCCAACCTGGTGCTCGATGCCGCCGTGGCCAAGTCGCTCAAGTC
>CAUCNB010000077.1:0-7668 GCA_958444075.1 uncultured Collinsella sp. | reverse complement strand
GCTCGTCCACGAGCTTGGCGACGAGGGCTTTGAGCTCGGCCACCTCTCGCTCGAGTTCCTTGACGCGACGGGCGTTTTCGTTGATGCCCTGGCGGTTGAGGGCGCTCTGCTCGGCGGCATCGTCGGGCATGTACTCGCGATGCTGCTTGGCGTCGAAGCTCTCCTCGAACACGCGGCAGCCGTTGCGCTTGATGATGCGCCCGGGCACGCCCACGACGGTGCAGTTGTCGGGCACGTCTTTGACGACGACCGAGTTGCCGCCGATCTTGACGTTGTCGCCAATGTGGATGTTGCCAAGCACCTTGGCGCCCGTGCCCACCGTGACATTGTTGCCCAGGGTGGGGTGGCGTTTGCCGGTCTCGTTGCCGGTGCCGCCGAGCGTGACGCCCTGGTAGAGCACACAGTTGTCGCCCACGATGGTAGTCTCGCCAATAACGACGCCCATGGCGTGGTCGATAAAGAAATGCTTGCCGATTTGCGCGGCGGGATGAATCTCGACGCCGGTGATGTGGCGGGTGATTTGCGAGAGCACACGGGCGAGCGAGCGATGGCCGTGCTCCCAGAGCCAGTGCTCGGGCACGTGGTTCCACTTGGCGTGCAGGCCAGGATAGGAAAGGAAGATGACCAGACCGTTTTGCGCAGCGGGGTCTTGCGCCTGGACGGTCTTGATGTCCTCGCGAATGGTATTGATAAAGCTCACCGGCCGCCCTCCCTCAGCGCCGTGACAATGCGATTCAATAAAGTATAGCGATTCGCTAGGGATTAGGAAGGGCGATCTTGCTTTGCTTTGGGCGACAAGTGTCAGTTATGCAAACTTGCTGGTAATGGAGTCATGCTTTTGTGGGGTTGCGCACGAGGGGGCGCCGCAACCGTATACTGGTCAACTTGGACGTGTCCGCGCCCACAACTGAGAGGTTTTACTTCATGGGTTTCATCAATTTCATTGCCGAGCTGCTTAAGGATCCGCGCACCGCGATTGCCAGCTGGATCGCCGCCGGCCCGCTTATGGCCTACGGCTGCGTGTTCCTGATCATCTTTATCGAGACGGGCGTGGTGTTCTTCCCGTTCCTTCCCGGTGATTCGCTGCTGTTTGCCTCGGGCTTCTTTGCCCATAACGGCGGCTTTAACATCGTGGCGCTTCTGGCCACCGCATGGGCCGCAGCCATCCTGGGCGATCAGTGCAACTTTATGATCGGCCACTTCTTTGGCAAAAAGATCATCGCCTCGGGCAAGGTAAAGGCCATGACGCCCGAGCGCATCAAAAAGTCCGAGGATTTCCTGGATAAGTGGGGCCATCTGGCCATCTTCCTCGGTCGCTTCTTCCCGTTTATTCGCACCTTTGTGCCTTTTATCGCCGGCATGGGCGGTATGCACTGGCGCAACTTTGTCATCTTTAACGTGCTGGGTGGCATTACCTGGTCGACGGTCTTTACGCTGCTGGGCTACTTCTTTGGTGGCATTCCGTTTGTGCAGGAGCACTTTGAGCTGCTGATCGTGGGCATTGTTGCCGTGTCGATTATTCCGACCGTGGTCGGTTTGGTTAAGGCTAAGCTCGGTAAAAAGAACGCCTAGTCCGAGCTTGTTTTCGGACGTTAATTCCAAGGCCCGTCATCGGATTCGATGGCGGGCCTTTTGTGTTGAAGGCAAATGAAAATACTTTACTTAGTTAAAGAAAAGCGTTTTATCCAAGGCGTGCGGGGAGTACAATCACCTGCATGCGAATCGACGTGTCATCGGCTTCGATGTCGTCCGCGTGTCCCGTCCGGCTCTACGCTCCGGGCGTGTGACGTTGCGACGCGGTCGGCCCCGGTCCTTGTGTGCGGGTTCGCGAGTATGCAACTGTGTATGTAAGGAGCGACATATGACTGTCGAGAAGAAGGATATCGATTGGGGTAGCCTCGGCTTTGGCTACATGAAGACCGATTACAGCTACGAGGCTCATTGGAAGGATGGCGAGTGGGACGAGGGCGGCCTGACCACCGACCACACCCTGCATGTCTCCGAGTGCGGTGGCATCTTCCATTACTGCCAGGAGGTCTTTGAGGGCCTGAAGGCCTACACCGCCGAGGACGGCAGCATCGTCTGCTTCCGTCCCGACATGAACGCCGAGCGTATGTACAACTCTGCGCAGCGCCTCGAGATGCCCCCGTTCCCCAAGGACAAGTTCGTTGAGGCCGTCAAGCAGGTCGTTTCTGCCAACGCCGCCTGGGTTCCGCCCTTCGGTTCCGGCGCGACCCTGTACGTGCGTCCGTTTATGATCGGCTCCGGTGACGTGATCGGCGTGGCTCCCGCTCCTGAGTACACGTTCCGCATCCTCGTGACCCCGGTCGGTCCGTACTTTAAGGGTGGTCTCAAGCCCGTCAAGCTGCGCGTTTCCGAGTACGACCGCGCCGCACCGCACGGCACCGGCAACATCAAGGCTGGCCTCAACTACGCCATGTCCCTCAAGCCCACGATGGAGGCCCATCGCGAGGGCTATGCCGAGAACCTGTATCTCGACTCCGAGTCCCGCACCTATGTCGAGGAGACCGGTGGCGCTAACGTCCTGTTCGTGAAGGAGGACGGCACGCTCGTCGTTCCGCAGTCGCACACCGACTCCATCCTGCCCTCCATCACCCGTCGCTCGCTCGTTCAGGTTGCTCAGGACCTGGGCATAACCGTCGACCAGCGCCCCGTCGAGTGGGCCGAGGTCAAGGCCGGCACCTTTGTGGAGTGCGGCCTGTGCGGCACCGCCGCCGTCATCTCCCCGGTGGGCGAGATCGACAATAAGGTTTACGGTGCCGATGAGACCGTGACCTTCCCGGCTGGCTACACCGAGATTGGCCCCGTGATGAAGAAGCTCCGCGAGACCCTGACTGGCATCCAATCTGGTGCTGTCGAGGATAAGCACGACTGGGTTTACACCGTCGCGTAAGCTGCCATAGCTGTTCGGCCCGAGGGCAACCTTCCTTTCCGGCGCGTCCTCGGACATGCAAGAACCTCCGCAGCGCACTTCGTGCGGCGGAGGTTCTTTCGTCCTGCGGAGTGCGCCGGAAAGGAAGGTTGCCCTCGGGCCTGCGTTACCTCGGCGCTGCCGTTACGAGCAATATAGATCTGAATGAAAGATGGCGCGCGGCCTTTTAGGCCGCGCTTTTGTTTTGGTTCGCGCCATGTGGGGGTGATGGCGACGTGCATTTTTGCGAGTATTCTGCAACCGAAGGCCCCTGCATACCGACCTCGGGCAAAAAATCGGGATTTCTCGATGTTTTCTACGAATGATGGGCGGGGTTATGGGCTGACAGCGTTTGATTTGCAGGGATATTCGCGGTCTTTGGCATTTATCGTAGCGCCCGAAGCCCTTGGTTATGTTGAATACTCCTAAAAATGCACGGCGCTTAAAGGGGGACCTTCGCGAAAAAGGAAACCGCCCCGTCGAAGTATGCATTCGACGGGGCGGTTTATGCATATAGCCGATTTAGGATGCGCTGCCAAACTACTAGAACTTGACGGTCGGGGCCTGGCGGGCTGCTTCGGCGGCCTCGAAGCCCTGGCGTTCCTTAAACTGGAAGATGCCGGCAAAGATGACAGCCGGGAACGTCTGAATGGCGTTGTTGTAGCTGAGCACGCAATCGTTGTAGCTCTGGCGTGCATAGCTAATCTTGTTCTCGGTATCCTCGAGTGATGCCTGCAGCTGCGTAAAGTTGGTGTTTGCCTTAAGATCGGGATAGGCCTCGGCTACGGCAAAGAGCTGGCGCAGCGCACCGGTCAGCACGTTGTCGGCTTCCATCTTGGCCTCGGGCGTAGTGGCCTTGACGGCGGTGTTACGCGCGCTGATCACGGCGGAGAGCGTCTCCTGCTCGTGCTTGGCGTAGCCCTTGACGGTCTCGACCAGGTTGGGGATCAGGTCGTTGCGGCGCTGCAGCTGCGTATCGATGTTCTGCCAGGCGTTATCGATGCGGTTACGCTTGGTGACCATGTTGTTGTAGATGCCGGCGATGGCGCAGACAATCACAATGACAACAACGATGCCGATGATGACGGTAATCATGATGTCTCCGTTTCGAATGGCCGCGGCGGCATGCGCCAGCTGCCGTTGGTATAACGCTACTAGTATACCCGCAACGTTTTGCCGTGCCGAACTTTCCGGTAAGCGTTATGTTTTCGGTGGGGTTGGCACTGGGGCAAAGCGCGCGAGGTACAGGTGTAAGATATGCGACAGATTGACGAGTGTTGTCTTTGCCCTGAGGATGGCGATACCAGTGGACCTTCGCATCAAGAAAACCTACCGTGCCCTGTTCGATGCCTTTACCGAGCTTCTCGAGGAGCATCGTTTTGAGGACCTGACGGTTGCCATGTTGTGCGACCGCGCCATGATTCGCCGCACGACGTTCTACAAGCACTTTCGCGACAAGAACGATTACTTTGCCTTTTATATCGATGAGCTTATGTCGGGTTTGCCGCAAAAACAGCCCGATGAGGCCGGCGCAGTGTCTGCCGAGGACGTGCGCGCGCTTCGACACGCGATTTTGGACGATGCCATGGATTTGATTCTGGCGCACGAGCAGCTCATGGATAACATTTTGGCAAGCAGCATGTCGGGCATGCTGACCAACGTTATTTGCGACCGCATTGCCCGCTCCATCCGCGAGCGTGTGATGAACGTGCTTGCCGAGAATGCCCTGGCCCCCGTGTCGCTCGAGACGACGTCTGAGTTTATCGCCGGCGGTATTATTCGACTTTTCACGATATGGTGGGAATCGGGTCACGATCTGGAGCGTCGTTCCGAGATGGCCGACGTTGTCGATGCACTGTTCGAGCGGACCATGACGCCGGTGCATCACTAGAAGTGGCGGAGAGAGGGGGATTCGAACCCCCGGAACGCTCTCGCGCTCAACGGTTTTCAAGACCGCCGCATTCAACCGCTCTGCCATCTCTCCGTGAGTCGTAATGATAGCATCGTTTTGAATTTGCAACAGGGAAGGCGAACGATGACGATCACCGAAATCGACGAGAAGTTCATGCGCGAGGCGTTGGCGGAGGCGCGAGCCGCCGCGGCGGTGGGCGAGGTGCCCATCGGAGCCGTAGTGGTGCGCGACGGCGAGATCGTCGCGAGGGCGCACAATCGGCGCGAGCTCGACCAGGACCCTTCGGCGCATGCAGAGTTTGCGGCCGTGTGCGCCGCTGCCCAGGCACTTGGCCGCTGGCGCCTTTCCGATTGCACGGTCTACGTGACGCTTGAGCCTTGCTGCATGTGCGCGGGCCTTATGGTCAACGCGCGCGTGGGGCGCTGCGTGTATGGCGCGAGCGACGCCAAGGCCGGCGCGTTGGGTTCACTGTATGACCTGAATGCCGATTCGCGCCTGAATCATCGGTTTAACGTGACGGCTGGGGTCCTGGCGGATGAATGCCGCGAGCTGCTGAGTAGCTATTTTGGCGGTCTGCGCGGAGCGGGCGGCGCTGATTGCGGTTGTGGGGCCGATCTTGAGGCGCATGCCGCTCATGCCGCAGCGCTTGCAGGTGCCGGTGAGGATGCTGGCGCGGCGGTTGACTTTGGCCCCGCGCGCCGCCGGCCCCGCCGCGTGCTGCTGGCGATCGACTCCTTTAAGGGCAGCGTTTCGAGTGCGCAGGCGGAGGCGGCGGTTGCCGAAGGCGTGCGCCGTGTGTGGTCCGATGTCCAGGTGGCCGCATTGCCGCTGGCAGATGGCGGCGAGGGAACGCTCGATGCCGTTGCCGCGTGCGGCGGTGAGATTGTGACTTGCGGGGTGGCAGGTCCCTTGGGCGACCGCGTGTCTGCCCGGATGCTGGTTGATGCCGAGCGTGAGTCGGCTGTAATTGAGATGGCCGAGGCGGCGGGCATTGGGTATTCGCCTTGCACGGAGTCGGCGGCATTGGCGGCCACAACCTATGGCGTGGGCGAACTGATGCTTCATGCGGTTCGCGCGGGTGCAAAGACTATCTATATTGGCTTGGGCGGCAGTGCCACCAACGACGGTGGCGCCGGTATGCTACAGGCGCTGGGCGCGCGTGTGGTCGATGATCAGGGCTGCGATGTCGCCCCCGGTCTTGCCGGCCTTGAGCAGGTGGCGAGCGTTGATTTGCCGCCAGCGCTTCGGGCGCTGAACGGCGCGCGTGTCGTGGTGCTTTCCGATGTCGAGAATCCGCTCGTGGGACGCCGCGGTGCGCTGGCAGTGTTCGGCGGACAGAAGGGTCTGCCGGCGGATGATGCCGAGGCGCTGGGCAAGTACGACAGCTGGATAGTCGGCTACGGCCGCCTGCTCGATGCGGCAATTACCGGGGTGCGGGCTCAGGGATTGTTGCGCCTGCCCGAGGGTGCGCGGACATTTTGCTCGGTGCTCGGCGTGCCCGGCGCGGGCGCTGCCGGTGGCTTGGGCGCGGCGTTGCTGGCGCTCGGCGCGGAGCTACGCTCGGGTGTGGAGACGGTGCTCGATCTCGTGGGGTTTGACGAGCGCGTGCGCGATGTCGACCTGGTCATAACGGGCGAGGGCAATATGGACGAGCAATCCGCCGCCGGTAAGGCGCCGGTGGGTGTGGCTCGCCGCGCCAAGCGATATGGCAAGCCGGTTGTTGCCGTCGTGGGCGGTCGCGCTGACAACCTGGATGCGGTATATGGGCAGGGTATTGACTTGGTTTTGCCGATCTGCCGCAAGCCCATGGACCTGGAGCGGGCACTCGATTCGCAAGAAGCCACAACCAACCTCATCTGCGCCGGCGAGGCGGCTGCCCGAGCCTATGACCTCGCTCGCCTCTAAAACCCATCCCCCCAATAACTTGCGGTGAAATACGGAGTGTTTTTGCCTTTAAGGGGCCAATTCAGTCCGTATTCCACCGCAACTTTGAGAATGGCCATTCGAGGTTGGCTGCCTTGGGTCTTGGGTCGGACCGTTTGCCACGAAATGCGACCATCTACTACGTTAAGCCGGCCACCCTCGACCATCCCGGAATTTGCAAAAACAAAACCGCAGGTAGAAAGCTTGCCGATTTTCGAAAAAGTCGGCTATGGTCGACCCCTGCGACCTAAACGTAGTAGATGGGCCCTTTTCGTGGCACAGCACCAGATCAGTCTATTTAGGACGGGGCCTCCTTGACTACTTTCGCCACCCTGATGCCCCACCAGTCAAAAAGTAGTCAAAAAAGCCCCGTCCCAAATTAGCTGTCTTGCCCCATCGGGCGGGAGCGGGTAAGATATACCGAGCGCCTAGCGCGTTCGATGGGTTCGGATGACGACATGTTCCGAATCTGGTCAGGTCCGGAAGGAAGCAGCCATAAGGAGCCTCTGTCGGGCATCCGAATCCATCGAGCGCACGGGCTTTCTTTTTGCGCGGTTTTACCAAACCGCGCAATGCTCGACGCTGCGCGCCACCCAGGGCGAACAATTTGTCATTCAAAAGGCAAGGCATGACCAGAAGGTCTATGCCTTGCCTTTTTCATGCCAACTTGTTCGCCCTGGATGTCGCTCGCTGGCTGCGCCAAGACATCAATGGCTACGTGGTTCAAGAGATGGTGGCATTACCATTTGTTTTTACAAGTAAAGAGGCCTGTTTCCCTTGGTTGGGGAAACGGGCCTCTTTTGTCTCTGGGCTTGTGGATTGGCGAAGACAATAACCGCTGGCAGCTATTTTGAGTTCTTGAGGCGGTGTGTGGCCGTGGCGGTTATTCCGAGGCCTGCGG
>CAUCNB010000076.1:0-7705 GCA_958444075.1 uncultured Collinsella sp. | reverse complement strand
GGGCCAGCCCGTGGGAGGCCAGGGCGCCGCTGACCGGTGGACGGCACCGAGCCGTACGCTTGAACTTGGAAGGGGGAGGCCTCGCGGCCTCCCCCTTTTTTGCGTTAACGGGTTTTGTCTCACATAGTAGCTGTGTTTTATAACCCTCGTTTGTCGCATCTTCTGTGAACGGGCTACAATAACTTAGTCTGTGCGATATGGAGGTGAACATGGCTGAAGCTGGTATCGGCGTTGATATCGTCGAGATTTCCTGTATGAAATCAATTCTTGAAAAGACGCCGTCGTTTGCTCGGCGTGTGTTTACCGAAGAAGAGCGCGCGTATTGCGATGCATCATCGCGTCCCGCTGCTCACTATGCGAGCCGCTTTGCTTCGCGCGAGGCGGTGCTTAAAGCTCTTGGCACGGGTTTTAGTCAAGGCGTGGGTCGCCAGGATGTTTCGGTAACGCGTGATAAACTCGGCAAGCCGAAGGCGCTGCTTTCGGGCCGTGCACTCGAGATCGCTCAAGAGCTGGGTGTTGTTGAGGTCGCTCTTTCCATTACGCTTACAGGAGACTTAGCCGTTGCGAATGCCATCGCCATTACCGAAGATGCTCGACCTAAGCCTAAGGAAGAAAAAGTGAGCAACAAGAAACGCGTTGCGCAGACATTTAAAGAGGCTCGCTCTGTTTTAGATGAGCTTGAACAGCTGCAGAATTCAGCATTGACGGAGCACCTGGGCGATGCTTCGCAAGATACGCTAGGAGCATAGATGAAACCGGTTTTGAGTACCGAAGAAGTCGTTCGTCTCGAGGATATCATCGAACGCGAAGGGACTTCGAAGGCCGAGCTTATGGAGCTAGCGGGTGAGTTTGCCGCCAACGAGGTCTTGAAGCTCAATCCCGATCGGGTTCTCGTTCTGGTCGGTTTTGGTAATAATGGCGGCGACGGTTGGGTTGCCGCCGATATCCTGAGCCACAAGGGTGTGGACGTGGATATCGTTTCTCCGGTTGAGCCGGATGAGATTCCTGCTGCTCTGGCACGTCATGTTGCTCGTCGAACTGCCGGCCGCGATGTGCACGTTTGCGTCGGTCCCTCGCGTGACGAACTCGAGGTTTTGATCGATAAGGCCGATGTTGTTGTCGATGCCATTTTTGGTACCGGTTTCCACGGGAATCTGCGTGCGCCGTTCTCCATTTGGATTCCTACGGTCAATGAATGCGCCGATTGTGTCGTATCCATTGATGTCCCCTCGGGCCTGAATGCCGAGACGGGCGTTGTTGATGACGACTGCATTCGTGCCGAGCGCACGGTGACGATGATTGCGCCCAAGATTGGTCTGTATAGCGCTGATGGTCCTGAGTATGCCGGCGATTTGATCTGCGGCAATCTTTACGACCGTCTTGACGAGGTCATCGATGATGTCGACCACGCCGCCGAGATTGTCGAGCCCGGTGACTTAGTTGATTACTTTGCTCCGCTACCATCGAATATCGATAAGTATTCCCGTGGCTCCGTGCTTATTGTCGCCGGATCAGCGCAATATCCTGGTGCTGCCATTATGGCGGCCAAGTCTGCAGCTCGCGCGGGTGCTGGTTACGTGGCAGTCGCGGCTCCTGACGCCTGCGCCAATCTCATTCGCATGGCACTTCCTTCGATTCCGGTCTTTGCTATTCCGTCTGATTCCCGCGGCTCCTTTGGCGCCGCTGCGCGCATGACGGTGTGCGAGATCGCAAAGAAGTACAGCTGCGTGCTGTGCGGTCCCGGTATGACGACGTCTGCCGGCGCTATGCAGGTGGTTTCGGGCTTGCTCGAGCTTGATGTACCGCTAATTTTGGACGCCGATGCACTCAACTGCCTTGCTAAGATTGCCATTGACGGTATTGATAGTAACCCCGAGATGTATCGTCGCGAGCAGCCGTTGGTTATGACACCGCACTATCGTGAGCTTTCGCGTCTGGTTGCCGGTGACGAGGTGAACGACCTTGGTACCGCGATTGCGGCCGCGCAGAAGGTTGTCTGGGCTGCAGGCTCCGACAATCTGGTGGTCATTGCCAAGGGGCCGACGACGGCTATCTGTGGCGTTGAGCGTGTGCTGCTGCCGCTCTCGGGTCCGGCTTCTCTGGCAACTGCCGGTTCGGGTGATGTTCTCGCGGGTATTTTGGCCGGCACGCTTGCCACCATGCGCGACGAGATGGATCGTTGGGAGTTGCTGTATTCGTACGCCGTCGCACTTCACAGCTACGCCGGTTTTGCCGCGGCGACGGAGTATGGTGAGAAGAGCGTCATCGCGACCGATCTTATCGACTTGATCGGTCCTGCCATGGAGCTGGCGGCAAAGGATGCGCTCGAAGATCTGGGAATCATGGACGAAGGGTCGGATGACTAATCATGAATAAAGCCGATTTGACGCGCTGGTCCTGGGTCGAGATCGACCGCGGGGCGCTCCGTCGCAACACGAGGGCCTATAAGAACTTGCTGAATCCGCGTCAGCGCCTGTGCTGCGTGGTCAAGGCCGATGCTTATGGTCATGGAGCTGTTGAGTGCGCCAAGATCATGTATTCGGCCGGTGCCGACATGTTTGCCGTGGCGACGGTTAACGAGGGCGTTGAGCTCCGACAGGGCGGGATTACGAAACCCGTCCTCATCCTAAGCGAGCCGCCTATCGAGGCTATTCCGACGTTGCTCGAGTTTGATATCATGCCCTCGGTCTATACGTCTGACTTTGCTCTTGCGTATGGCGAATGTGCCGTCGCGGCGGGCAAGGTGGGCAAGTATCATCTCGCCATCGAGACGGGCATGAACCGCATTGGCGTACATTACACGCAGGTGCTCGACTTTGTCCGCGGTATTAATTTCCATCGCGGTATTCAGTGCGACGGCGTATTTACGCACTTCGCCACGGCCGATGAACCTTCGGGTTGGGACTACAAGCTGCAGTGCCAGCGTTTTACCGAGGCCGTTCAGGCCATTAAGGACGCAGGTTTTGAATGCGGTATCGTGCATTGTGCCAATACGCCGTCCTCGATGCTCGATTCTTCAATGCACTTTGACATGATTCGTGCCGGCATCGGTTTGTATGGTCTGCAGCCATGTGAGCTGAGTGGTCGCGTGATGCAGCTTGATCCCGTCATGAGCGTCCACGCGCGTGTGACGCGCGTGGCGCATCCTGCGATGGGCGAGGGCGTGGGCTACGGCTTTACCTACCGCGTACCGCGCACGCGCGTTCAGATCTGCACCCTTCCGATCGGTTATGCCGATGGCCTTTCGCGTACGCTTTCCAATCGTATGGACGTGCTGTATCGCGGCGAGCGTGTGCGTCAGGTGGGCAATATCTGCATGGACCAGTTTATGGTCGCCATTCAGTCCAACCCGGCGCATGAGATTCCCGAGGCCGAGTATGGTGACGAGATGATCATTGTCGGCCGCGATGGAGATGCCGAGATTACCATGGACGAGATGGCGCGCCTACGCGGCACGATTAACTACGAGGTCGCTTGCGGCTTTGGTATGCGTCTCGACAAAGTCTACGTGTAGGAGTCGCTATGGGCGTCATGCACATCCCCGGCCATAGCCATCAGGCGCCGCGTGAGGTCGCACTCGAGGAGATCGAGGCCGTTCTGGGCGATTGTCACCTTTGCCAGCTTTACCAGTCGCGCCATAACATCGTGTTTGGCGTGGGAAACCCCCACGCTCGCGTGATGTTTATTGGCGAGGCGCCGGGCCGCAATGAGGATTTGCAGGGCGAGCCCTTTGTGGGGGCGGCAGGCGAGGACCTCAACGGCATTTTGTCGCTGGCGGGGCTCAAACGCGAAGACGTCTACATTGCCAACGTGCTTAAGTGCCGCCCGCCGGGAAACCGCAATCCGCGTCCCGAGGAAGTGCTGGCTTGCTCGCCGTTTTTGCGTGAGCAGATTCGAAGCATCTGGCCCGATATTATTGTGACGCTCGGCAACCCCGCGACGCACTTTGTGCTAAAGACCGAGATTGGCATTACTAAGCTGCGCGGCAGGTTCCACCAGATGGGGCATTTTGTGGTAATGCCCACGTTCCATCCGGCAGCAGCGCTGCGCAATCCGGCGTGGCAGGAGCTGCTGGAGGAAGACTTTAAGATGCTGGGCGACTATCTGGAGCGACATCCCGCGCCAGAGGACGCCTCGGAATAATAAGGAGCATATATGTCCCTGGAGCGCCTGGGGGTAGGTACTTACAAAACGACTTGCGCTGCCGATACGGAGTACTTTGGCGAGCTAATTGCACCGTGCCTTGAGGACGGCGATGTGCTCATCCTGACCGGTGGCCTGGGAGTGGGCAAAACTCACTTTACCAAGGGCGTCTCGCGCGGGCTGGGCGACGGGCATATGGTTACGAGCCCTACGTTCGCGCTCATGGCCGTTCACGATCAAGGTCGTATTCCGCTGTTTCACTTTGATCTATACCGCCTGGAGCATGCCTACGAGCTCGAGGATACGGGCATTTTCGATGTGCTGGGCTATGAGGGTGCTTGCCTGCTGGAATGGGGCGAACAATTCCAGGACGAGCTGACGGATGAGTATCTTTCGGTGACGCTCAGGCGTGATGAGGGCGACAGCGACGTGCGAACGATAACGCTTGAGGCGCACGGTGACCGCGCAATGGAGCTTTCCCATTTGATTGATAAGGCTGTACAAGATGAGCTTGCATAACGACAACGCGCTGGTGGTGGCGCTCGATACCTCGACTGACATGCTTGCCTGCGCGGCAAGCTGGATTGATGGGCAGACGGGTGAGACGAAGCTCGTGAGTGGCGACCACATGTGTCGCCGTCACGCCAACGTTGAGCTCGTGAATACCGTTGATGGCGTGCTGGCTCAAGCCGGTCTGGATCGCAGCGATGTTGGTTGCTATGTGGTCGGCCGCGGCCCGGGGTCCTTTACGGGTGTGCGCATCGGCATCTCCACTGCCAAGGGCCTCGCGCGTGGTGCCAATGTTCCGCTGCTGGGCGTGTCGACGCTCGACGCTTGCGCTTGGACGGCGTGGAAGGCTGGCGTGCGCGGCAAGCTTGGTATCTTGGCCGATGCTATGCGCGGTGAGGTATATCCGGCGCTGTATATGCTGGTCGATGAGGGTCCCGAGCGTCAATTTGAGCGCGAACACGTGGTCAAGGCCGCCGTGGCGCTCGATGAGTGGCGCCAAGCAGCGGACTGGGGCCAGGTTCAGCTGACCGGTGACGGTCTAGTGCGCTATGGCAAGCTGCTGGGTGAGGACGAGGCCGCCCGCTGCGTGGAGCGCGACCTGTGGTGGCCTTCGGGCGAGGGCTTGCTGCTCGCGCACGCTGCGGGTGACGGCGATCCGGCCCGCGTCCTGCCGATTTACACGCGCCTTTCGGATGCCGAGGAAAACGAGCGCAAGCGTCTTGGTCTTGCCGAGAGTGCGCAGAGCGAAATTACGGGTGTTGCCGATGAGCTCGCCGGTCGTCATCTGCAGTTCCGTCCCATGGGCGCGGCGGATGCCGAGGGCGCAAGCGCGCTGGAGGCTGCCTGCTTTGAAGGTGCCGGACACGAGGCATGGACGCCGGGCATGTTCCTGTCCGAACTGGGCGAGGACGTCGCTGCGCCGCGTAGTTGGTGGGTGGCACACGACGACGGCAAGCTGCTGGGCCTTGCCGGCGGTATGGTCGTGGACGGTGATGTGCAGATTCTGGATGTCGCCGTCGACCCGGCACATCGCCGTGAGGGCATTGCCCGCAAGCTGCTGTCGCATGTGAGCTATGATGCCCAGATGCTCGGCTGCACTACGGCTTCGCTCGAGGTCGAGGACGGTAACGAGGGAGCGACCGCGCTTTATAACGCTCTGGGCTTTACCGAGGCTGGCCGTCGCCGCGGCTACTATGGTGCCGGCAAGGACGCCATCGTCATGACGGCTCCGCTGCCCCTGGTGCTTCCGGTCGATAATGCTTCGCCCGAGCCGACGGCGGCAGAGCAGCGCGTATGGCCGCTGCCTGCGCCTGGGCGCTCCGAGGGGGAGCGTGCCGAAATTGAGCGCCGCCGCCTAGTGCTCGCTATCGAGAGCTCCTGCGACGAGACGGCCGTGGCGATTATCGATGCGGATGGCAATATGCTGGCCAACCAGGTGTCGACACAGATTGATTTTCACGCCCGCTTTGGCGGCGTGGTGCCCGAGATCGCCTCGCGCAAACACGTTGAGGTGATTGTGAGTGTCGTGGATGCGGCGCTCGAGGATGCCGCAGCATCGCTTGGTCTTGAGGGTGGAGCCATCGCGCCGAGCGAACTCGCCGCTGTTGGCGTGACGCAGGGTCCGGGCCTGGTGGGTGCTCTGGTAGTGGGCGTCGCCTTCGCCAAGGGCTTTGCCTATGCCGCCGGCAAGCCGCTCGTGTGCGTCAACCATCTGGAGGGCCATCTGTTCGCCAACCTGCTGGCGCAGCCCGATCTCAGGCCGCCGTTTATCTTCACGCTCGTCTCGGGCGGTCATACCATGCTCGTGCACGTGAAGGCATGGGGCGACTACGAGGTACTTGGTGAGACACTCGACGATGCTGTGGGCGAGGCCTTCGACAAGGTAGCCAAGGCGTTGGGTCTGGGCTATCCCGGTGGCCCCATCATCTCCAAGCTGGCCGAGACGGGCAACCCCCGCGCGATCGATTTTCCTCGCGCGCTTAACAGCAGGGGAGACTATCGTTTCTCGCTTTCGGGTCTTAAAACGGCCGTGACGCTCTACATCGAGCAGGAGACCAAGGCCGGGCGCACGATTCACCTGCCCGATCTGGCGGCTTCGTTTGAGGCAGCCGTCTTTGACGTTCAGTACAAGAAGGCCAAAAACGCCCTGCATGCCACCGGATGCAAGGAATACTGCATCGGCGGCGGCGTCTCGGCTAATCCGCATCTGCGCGAGATGATGATCAAGAAGCTTGGGCGTCAGGGGATCCGCGTAACGGTGCCACCGCTTTCGGCGTGCACCGACAACGCCGCCATGATCGCAGAGGTTGCCCGCCGTAAATTCGACCGAGGAGAAATCTCGCCGTTCGACGTCGACGCCGATCCAAACATGACGCTGTAGCTGGTACGGCGCGGTCCCCGGACGGAGGGGCCGGATATAAGGTTTCCTGCTCTACAGTCCTGCGCAAGACGAAGGCCACATTAAGTGGCCTTCTTTGCGTGCGGAACTCGCGATAAACCTTATATCCGGCCCCTCCGTCCGGGGACCTTTCTGTATCGATATGGCTTCTGGGCTGGATCGGCGTCGACAACGTCCAGCAAGGTTAACCAGCCTGCGTCGAATTTCCGGCGTTCTTTAGCTGAAAGAAAAGATGGCATGCGGAGCTTTGCTCCGCATTTGGGATGGGAGCCCCTCGGGAGCGGGCGGGCGTATACAAGGTTTATCGCGAGTTCCGCACGAGCCGGAGAGCACTTAATGTGCTCTCCGTGCGAGCAGGACTGTAGAGCAGGAAACCTTGTATACGCCCGCCCGCTCCCGAGGGGCATCTCTCATGCAAAAACTTTTGTTGGGTAAAGTCCGAGGTCAATGGCGTTTTATACCGAGAAATTCAAAAATAGTTGAAAATTCATTACAAATTTGCGTTGACTTTAGGTAACTAAAGTTTCATACTCCTTTTTCAACCACTGGGGGATGTGAACACGCACGGATCGTTCGCATCATGATTGAAGAGGATTTTTTAGACATGTTCACGCATCAGCTAAACATTATCAGCGTAGTAATTATCTGATGCGG
>CAUCNB010000075.1:0-7863 GCA_958444075.1 uncultured Collinsella sp. | reverse complement strand
TTGATGACGGAGGGGATGCTCTTGGCGCCCTTGGCCGTCACATCGATAAAGTCGGGCGAACGAACGAGCTTGTCCTCGTCAATGTACTTACGCACCGCGCGAAGCGTTTCCTTGTCATTGCGCGTCGAAAACGTAAAGTGGCCATTCTCTTTGGTAAAGATGGCAAAACGTGTGATCTTCTTGGTGCCGCGCAAAACCTCGGCGGCAATATAGTCGACCTCGTCCCACGGGATCTGAATATAGTCCTCGGGATTACGCTCGTTATAGTACTCAAACGCCTTATTGCCCACCATCACGTTACCGTGGCTGGTAAGCCCCATCAGGCAGGTTGCCGGCGTTGCCAGATCGACCGTGCTGTTCTGAGATTGCGCCATACGCGCCTCGCCCTCCAATAAAAACAATCGGACCGCATCCAGTGTACCCACCGGGTGCGGTCCGTTTCAATGGCTCAAAAGCCCTTACCTAGCAACTCTCGGTCTTAAGCCGAAGCGTGCTTACATGAAGCCGCAGACGCGACCGATGATGCCGACGGCGAAGAGAGCCAGGATGATGACGATCGGGCTGACCTTCTTCTTGAGGAGCTTGCAGACCAGAAGGGTCAGGCACACGGCGGCAAGGCCGGGGATGAGCTGATCGAGGTTGGCCTGAAGCGTGGTGACCTTCACCGGGTCGAGTGCGTTGGCACCGACAGAGCTGTACATCGTCAATGCCTGCTTGATGCCCTCAGAACCGGCGGGCAGGTTGGCCCAGTCGATATAGGCGCCAGCGGACTGCGTGACCTTGGAGACGACCGGGGTGAAGGAGATGGACACCCAGCGCTCGACCAGGGCGCCGATGATGAACATACCCAGGATGGAAGCACCCTCGGTGACCTTGCCCATCAGACCGCCGGAGAGGTCCTTGGCGATGGAGGAGCCGACCTTGTAGCCAAACTCCTGCGTGTACCACAGGAAGGCGTAACGGATGATGTTCCACGCGAAGAAGAACAGCAGCGGACCGGCGATGCTGCCGGACAGGGCCAGGGAAGCGCCCAGTGCGCCCAGAATCGGGCGAAGGGTGAACCAGAAGGCGGGGTCGCCGACGCCGGCGAGCGGGCCCATCATACCGACCTTGACGCCCTGAATGGCGACGTCGTCAATCGGAGCACCGTTGGCGCGCTCCTCCTCGAGGGCGAGGGTAACGCCAATGACGGGGGCGGAAACATAGGGGTGGGTGTTATAGAACTCCAGGTGGCGCTTAAGAGCGGCAATCTGGTCATCCTTGCTGGTGTAGAGCTTCTTGATCGCAGGGATCATTGCGAAGCACCAGCCGCCGTTCTGCATACGCTCGTAGTTCCACGAGCCCTGAAGGAACTGATGACGGAAGCAAACCTTCTTACGGTCAGCCTTGGTGAGCTGAATCTTGTTCTCTGCCATATGTATCACTCCCCTCCTACTCGTAATCGTTCAGAATGTCGCCGAGCGGGTCACCGGAGCCACCGCCCATGCCGCCACCCTGCTTGGCCAGATCCTTAAGGCCAAGGTAGATGAGGGCAAGGGAGATGCCGATGAGGCCAAGGGCGATCAGCGTGAGCTGAGGGATGGCAGCAAGGACAAAGCCGAGGATGAAGAACGGCCAGGTCTCCTTGGTGGCCATCATGTTGATGACCATGGCGTAACCGACGGAAGCGACCATGCCGCCGCCGACAGCCATGCCGCCGGACAGCCAATCGGGCATAGCGTTAAGCGCGTTGGTAACAGCCTCGGCCGGGATGATGCACAGAAGTACTGCCGGGATGGCGATACGAACACCCTGCATGAGGATGCCGGCGTACTGCCAACGCTCGATGCCGGCGAAGTCGCCCTTCTCGGCGCAGGCGTCCATGCCGTGAACCATAGCGGTAGCCAGGGTACGGCAGATCATGGTCAGGAACAGACCAGCGACCGACAGCGGGACGGCGACGGCGATAGCGGCGGTAACGGCCTTGGCCGAATCGGTGGCGCCACCGTTGAGGGCGAGCACCATGATGATCGAAGAAGCGACCGAGGCCAGAGCGGCGTCAGGCGCGACGGCGGCACCGACGTTAGCCCAGCCAAGGGCCATCATCTGGAGCGAACCGCCCAGGAGGATGCCCTCCTGAAGGTGACCGGTTACGAGACCGATAAGCGTGCATGCCACGAGCGGCTGATGGAACTGGAACTCATCCAGAATGCCTTCCATACCGGCAAGCAACGCGACAATCGCAACAAGCAGAATAGTGATTGCAGACATGTATCGGACCCTCCTTTACTATGCTTGAGCGGCCAGTTCGGCCTTAGCTTTCTTCAACATGGCGTCGAGATCCTCGGAGGAATCCGAAGGAACCTTGCGGACCTCGAACTTGACGCCCTTGGCCTTGAGAGCCTCGATGGTCTTGACGTCGTCATCGCCCATAGCGACAGCGTTAGTGACGACGACCTTGCCCTTGGAGTGGGCCATGGAACCGATGTTGGCTTCCTTGATGTCGACGCCGGCCTCGATGGCCCTGAGCAGATCCTGCGGGTTCTCGAACAGCAGCATCGCCTTGGTGTCGCCAAAGCGCGTGTCCTTGACGACCTCGGCCATCTTCTTGATGGGCACGACGTTGGCGTGGACTCCCGGAGGGGCAGCCTGCTCGATCATGGTCTTGCGGAGCTCGTCGTGAGCAACGCCGTCGGAGACCACGATGATGCGGTTGGGGTTGATCTGCTTGGTCCACGTGGTGGCCACCTGACCATGCAGCAGACGCGTGTCGATACGGACGTGGGCGATCTTAATGTGCCCGTCGCCGATCACCGTTCCCGGAGGAATGGCACCCGCAGGAGCAGCGGCGGCCGCAGCCGGCTTCTTCTCCTCGGGCTCCAGAGACTCGGGCTTGACGCGCACGCCGGCCTTAGCCTCAGTCACGAGATGTTTTGCGATCGCATGTGCAGTGTTCTTTGCGTCAAAGCGCTGCGAATATGCCTCGATGAGCATAGGCAGGTTGACACCGGTGACGATAGCCCAGGAATCGTGGCCCTCGATGAGCCCGCTGATCTGGTTGAACGGCGTGCCGCCCCACAGATCAACGAGGAAGAGCACCTGCTCCTGGTCCTCGAAGGAAGCGATTGCTTCCTCGACCTTGGCACGGAAGTCGTCGGGGCCCATGCTCGGCTCGAGCGAGACCACGGCAACAGACGGCTGATCGCCAAAGACCATCGAGCCCGTCTGCTTGATTCCAGCCGCCAAGTCACCATGGCTAGCAAGAACAATACTTACCATCACATAACCTCCTTTTTGTCTACGTATTTCCTACACGACAATAAAGGAGTATACCTGTTCGCCTTGTGGATTTATAGCTAAATTCGCAAACGGTTGCATTATTTGTTTAAACGTCTAAGTTTGTTACAAATTGATTACGTTGCTGATTTACAGCTCATTGCCTACTAAAACGTGATTTCCCAATTACTTTCACAGATATATACAGACACTCTGTTCATTAACGCCGCTTTTAGGTTAATCCCAATGCGCCTGCGTGCCGCTATTTTGTTTAAACAGACATAACTTGACTAATTGTATAACTTATGCTCTAGCGCAAGTAGTCGTTGGGGACGTTCTTAAACGACTAGTCAAACAAGAACGTCCCCAACGACTAGGGGCTAGACGATGTGGAGAGGGTTAGCGGCGTCGACGGCGTCGGGGGCGTCAGAAGGGCCGCCGGGGGCAGCGTCTGCCGGATCCTCGTCGGGGGTCTCGATCTGCTTGATCATGACCTCTTGGCCCTGGAGCAAATAGGTATCGCCACTGCCGCAATGGGGGCAGGTCTTGCCGTGCTCGACTGTCGCATAGTCGCGGCCGCACGCCTCGCAATGCGTCACGGCCTCGACGGGCTCCACGATAAGCTCCGCGCCCTGCGTGATGGACTTTTTATCTGCCGCCCAGCGCCAAGCGTCGAGCAGCAAGTCGGGAACGACGCCCGAGACCTCGCCCAGCAGCAGCGTGACGCTCGAAACGCGACGCACGCCATTGGCGCGCGCCACGTTCTCAACATCGCGAATAATGTGATAAACGATTCCCAATTCATGCAAGGTAGAAACCTTTCAACAACGGTTGATGCGATGCAAACTCAAAGCAAGGGGACGGCGAAATCTAGTCTGCGCCGTCCCCTTACCCGCCATGGTTACCTATTTACGACCGAACTTGATTTTGATTGCACGCTTTAAAGCATACTTGCCAAGGCTCGGGAGCTTTTGCTCGTATTTGACCATCGTGGAGCACTCGGGGCGATCGCGATCCAGATGGATGGCATCGAACGCGCACTTGGTGGTGCACAGGCCGCAGCCGATGCACTTGTTGGGGTCGACGATTGAGGCACCGCAGCCAAGGCAACGGGCGGTCTCGGCGCGCACCTGCTCTTCGGTAAAGGTCTCGACGTACTCGCTGAAGGGCGCGGCCTTCTCGCGCTCGTGGTCCACGTGGGCAACCTCACGGCTCGCGTTGTCATAGCTCTCGATCACGACATCGTCGCGGTCGAGCGCGGCGTAGCGGCGCTGGTTGCGGCCGATGGTGAGCGTGGAGCCCGGCTGCACAAAGCGATGGATGGACACGGCGGCCTCGTGACCGGCGGCGATGGCATCGATGGCAAAGCTCGGACCGGTATAGACGTCGCCGCCCACAAAGATGTCGGGTTCGGCGGTCTGGTAGGTCTGGGGATCGGCAAGGGCGCCCTGACCACGGCCAAGCTCCACCTTGGAGCCAGCCAGCAGGTCGCCCCACACGATGGACTGGCCGATGGACATGACCACGCGGTCGGCATCGACGCGGCGCAGGTCGTTCTCGTCGTACTCGGGCGCAAAACGGCCCTCGTCATCGTAGACGCGCGTGCAGCGCTTAAAGGTGATGCCGCACACACGGCCGGCCTCGTCCAGATGGACCTCCTTGGGGCCCCAACCGCAACTGATGTGTGCGCCGTCCTCGATGGCCTCGCGACGCTCTTCCTCGCTGGCGGGCATCTGTGCCTCGCTCTCCAGGCAGAACATCTCAACATGCTCGGAACCCAGACGGCAGGCGTTGCGGGCAACGTCGATGGCCACGTTGCCGCCGCCCACCACGATGGTGCGGCCGGGCAGCGCATCGATCTTGCCGCTGTTGACCTCGCGCAAAAAGTCGACGGCCACGGTCACGTCCTCGGCGTCCTCGCCCGGAATGCCGGCAAGGCGGCCGCCCTGGCAGCCAATGGCAACGTAGAAGGCCTTGAAGCCCTGCGCGCGCAGCTCGTCGAGCGTCACGTCTCGACCGACTTCCACGCCATAGCGGAACTCGGCACCCATCAGGCGAATGACCTCGACCTCGGCCTCAATGACGTCCTTCTGCAGCTTAAAGCTGGGAATGCCGTAGGTGAGCATGCCGCCCGGGCGCTCGTTTTTCTCGAACACGACGGGCTTGTAGCCCTTCTCGGCCAGATAAAAAGCGCAGGACAGGCCGGCCGGACCGGCACCGATGATGGCAATCTTCTGATCGAAGCCGCCGGCACGCGTCGGGGTCACCACAGGTGGGACATAGCGGGTCGCGGCATCCAGATCGCGCTGGGCGATAAACTTCTTGACCTCGTCGATAGCCACGGCGGCGTCCACACGGCCGCGGGTGCAGGCATCCTCACAGCGGCGGTTGCACACACGGCCGCAGATAGCGGGCAGCGGGTTCTCGCGCTTGATGAGCGCCAGGGCCTCGTCATAGCGACCCTGAGCCGCGAGCTTCAAATAGCCCTGAACGGCAACATGCGCGGGGCAAGCTGTCTTGCAGGGCGCGGTGCCGGACTCATGCGTCTCGATGCGGTTGTCGTTGCGGTAGTTGGGCGACCACTTGGTGTGGTCCCACTTGGTGGCATCGGGCAGCTCCTGGCGCGGATACTCGGGCACCTGTCCGCCCGCCTTTTTGCTGCAGAGCTTCTGGCCCAGCTTGGCGGCACCGGCCGGGCACACCTCAACGCAGCGACCGCAGGCCACGCACTTGTCCTTCTCGACCTTGGCGACATAGGCCGAGCGCGACAGGTTAGGCGTGTTGAACAGCTGCGAGGTGCGCAGGGCGTAGCACACGTTAACGTTGCAGTTGCAGATAGCGAAAATCTTGTTCTCGCCGTCAATGTTGGTGATCTGGTGCACAAAGCCGTTGTCCTCGGCCTGGCGCAGGATGTCGTAAACCTCGTCGCGGGTCACGTAATGGCCACGGTCGGTCTCGACCACGTAGTCGGCCATATCGCCCACAGCGATGCACCAGTCGGCCGGATCGTCGGCGCAGCCTTCGCCCATCACGCGGCGGCTCGCGCGGCAGCTGCAGGTGCTGGCGGCATACTTGCCCTCGTATTTGTCAAGCCAGTGCTCGATATGCTCGATCGGCACCGAGGTGCTCGCGGCATCGATGGCCTTCTCGACCGGAATGACATGCATGCCGATGCCGGCACCGCCGGGCGGTACCATCGGCGTGGCCTTGGACAGCGGTCCCTTGGACGCCTGCTCAAAGAACTTGGCATAGACCGGATGCTCCTCGAGCTGGCTCACGCGCATGTTGAGGAACTCGGCGGAACCCGGCACCAGCATGGGCAGCACCCACTGCTTGGCGCGCTGGGGGTTTTCCCAGTTGTACTCGAGCAGGCCCGTGTAGCTCATGTCGTCGAGCATCTTCTCGATATCAGCCTCGGGCATGCCGGTGAGCTTGACCATCTCGGGCAGCGTATAGGGACGGCGCATCTTCATCTTGCAGAGCGCTTCGGCCTGCTCGTCGGTTGCGGCCTCGGCAAACGACCAGTACTCGTAGCCCAGCAGCTCGTCGCGGTGCAACAGGCGGTTGGTGCAATGCTCGCACAGTTTGACGATGGCCTCGCGCGGATGCTCCGGTATCGGCGGCACGAACTCCGCGCCGATATCGGGCTCGGTATAGCTAATCCCCGGTCCGTTGAGAATCATAGTCGTCCCTTCTCTTGCCACAGCCCGGCGAGACCGCAGCGCCCCTCTTTTTTTGCAGGCCGGGCATGCCCCCATGCCGTTCACCCGCTATTGTTGACATTGTGTCAAAAACAGTATTGACGAATCGTCAACAATATTCAAGACTGTTAGGCGAACGGTCAGGCCCAAACGGATGAAAGGCGGCAAACGCATGAGCGATGGCATAGCAAACATCTCTGTGGTCGACGCCGTCCCCGCGCCTGACAGCGCGGCAAAACGCCTGACGGGCGACGAGCGCCGTCGCGAGATCCTCGCCGCTGTGCGCGCCGTGAGCGCCGAGCTTGGTGTGTCCCATCTTTCCGTATCGGCCGTGACCAAGCGGGCTGGCTGCACGCGCTCGCTGTTCTACCACTACTTTGCCGATATGGATGCCGCCGTCACTGCCGTTATGGACGAGGCGATCGACGGCTTTATCGCCGAGCTCGAGCAGTGGAACGCCAGCCGCACGGTTGGCGACATCGAAGGCGCACTCGACACCGTCGCTCCGCTCTTTAAGCGCCTGGTCGTGAGCGGCCACGAGTTGCCGAGCACGCTCACCTCGAGCAGCGGCGCGCTCTACGGCGGCTTTTTGCACAACGTGGTCCAGCGCGTGGCGCAGTATATCTGCGATACCACCGTGGTGGATTTTGTCGCCCATCATGAGCTACGCATCGACCATGTCTACGAGACGTTCTACACCCTCATCATGGGGTTGTTGATGTATATCCGCACGCACCCCGATGTGCCCGTCGAGACGGTCAAGGAAATCATCGCCTCGACACTCCATATCGAGGGCTATACCGCCAAGTATCCGGAGCGCAAGCCCCAGAACTGACGACATTTGGCCAAACTGCCCGCGATCAGAAGAGGGGCCGCGGGCTTGTGAAAGGAGAGCAGCATGCTGTTC
>CAUCNB010000074.1:0-7939 GCA_958444075.1 uncultured Collinsella sp. | reverse complement strand
GTGCTGCTGCGGGTACCGGCTTCGGTACCCGCAGCAGCACCGGCCCCCGCACCCACAGCACCGACCATCCCCGAGGACTTCCCCGTCGATTTCGCAACCGAGGTCTTCTGCCCCGGCCCGTTGCTACACCAGCTGTCGACCTATCTCCCCTACGGCGCCGACACGCTCGGCATCGTCGGCGAGTACTACTGGATCGCCCGCGAACGCGGCACCATCGAGGCCGCGCGAAACCGCGCAATCTTCCCCCTGCGCTACACGCAGGCCGGCGAGCGCCACGAAGTCACCGTGCGCATCCGCCGCAACACCACCGGAGGCCTCGGAGCCACCTGGACCGTCGACAAGGTTGAAGAATCCAACGAATAGCAAAACGCGACGAACGTCACAAAAACGTTCGCCGCGTTTTTTTATTTTCCCAGGTTGAGCATAAGTTCGTGTGACAAAGGGGCTGTCCCTTTGCCACATCAAACTAGTCCCTGGTAAGTTTCCTGTGGATACGATGCGGCTGGGCTGCGTCCTCGCCCAGGCGCTCGATGCGGTTGGCCTGATAGGCCTCGAAATTGCCCTCGAACCAATACCAGTTGCCCGGATTCTCGTCGGTGCCCTCCCACGCCAGAATGTGCGTGGCGACGCGGTCCAGGAACATACGGTCGTGGCTAATGACCACCGAGCAGCCCGGGAACTCGAGCAGCGCCGCCTCGAGCGAGGACAGCGTCTCGACGTCGAGGTCGTTCGTGGGCTCGTCGAGGAGCAGCAGGTTGCCGCCCTGCTTGAGCGTAAGCGCCAAGTTCAGACGGTTGCGCTCGCCACCGGAGAGTACGCCAGCGCGCTTCTGCTGGTCCTGGCCCTTAAAGCCAAAGCTCGCCACATAAGCGCGGCTCGGAACCTCGGTCTCGCCGACCATCATGTGGTCCAGGCCATCCGAGACGACCTCCCATAGGTTCTTATCGGGGTCGATGCCGGAACGGTTCTGGTCGACGTAAGAAATCTTGACGGTCTCGCCCACCTCGAGCTCGCCCGAACTCAGCGGCTCCAAACCCACGATGGTCTTGAAGAGCGTGGTCTTGCCGACACCGTTGGGGCCGATGACGCCCACGATGCCGTTACGCGGCAGGGTGAATGAAAGGTCGTCGATGAGCACGCGGCCATCGAACTCCTTGTGCAGGTGATGGGCCTCGAGCACCTTGTTGCCCAGACGCGGGCCCACAGGGATGCGGATGTCGGTCCAGTCGAGCTTCTGGCTTGCGCGGGCCTCGGCCTCCATCTCCTCGTAGCGAGCCAGACGGGCCTTGTTCTTGGCCTGGCGAGCCTTGGGCGAGCTGCGTACCCACTCGAGCTCGGCCTCCATGCGCTTGGCGAGCTTGGCATCGCGGTTGCCCTGCGCCTCGATACGCGCGGCCTTGGTCTCCAGATACGTGGAGTAATTGCCCTTGTAGGGATAAAGGTGACCGCGGTCGACCTCGCAGATCCACTCGGCAACGTTATCCAGGAAGTAGCGATCGTGTGTGACGGCAAGCACCGCGCCTTGGTAGTTGTGCAGGAAGTGCTCGAGCCACAGGATCGACTCGGCGTCCAGGTGGTTCGTGGGCTCGTCGAGCAGCAGCAGGTCGGGAGCCTCGAGCAGCAGCTTGCACAGGGCCACGCGACGGCGCTCGCCGCCAGAGAGCACGTTGACCGGCATGTCGGAATCGGGCAGCTGCAGGGCGTCCATGGCCTGGCCGAGCTTGGAATCGATATCCCAGCCGTCGGCGGCATCGATCTCGTCCTGGAGCTTGCCCATCTCGGCCATAAGGGCGTCCATGTCGCAATCCGGGTCGCACATCTCCTCGCCGATCTTATTGAAGCGATCGACCTTGGCGATCATATCGCCAAACGCCATGCGCACGTTCTCGATGACGGTCTTGTCGTCATCGAGCGGCGGCTCCTGCTGCAGGATGCCCACGGTGTAGCCGGGGGTAAGTCTGGCATCGCCGTTGGAGACTTCCTCGATACCGGCCATGATCTTGAGCAGGGTCGACTTACCCATGCCGTTGGGGCCCACGACGCCGATCTTGGCACCGGGGTAGAAGCTCAGGGTCACGTCGTCAAGGATTACCTTGTCGCCATGGGCCTTACGAGCCTGATACATCTGGTAGATAAACTCCGCCATATGTCTGTCCTATCCTTTCTACCTGCTGTTTCCCTATTCTTGATTCGCTTTAGTGGAAACGAAATGAGAAAACCAGCTCTGAAACTAAACGAAAAAGGGGCATGGTTGCCCACACCCCCTAATACTACCTGGGAAAAATCCCCCGGAACATACTATGAACTGCGTACGCTAGTTTTCCGCAACCTTAACGAGCGGCTCGCTGCGATTTGCGCCACAGCAGATACGAATAGACGTAGGCAGCTCCAGCTGAACCAAACGCCAGAACCGCAATCACCGCGGCGACGACTTCACTCGAAAGCACGCTACCCGCCACGCCCATCACAATCAGGCCAACGCCCAGCACCATAAAGCAGGCACCGCCAAAACGCTGCGTACGGCGCCAGTTCTCGGGATCGGCAAGCGCCCAGGGCGTCTTGATACCGAGCGTGTAGTTCTGCTTTACGCGCGGTAAGTAGTTGCCCATACCAATAAAGAGCAAGCCGATAGCGCCTGATACCAGCAAATTGACCGTTCCTACCACCGGCACGATGCCCCACACCGTTAGCTCCCCCAGCCAGCTTATGGCACACATGAGCAGCGTGAAGGCGATTACGAAGCCCTGATAGAACTTACCCGAGGTCCGATACGCCTCGCCCTTGGGGTCAATGCGTGGCACGACGTAGAACATCGCGAGAAGTGCCAGAGGCAACACGCCGAGCGCGGAGGCCATCCAGCTAGGGCCCCAACCGTCGACGGCGCCATTCGCGCCCCAGTGCGTGGGAATCTGCGCCGGCAGGCTCGGCATCACTATCAGATGCGCTGCGACATTGGCAACGCACAGAGCGACCAGTGCAATCCACACGCGCGACGATACCCCCGTGGCGTGAATGCCCTTGTTTTCGTTATTCATCCTTATCACCTTCAGTGTTTGTAAAGCCCATAAACCAGCCAATCAAGTCCTGCATGACGGTGGTATTTAAGCTGTAAACGATGTTTTGGCCATGGCGCTCATCGGTCACCAGCCCGGCGTTTTTAAGCGTTGCCAGATGATGGCTGAGCGACGGTTTGCTTATGTCGAAATGCTCGGCGAGCTCCCCCGCCGTGCAATTGCCCTCGCGCAGCAGTTCTAAAATGCGCCGCCGCGTTGGATCCGCCAGCGCCTTAAAACCTTCTCCCGGCATAGAACCTCCTCTCGCTATCTCTCGCGACGTGCACACTATACTCGTTATTTAGATGTTTGTCTAATTATCTAATAGCAATGTTATGTATAGAACATTCGTTCGTTTTTAGATGCAATGGGTCCAGAAGCAGATGGGCCAGCTCCCTCTTCCCAAGAAGGAGATGGACTATGAGTATTAACGATGTCCTGACGTTGTTGTTGCTTGTAATCGCGGCTGTGGAGCTCGGCATCCACATTGGAGGTCGAATGAAATAGCCGCCCCCGCGTAATGCGAAGACGGCCACTTCTCACGCTACAAACGTGTTTGGGAGTTGGCCAACCCGCTGCAACGGGTGCCATCTGCTTCATCTTATGCGAATCACTGCCTCATTTCAACAAGCCCCTAGGGCTCAAATGGAATCGCGATAATACCTATAATGGCGATAGCTAAAACACGATTCGCTTCCCCATCGGAGGATGTCTATGACCGAAACCACAGCCGCAACTCCCAACGAGACGCGCGATGCCAAGCTCGAGATCATCATGGGCCGCGAGGCACTCGACAAGCTCGCCGATGCCACGGTGCTGGTACTCGGCTGCGGAGGTGTGGGCTCCAACTGCTGCGAGGCACTCGCCCGCGGCGGCATTGGTCATTTTGTAATTCTGGACAAGGACATCATCGCGCCCAGCAATATCAATCGCCAGGCCATCGCCTTTCACAGCACCATCGGCAAGCGCAAGGTCGATGTTATGGAAGCCATGATCCACGATATCAATCCTGCCGCCACCGTTATCAAACGTACCGAATACCTGCTGAGCGACAACATCGATGATTTCTTCGCGGGCGTTTTGGAGCAGACGGGCGGCAAGCTCGACTACGTCGTCGACGCCATCGACACCATCTCGGCCAAGCTCACCATTGCCAAATATGCTCAAGATCACGACATTCGTTTGGTTAGCTCTATGGGCGGGGCCAACAAGCTGCATCCCGAATGCTTGCGTTTTGCCGATATCTTTGACACCGTGCGCGACCCCATGAGCCGCATCATGCGCAAAGAGTGCAAAAAGCGCGGCATCAAGAGCCTGCACGTGCTGTTTAGCTGCGAGGAATCGGTTAAAACCCAGCCCCGCGACCCTTCCAACATCCACGAGCGCACCGAGCTGGGAACCGCGAGCTTTATGCCGCCCATCATGGGCCAGATGATCGCCGGCGAGGTTATACGCCAGATCAGTGGGCGCGGGTGCGAGCGCGTGCGCGCCGACGGCCAGCGCCTAGATTAACGAGATGTGCCGCAATGACACCGCAGTTATTTGACGCGCACTGCCATCTCGATTTAATGGCTCGCCCGGACGCCGTTGCCGACGAGGCGACGGCGCTGGGCATGGGTCTCTTTGACTGCGGCGTCGATCCGCGCGACTTCGCAAGCGCCAACAAGCGCGCCCGTAGCCGTTCAAACATCTTTGCCGGCATCGGCCTCCATCCCTGGTGGCTCGCCGACGGACGATGCGGTGCCGCCGAAATCAATCTGCTTTGCAAGGTCGCCGCACAAGAGCGCTTTATCGGCGAGGTCGGACTCGACTTTTCCGCGCGCTGTGCCGGAAGCGAGCCGCTACAAACACAGGCGCTCGACCAGCTCTGTAATGCACTCGTGCACTATCCTCTTGCCGGGCGCGTGATATCAATTCACGCTGTTCGTTCGGCAGGAACCGTACTGGACGCCCTTGAGTCATATGGATTACTCACCCCAAGCCCCAACTCCCCCGCCATCATCTTCCACTGGTTTAGCGGCACCTCGAACGAGTTCGACCGTGCGCGAAACGCAGGCTGCTATTTTTCCGTGAACGAGCGGATGCTCGCTACCAAGCGCGGTCGTGAATACGCCCGACAGATCCCACTCGACCGTCTGCTGCTCGAAACCGACGCTCCAGCCGAACCGCAAGCAGATGCAAGCGCGCGACAGCTCATCACATCGCTAAAAAGCGCCTCCCTGCACATCGCCGAACTTAAAAACTGCGCCGAGGAGAGCGTCGAATCAACCGTTTTAGGAAATTCGCACTCCATATTTGACTTCAACTGACCCCGGTGGGCAAAAAACGCCAAATATGAGTACTGCTGCAAAGCTAGTAGCATTATATTGTGACAAAAGAACGCCTTGATAATGTACAGCTGTTCATTATCAAGGCGTTTTAGCATGGCTAAAGCCATATTTAACAGGTTATAATCGCCCCCAGGCGCTCAACCAGGGCCTTAAAAGCATAATTTCCCTGTTACTAAATTAGTGACAGTACTCATATTTGGCATTTTTTGTCCACGAACCCCTAAAGAGCCTCCAACAGACCCCCTAAGAAAGCTCAAGCAGTTCCGGCAGCTGGTCGATGATCTTGTCCGCGGCATCCTGGCTAAAGCCAAACCGCTCCTCGCGCTTGGCAATCACCGTTAACCCCGCGCGTTTGCCGGCAGTGATACCAGGCACCGAATCCTCAACGCAGCAGCAACGGTCCGCAGGCAGCCCCAACAGATCCAGCGCATGCAGGTAGATGTCGGGCTCGGGCTTACTCTCCTTAAACTGCTCGCCGCTCACCACGTACTCAAAGGCGTCCGACAGTCCGCATGCATGGAGCACCTCTTCGATGCTGACCATGGGAGACGAACTCGCCAGCGCCACACGGACGCCGCGGCGCGGCAGCTCTCGAATCGTATCAACGGCACCCGGGTTGATCAAAGCCTGATAGTCGCGCGGGCGCTTATGCGCCCACTCGTCCCAACGGGCCAACGCTTCCTCGCCAGTGAAATGCCCCCTACCGGCGCGCTCAAACCAATCGACCAGCATATGCAGGAAGAACTGATGTGAGGTGCCAACCTGCCCGTTTAGCTCCTCTTGGGTTAGATTCAGCCCAAGCTCCTTGGCAAACGCGGCGGTCTCCCCCAGGTAGTAATACTCGGTATCGACGATGACGCCATCCATGTCAAAGATAACGGCGTCGAACGGAAATGCAGACACGGCACCCTCCCTAACAAAAGGGCGCCCGCAAGCGGACGCCCGAACCATACACTATCGGCGATTCTAACCCAGCAGTTGGTCAAGTGCTACCGCGATACCGTCTTCGTTGTTGTTGGCGGTCACCATCTGGGCCACGGCCTTAACCTCATCGACGGCGTTGCCCATGGCAACACCGGTGCCGGCCCACTCAATCATGGACTTGTCGTTCTGGCCGTCGCCAAACGATACGACCTCACTGGCATCGATGCCGAGCTTGGGCAGGGCACCCTCGAGCGCACGGGCCTTATCGATACCGGGCGCCGTGTACTCAAAGTACCAGTCGGCCGTAAACATGCCCGAAAGCGTCTGGGTAAAGGGCGCATACATCTCCTCGTAATGCGCCTGCAGGTAGGTCGGATCACCCGCCGTCAGCAGCTTGTCCACGGGATAAGTGTCCACGACCTCATGCAAGCTCTCGACCTCGCGAATCTTAAGATCGCACGCATCGCGCTCATACTTGACGATATTCTTCTGCAAGCCGTCAGGCAGCGTGATCATGCAATGGTACGAGTCCTCGACGTGCAAATCGCGACCGAGCGAAATCATAGGGATCACGTCGAAATTGCGCAGATGATCAATCAGACGGTGCAGCTCGTCAGCCGGCATGGCCTGGTCAAAAAGGACCTCATCGGTCTGAGCGTCGACCACATGCGCGCCATTAAAGGCAACTAGCAGACCGTCATGGTTTTGAAGGTCGAGCTCCTGCGCCAAGGCGTGCAACCCCCATGCGGGACGGCCCGAAGCCAAGATGAGCTTAATGCCCGACTCCTGCGTCGCGAGCAGCTTCTCGCGCGTACGCGGGCTGATGACCTTTTGATCGTTGGTGAGCGTACCGTCGATATCCATTGCGATGGCTTTGATTGCCATATATGCCTCCCTGTCATTGAACAACCTTGTCTGAGCCATCATACAGAACACCCACGGCGGCGCTGTTTGCAACGGGAAAAATGTCATATTGTCCCAAACATGAACGGCGCGCCTTCGACGATTGCGATGCCCGTCGAGGCGCCTCCCGATACATTCCATCCTATCCAAATAGCAAGGGGCCCGTATCCCAACGGATACGGGCCCCTTTCAGCCATAAGCCAACTCAGCCGTAAAGACTACTTGCGATGAGCGCGATAGAACTCGATGAGCGCCTGGGTCGAAGCGTCCTGCTCGGCCTTGGCGGCGTCGTCGTGGAAGGCCGGGGTGATCTGCTTGGCAAGCTGCTTGCCCAGCTCGACGCCCCACTGGTCGTAGGAGTCGATGCCCCAGACCGTGCCCTCGACAAACGTGATGTGCTCGTACAGGGCGATGAGCTCGCCGAGTGCGAACGGGGTCAGCGTGTCGCCGAAGATCGAGGTCGTCGGACGGTTGCCCTCAAAGCAGCGGGCCGGGACGATCCGCTCGGGCGTGCCCTCGGCACGAACCTCGTCGGCCGTCTTACCAAAGGCGAGCGCCTTGGTCTGGGCCAGGAAGTTGCCCAGGAACAGCTCGTGGACGTCCTGGCCGCTGTCGGTTGCGGGGTTGGCAGTGTTGGCGAAAGCGATAAAGTCGGCCGGGACCACCACGGTGCCCTGGTGCAGCAGCTGGTAGAAGGCGTGCTGACCGTTGGTACCGGGCTCGCCCCAG
>CAUCNB010000073.1:0-8001 GCA_958444075.1 uncultured Collinsella sp. | reverse complement strand
CCGTCGGTACGCACAACAAAGCAGCCTAAGCGCTTCATGAGAGCACGAGCTTCCTCAAGCTCGCCGCGCACGCTCTCGGGCTCGGCATAGGAGCCGGCAACGGCACGGGCGTAGTCATCGCCCAAGCGGCTATCGCGAATTTCGGAAATCACATCGACGGTCGAAATCAGGCCGAACAGGTGCATCGGGTCAACCTCGTAAATCGACTTGGGCGGCTCCATGCCATGCGCCAGTGGGACATTGGCGACCTTGTAGCCCTGATAGGCTAAATACATCGACAGCGGCGTCTTGGATGTACGCGACACACCCAGCAGCACGATATCGGCACCCGACAGATCGTCGCAACCACGACCGTCATCGTGCTCAACGAAATACTCCATGGCCTCGATACGATGGAAATAGCGGTCATCGGTCTTGTGAATCACGCCCGCAACGCACTTGGGCGGCACACCGATGAGCGACGACAGCACGGCAAGCGTCGGGCCGATCAGGTCGACCGAACGGATATGCAGCATACCCAGGTAATCGAGCACGCGGGCGCGAAGCGCCGGATCGACAATGGTATGGAACACGGCGACATCGCGATGGTCGGCATCGACGCGCGGCCCCACAAATGACTTGACCTGCTCCACGGAGGTCACCTTGGGCAGGCGCAAAACGCGAAAAGCCCCTTCATCAAATTGCCCGGACGCCGCAAGCACCACCTCACAAGCGGTATCGCCGAGCGAGTCGGAGATAACGATAACGGTGGGACGAGCGGTGACCGGGCAATCCATGCGGGGCTCCTTTTGCGCTTATGCGCAGGCTGGCTTACTTTTTGCGGGCAAGCTCACCGATGTTGGCAATGCCGGAGAAAACGGCCTCGAAGCGGTTGAGCAGCTTAAGGCGATTATCGCGAAGCTGCTCGTCCTTGTCCATGACCATGACCTCATCGAAGAAACGGTCGATGGGCGCGCGCAGGGCGGCGAGGGCGGCAAATGCGGCCGGGTAGTCCTCGGCAGCAAGGGCGGCGTCGACGGCAGTCTGAGCGGCCTCGGAGGCGTCGGCGAGAGCAAGCTCGGCATCGCCCATCAGGCTACGGTCGTACTCCGCACCCAGCTCGGGCTTGGAGATATGCGCGGCGCGGGCATAGGCGGTGGCCAGGTTATCGAAGGTCTCGGCGTCGTTCTTGCGGGCCTCGTCGAGGGCGGCGCAGCGGGCGAAGAAGACGGACGGGGCAATGATGTGCACCGCGGAGACGGCGGCAACGGTATCGGCCGGGATCTTCTCGTCGCGGGCCATGCTCACCAGGCGGCCATGGAAGAAGTCGCGAACCTGCTGGGCGACCTCGGCGGCGTCGAACTCAATGCCCTGCTCACTGTAGAGCTCAAGGGCGAAGTCGATCAGCGACGTGGGATCGATCGGCAGACGGTCGCGCAGGATGTTGATGATGCCGATAGCGGCACGACGCAGCGCGTAGGGGTCGGAGGAGCCGGTCGGGGGCTCGCCGATGGCAAAGATACCGGCGATGGTATCGAGCTTGTCGGCGCAGGCCACGATGCAGCCAGCGGTGCCCTCGGGCAGCTCGTCACCGGCAAAGCGGGGACGATAGTGATCGCGAATGGCATGAGCGACCTCGTCGTTCTCCCCCATCGCGCAGGCGTAGTAACCGCCCATCACGCCCTGCTGGCTCGTGAACTCGATGACGGCGTTGGACACCAGGTCGGCCTTGCACAGGTGCGCGGCGCGAGCGGCATCGGCAGCCAGATGGGCGCCCAGATGGGCCTCGCGGGCAATAGCGAGCGCGAGCTGCTCAATACGCTCGGACTTGGCGAGCACGCTACCGAGCTTCTCCTGGAAGGCGACCTTGGCCAGGCGCTCACGGAACTCGTCGAGGGAGATCTTCAGGTCCTCCTCGTAGAAGAACTTAGCGTCGTCCAGACGGGCGCGCACGACGCGCTCGTTGCCGTCGATCACGCGCTCGGCGTTCTCGGGCTTGCTGTTGGAGACGACCACGAACTCACGCGTCAGCTTGCCCTCGCCGTCATAGATCGGGAAGTAGCGCTGGTTGGTGAGCATGGACTCGCAGATGATCTCGTGCGGGACCTTGAGGAACTCCTCGTCGAAGGTACCGACGAGCACCGTCGGCCACTCGCAGAGGTTGATGACCTCTTCGAAGACCTTCTTGGGCGTATCGACATGGCAGCCGGGACGGGCAGCCTCGACCTCGGCGATACCGGCGAGGATGGCCTCACGACGACGCTCGGCAGAAAGCACGCCGGCATCCTCGAGCACCTGCTCGTAGACGGCGGGGCTGGCAACCACATGGTCACCAGGGCCAAGTACGCGATGACCGCGCGTGGTGTTGCCGCTCGTCACGTCGGCAAACGACACGGGCACAACATCCTCGCCCAGAAGGCAGCAAATCCAGCGGACCGGACGCACGAACGTCGCGTGCTCGTGACCCCAGCGCTGGGAGCGGTAGTTGGGCCACTGCAGGCCGGTGATGGTCTTCTCGCACAGAGCGGTCAGAATCGGCGTAGCCGGTGCGGAAGGGATATTCTTCTCGGCAAAGACGTACTCACGGCCGTCGGTGTCCTCGCGACGGACCAGATCCTCGGCAGCCACACCGCACTTGCGGGCGAAGCCCTGGGCGGCCTTGGTGGCGTTACCGTCAGCGTCGAAGGCGATGTTGGCCGCAGGGCCACGCTTGACCTCGTGAACCTCATCGGTCGCGGTGGCGACGTCGGCAACGAGCGCAGCCAGGCGACGCGGGCTCGAGATCACGCGGACCTCGCCATGGGCCAGACCGGCCTCATCGAGGCCCTTGGCGATCATGGTGCCAAGCTGCTTGACGGCATTATTCAGCGGTGCAGAGGGCATTTCCTCCGTACCGATCTCAAACAGGAAATCCTTAGCGTCTGCCATGGCTTACGCCACCTCGCCTTCCTGGTCGGCATTCTCGTTGACTCCGGCGATCTCGGCCATGTAGGCCTCGCAGCACGCCTTGGCGACGGCGCGGACGCGCAGGATGTAGTTGGCACGCTCGACCGCGGACAGGGCGCCGCGGGCATCGAGCAGGTTGAAGGCGTGGCTGCACTTCATGACACAGTCGTACGCCGGCAACGGCAGCTTGCGCTCCAGGCAGGAATGGCACTCGGCCTCGTAGTCGTCAAACTTCTGACGCATCATCTCGACGTTGGCGACCTCAAAGTTATAGGCACTGAACTCGCGCTCGTTCTCGAGGAACACGTCGCCGTAGGTCATGGGCGTGCCGTCGGGCAGATAGCTCCACACCAGATCGTAGACCGAGTTGACGCCCTGAGCGTACATGGCGATACGCTCCAGGCCATAGGTGATCTCGACGGGCACGGGGTCGACCTCGATACCGCCCACCTGCTGGAAGTACGTGAACTGCGTGACCTCCATGCCGTTGAGCCAGACCTCCCAGCCAAGGCCCCAGGCGCCCAGCGTCGGGCTCTCCCAGTCGTCCTCGACAAAACGGACGTCATGGTCGTTGGGGTCCAGGCCAATGGCAGCAAGAGACCCCAGGTAAAGCTCCTGAGCATTAACCGGAGAGGGCTTAATGAGCACCTGGAACTGATAGTAGTGCTGCATGCGGTTAGGGTTCTCGCCGTAGCGGCCGTCGGCGGGACGGCGGCAGGGCTGCGCATAGCAGGTGCGCCATTCGGCGGGACCGAGCGAGCGCAGCGTGGTCGCGGTATGGAAGGTACCGGCACCGACCTCGGAGTCATAGGGCTGCATAATGACGCAGCCCTGCTCGCCCCAGTACTGCTGGAGGCGCAGGATGATGTCTTGGAAGGAAAGCGATGAAGCGTTCATGCCTCTAATATCCCCTCGTCGAAACGATTACACGGTTAGGTACTGTACTATAGCGGTTTTTAGTCGATAGCGCCGATGCGGTTGAGCGGCCAGTAGCGCACAAGCGCCACAGCGATCAAATCAGAGCGATCGACGGGACCAAAGTAGCGCGAGTCGGCAGAGTTTTCGCGGTTGTCGCCCATCACCCACACGCACCCGTCGGGAACGGTGTAGGGATAACTCACCTGGGCGCCAGGCGCTTGGACCGAAAGCGGCCAGCTCATGCCCGTCGTATAGTCCTCGTCGAGCGCTTGGCCGTCAACGACCACCTTGCCGTCCTGCAGGTCGACCGTCTGGCCGGCCGTGGCAATAACACGCTTGACAAGAACATCATGCTCGGAAGTGGCATCGGGGTTGTGGAACACCACGATATCACCCTGTTTGACGGGCTGACCGAGCTCGAGGTTCACCTTTTCTGCCAGGATCTGGTCGCCAATCTCGATCGTGTCCTCCATGGAGCCGGTGGGTACCACAAAGGGCTCGACCACAAAGGTGCGGATCAGGAAGGTGGCCACGAGCGCGATCGCGATGACCGCGACCCACTCAAAAGCGCCCCTCAACGCGGAATGCTGCGATGGAACCATTCTCACTCCTCGCCCTGCGAATACGAAGCGTCCAGAATCTCCTGCGCGTATGCGCGCTCCTGGGGCGTAAGCCGTGCCGTCTCGATCAGGTCGGGACGCCAGCGGCAGGTGCGCTCGATTGAATTCTTACGGCGCCAGGCGTCAACCTTGGCATGGTCACCGCTCACGAGCACAGGCGGCACGCCCTCGCCGTTGAATTCAGCAGGGCGAGTGTACTGCGCATACTCGAGCAGGCCTCCGTCCTCGGCGGTCGAGAACGACTCGTCGACGTTGCTCATCTCGTCACCAAGGGCGCCGGGAATCAGGCGTACGACGGCATCGGCAACGACCATAGCGGGAAGCTCGCCGCCCGTGAGCACGTAATCGCCGATCGACAGGCGCTCGTCGGCATACGCATAGGCACGCTCGTCGACACCCTCGTAACGGCTGCACACAAACAGCAAGCGCTCGCTTTTGAGCAGGCGCTCGGCCACATGCTGTGTAAAGGGCTCGCCACAGGGGGTAAAAAACACCACGGTGGGCTTAGGACCCTCGGAGCTAATAGCCTCGATGGCCTCGGCAATAGGCTCGACCTTCATGAGCATGCCCTGCCCGCCGCCGTACGGCTCGTCATCGACGGTACGATGGCGGTCGTGCGTCCAGTCGCGCAGGTTATACGCCTTAAAATCAAAAAGGCCGGCCTTGCGGGCGCGGCCCAAAATCGACGTGGACATAACGGGCTCAAACATCTCGGGAAAGACCGAAAGGGTCTCAATCAGCATGTTGTCCTCCCTACTTGTCCATATCGATCAGGCCGTCCATAACGTGGACGGAAATTGTTCCTGTGTCGGGAAGATCGAGCACAACCTGCTCGATCACGGGAATCAGCACCTCGCCGTACCGATCACCCTCGACAACCCAAACATCGTTAGCGGGCGTCGACATGATCTCGACGATCGTGCCGAGTGAACCGAAGCGCTCGTCGACCACCTCGCGACCCATCAGGTCGGTATAGGCGGCGTCGAGTGAATCGAGCTCAAAATCGTCACGATTTGCCAACACATAGCATCCCGTGATGCCCTCGGCGGCCGTCAAGTCGTCAATGCCCTCAAACGAGACCAGATCGCCATCGCCCGTATCGGTGACGGACACGACCGTGCAAAAGCGGTCGCGCTTGAGCGCCGGCGGCGTCAGGGCGACGCGCATACCCGGCTCTAATACAGAAGGAAGCCCCCGCAGCGGTTGCGCGAGGACCTCCCCCTTCCTTCCGTGCGGCTTGACCACACGGGCGATGTTTTTGTACTGGGACCTCAAGGTCCTAGCCCAGAACCTCTACCTCGACAGCAGTGTCGAGGCGAGCGGCCAGTGCACGGGCGAGCGTGCGAATGGCCTTGATGGTACGGCCACGACGGCCGATGACCTTAGCGACGTCATCCTCGGCGACAGAAACCTCGATCGTAGAGGCGTCGTCACCATCGATGACCTCAAGGCTCACGGAATCCGGGTCGTCGACGATCTGAACAACGAGATATTCGACGAGATCGGCGATGCGATCTGAGAGCATTGCCTCACCCTCGAGCTGTGCAGCGTCAACCTCAGGCACGATTTACTCCTCGGCGCCCTCAGCGGCCTCAGCGGCAGCCTTAGCGGCCTCGGCCTCTTTGGCGAGCTGCTTCTTGGACTTCTTGACGACGGTCTCGGTCTTCTCGCCCTCGTTGGCGGCCTTGACCAGAGCGGCGACGGCGTCGGTGAGCTGAGCGCCCTTGGACTGCCAGTCGGCGATCTTCTCGAGGTCGAGGTTGATGGTCTTGGGGGCGGTCATCGGGTTGTAGCGGCCAACCTCCTCGATGATACGACCGTCACGCGGGGCGCGGGAATCGGCGACGACGACACGGTAGTACGGACGCTTCTTAGCGCCGTGACGAGCAAGGCGAATCTTGACTGCCAAAGGAAACTCCTCCAACCAAGCAGCTTTAGGCTGCAACTACAAACAAACAGTTGAACATAATACGCCATCGACGCGGGCAGGTGAAGTCCGTGAGACCAACTTCTTCGGTGTAGTCGAGGGCAAATCCATATCTTAGACAAGAATTCGGGATTTGCAAGCACATACACGCACCCCACATGAGCTGCGCGGTATACTCATGACATGGAAAGACGCGAACATACATACGGTTATGAGGATGCCATGGGCGTCACACCGCCTCCCTGGACGGGTTCGGCGGTGGGCCTCATGGACCTCGATGCATTTTTTGCGAGCGTGGAGATGCTCGATCATCCCGAATGGCGCGGAAAGCCACTCATCGTGGGCGGAGACGCCGATTCGCGTGGCGTCGTGTCCACGTGCTCGTATGAGGCACGTCGCTTTGGCGTGCGCTCTGCCATGGCCTCGGCCGAGGCGCGGCGCTTGTGCCCGCAAGCCATTTGGACGCACGGGCACTTTGATCGCTACCGCGAGGTGAGCGCGCAGGTCATGGCGATTCTTGCCGAGGAGACGCCGCGCGTTGAGCGCGTATCCATCGACGAAGCCTTTATCGATATCACACCGGGTCGCTTTGCGCCCGAGGACCCACTGCTGGTTGCACGGCGTATAAGCGACCGTGTGGCAGCGCTGGGAGTGACGTGCTCCATTGGCGTGGGCTGCAACAAGACGGTCGCAAAGATCGCAAGCGAGCGGGATAAGCCGTTTGGGCTGACCATCGTGCGCCCCGGAACCGAGCAGCGCTTTTTGGCCGCGCTGCCGGTATCTGCCATGAGCGGCATCGGGCGCTCGGCCGAGGAGCGACTGCGCCGTATGCGCATCTACACGCTCGGCGAGCTGTCACGCGCGCCGGAATCCACCTTGGCCTCTATTTTTGGCGTCAACGGCGAACGTATGCGTCAGCGTGCGCTGGGACTTGAAATCTCCGAAGTCACGAGTCTCGATGAAGAGCGCGAGGTCAAGTCGGTCAGCAATGAACGCACCTTTGCAAAAGATTTGACTGAGCGCGGGGACATCGAAGCGGCGATTGCGCTGCTGGGTGAGTCGGTTGGACGCCGCCTGCGCCGTCAGGGACTGACGGGCGGCACGGTAACGCTCAAGCTTAAGTATTCGTATGGCAGCGGGCGTACGGCACAGCGCCGGCTGCCTCATCCGACCGACGATGAGAACATCTTCGTGGCGGTTGCACTCGAACTGCTCGACAACATCTGGCAGGAAGGCATGCATGTTCGCTTAGCGGGCATCGGCATGAGCGACTTCGACCACCAAGGCGGCATCCAGACCGACCTGTTCTGCGAAGTCGACGACCGCGGAGCCCAATCAAGCGACCGTCGCGACCTCTCGGTCGCTATCGACGCCGTCCGAGACAAGTTCGGCGACACCGCCCTATCTTTCGGCCGCCAATCCCGCTTCAACGATTAACCGCCTTTAGGCAAAAAGAAAGCCGGGCAGGTGCGGAAAACCGCAACTGCCCGGCGAAATGCGCGAAGCTAGCTAAAAAGCCCCGTATCAAATGAGCTACTAGAGGAGATTGAGGGGGAGCTGGGGAGCGTCTCCCCAGAGTTTCTCGAGGCGGTAGAAGTCGCGGGCTTCGGG
>CAUCNB010000072.1:0-8101 GCA_958444075.1 uncultured Collinsella sp. | reverse complement strand
CTGCTCTACAGTCCTGCTCACGACGGAGAGCACATTAAGTGCTCTCCTGTTCGTGCGGAACTCGCGACAACCTTAATATGTCTCAGGCCCGCCCCCTCCGCCGCACACTGGGAACGCCACGTTGATGTCTGCTAAACCTTGATCGCTCAGGCTAATGACTTTGCTGGGGATCTACAATTTGCTGCAAGGTGAACTTGCATTGGAGCGTATCGTCCTCTTCTCGCGCATCGTCAAAATCGAAGATCATGATGGCGCAGTTGGGGAGTTTTGTTGGGAGCTCGAAGCCCTCTGGGGCTGCAGCTTTGATGAATTGGCGGCTGGCGCTGCCGTGGCTTACTGCTAGAAGGGTTTCGATGCCCTCAGAGCCCATGAGATTGGTGAGGGTGCCCACCATGCGCTCCTGCAGGGCATGGCTTCCTTCTCCGCCAAATGGGATCAGGTCCTCGCCGGGGTCCCAGACGTCGGTGGGTAGGGCGTCGTGGGGGCCTTCTTCGAAGGTGCCGTAGCTGCGCTCGATGATGCCTTTGCAGGGCTCGACTGCTGCATCCCGGCCGAGGAGTTCGGTTGCGACGAGACTTGCCGTGTCCATGGCTCGGCCTAAGGGCGAAGAGACCACTTTGTCGGGGACGACGCCGTGGGCTTTGAGCCATGCGGCTGCCATTCCCGCTTGTTTGCGGCCGAGGTCGGTCAACGGAGAATCGCAGCGGCCCTGGACCAGCTTTTTAACGTTGAATTCTGTCTGACCGTGGCGGAGTAGATACAGCTTCTTCATGCTCTCCCCTTCTGCATAACCTGCTTTGCCGGCACAGCCTTACTCGTGGGTATGCCCTACGTAGTCTTCGTCGATCGTGATCTTGGCAATCGACTTGGGATATTCCGATTCGACCCGTTGTGCCAGCGCGTGCTTTAAGTCTTCGGCACTCATCTGCAGATCCGAGGGACGCACGCAGTCAAAGATCACGTTGGTGTGCGTGGGGCCCGGAACACAGCGTAGGTCGTGGATCGAGAGGCGGCTATCAATCTCTTGAGCCATAGCGTTGATGCGCAGATGCATGCTCGCCACCTTTGGATCGTCGGTCACGATGGGGTCGTAATGGAGCGTGACGATCATGCCGTCTTCGTTCCTAAACGACCGCTCGATGTTATCGAGCGTGTCGTGACTTTCCAGCGGGCTGGCCTCGGCTGCCATCTCGGCATGAGCGCTTGCGAACTTCCTGCCCGGGCCGTAGTCGTGAACCATCAGGTCGTGGACGCCCAAAACGCCGGGGTAGCTCATGATCTTGTCTCGAATGTGCTTGACCAGCTTAGGATCGGGCGCCTGGCCCAAAAGCGGGCTCACCGTATCCTGGATAAGCTCAAAGCCGCTCCAGCCAATATAGGCGCCAACGGCAAGGCCGACCCATGCGTCAAGATTGATGTGCGTCACCTGCGAAACAATTGCGCACGCTAACACGGCGCCCGTGGCTAGGACATCGTTCTTTGAGTCCTGAGCGGTCGCATGCAGCGTCTCGGACTCAATGCGATCGCCGAGCTTTTGGTTGAGGGCCGCCATCCACAGCTTAACGACCATCGAAAGCGCAAGGACTGCCACCAGGGCAAGCGAGAACTCGACAGGTTCGGGGTGGATGACGCGCTCAACCGAGGACTTGATAAGCTCAACGCCAATCAGCAGCACGAGCGCCGCCACGAGAAGACCCGAGAGATACTCGTAGCGGCCATGGCCGTAAGGATGCTCGGGGTCTGCGGGCTTGCCCGCCAGCTTAAAGCCAAGCACGCTCACGATGTTCGAGCTGGCATCGGACAGGTTGTTCATGGCGTCCGCCACAATCGCAACCGATCCCGACAGCACGCCAATTGCACCCTTCGCAGCGCAAAGCGCAACATTGGCGAGAATACACACTATGCCCGTCAACGTTCCCACGCGCGCACGGTCGCCCTGCGCACGACGAACAATCCACTCGACCATCCTCATCAGTCCCCACGGTACTACCTATATATCTATTGCTCAAACGGATTGTAGTGTAGCCACTTTGTCCTCCAGATACAAAAAGGCCGCAGCCCACACGGGCCGCAGCCTTGGAATATGACAAAGGAATCGTCCTTTTGTCGCACAGATTTATGCGCTTGCTTCAGCAGCGCTCGCCACTGTTTCGAGCGAATCAGCTGCGTCTTCTGCCGCCTGCATCTTTGTCGGCACCACGCCAAAACAGCAGCTCAGCGCCGCAGACACCGCAAATGCTGCGCCGCCGGCAGCGCAGCACCACAGCAGATTCGAGATGCCGCCCGTGGCAAAGCCAATGACCATAAGAACATTCGTCATACCGATGGTATAAGCCGTAACGTGGCCTACGGCCGCAACAAGGCCTCCGACGGCGCCGCCAACGGCCATGCACGTCAGACACCTGCCATATTTAAAGCCGCATCCGTACAGCGCTGGCTCGCTTACGCCGCCAAGAATACCCGAGATTGAATAGCCCAGCATGAGCGCCTTCTCGTCCTTATCCGCAACGCGGAGCGACGCGCCAAAGGGCATACCCCAAACGGCGAACGTTGCCATCGTCGCGGCGATCAGGATGCACGAATCCGTTCCCACACTCATAAACTGCGCATAGGCGAGCGATAGGACAACGTTGCTGACGCCCGCGATCTTAAGAAACTCCCAGCCCGCGGCAAGCCCCATGAGCGTGAGCAGCGACACGATGCCACCGGAATTGCCAAGCATAAACATAAGCTGTCCCAACAGCATGCCCAGATAGCTGCCTGCCGGCGCCGTAACACACAGCGACACCGGAACCATGACAAGCATGGTTGCAAACGGTACAAAAGAAAACGCCACAGCCTGAGGGATAGTGCGCTTAAAGAAACGCTCCACCTGCCATAGCACGGGCACCGAGATGAGAACCGGAATAACAGTCGTCGTGTAATCGTTGACCGGCGCGGGAAGTAGACCATACACGAAAGTCATCGATGCCCCCGTCGTCGATGCGGCATCAACGAGCTTAAGCAGATCGGGCACAATCAATACGCCGCCCAGCATCATGCCCAGCTGCTCCGAGCAACCGAGCTGGCGGGCAGCGGCCCAACCAAGATAGATGGGCAAAAAGTAATAGCCAGCGTTATACAGCCAGCTGTAAAACAGGCGATAGATTTCGGAATCGGCAGGCCATAGACCAAGCATGCCTTCGCCCATAATGACGGCAACGGTGCGGAACAGCGCCGCGCAGACAATAAACGGCAACGCCGACATCATGCTTTTGGACAGATAGTCCACCACGGCCATGGCGTTTGATGAAACCGTCGTTGTAAACGAGGTGTTAGAAACTTGTGACATGGAACGCCTTTCCCAATGTGACATGCGGACTGTCCCTTTGTCACATCGTGCGGTACTGACCGATTGCGCGGTACTTTTCGTAGCGGAGGTTTGTGAGGGTCGCGTCGTCGAGCTGCCCAAGCGTATCGAAGGCATCAAATGCCGAGGACATGACGACACCGGCGATCTCCTCATGCGACAGGCCCCTATCGTCAACAATGCCGTCGATGATGCCGAGCGCCAACAGATCGGGGGCCGTGAGCTTAAGCGCCTCAGCGGCCTCATTCGCGCGCTCGGTATCCTTCCACAGGATCGACGCACAGGCCTCGGGGCTCACGACCGAATAGGCCGAGCTCGAGAGCATCAGGATGCGGTCGGCCACGGACAGCGCCAGCGCGCCACCAGAGCCGCCCTCGCCTGTCACCACCGAGACAATCGGCGTCTTAAGGCCGCTCATCTCCATGAGATTCTGGGCAATCGCCTCGCCCTGGCCGCGCTCCTCGGCACCGATGCCGCAAAACGCGCCCGAAGTATCAACCAGGCACAGAACCGGCCGACCAAATTTCTCGGCTTGGTGCATCAGGCGACGTGCCTTGCGGTAGCCCTCGGGATGTGCCATACCAAAGTTGCGACGCATGCGCTCTTTGGTCGTGGTACCGCGCTCGATGGCGATAACCGTCACGGGTCGCCCGTCTTTCCAGCCGATGCCGCCCACCACGGCAGCATCGTCGCCAAAGTAGCGGTCGCCGTGCAGCTCTACGAATCCGTCGAGACCCAACGAGATCATCTCGCCTGCCGTGGCGCGGTTCGCCGAGCGAGTCTGTTTGACGATTTCGAGCGCGCTTTTTGGTGCGGCCGAGCGCTTAAACAAGTGTCCCAGCTTTTTGTCGCGACGACCCGTATGCACGATCTCATGCGGTGCCCCCAGGCCGGGCGCGTGCCCTTCGTGCAGCGCCAGCAGCTCGCCTACCGTGAGCGCAATCTCACCACGCGGAACAACGGCATCGCAAAAGCCGTGCTCCAGCAAAAACTCGGAACGCTGGAATCCCTTGGGCAGACGCTTGTGCATGTTCTGCTCGATCACGCGCGGGCCGGCAAATGCCGTCAGGGCATCGGGCTCGGCCAGGATAATGTCGCCCTCCATGGCAAAGCTCGCGGTTACACCTCCGGTCGTGGGATCGGTGAGCACCGTGATATACAGGCCGCCCGCCTCGCTGTGGCGCCTAACCGCCGCAGAAATCTTGGCCATCTGCATGAGTGAGGTCACGCCCTCCTGCATGCGGGCGCCGCCCGATACGGTAAAGCCAACGACCGGCAGCCCCAACTCGGCCGCGCGCTCAAAGACACGACAGATCTTCTCGCCCACCACGGAGCCCATTGAGCCCATCATAAAGTTGGCATCCATAAAGAAGAGCGCGGTATCGCAGCCGCAGATTTTGCCCCTGCCGCACACAACGGCATCGCGCTCGCCCGAACGCTCGCTCACGCTCTTAAGCTTGTCGGCATAACCGGGAAACGAGAGGAAGTCCTTCGACGCCAGATTGGCATCCCATTCCTCAAAGGTACCCGCGTCGACCGTCATGCGCATGCGCGCGCGACCGCTCACGCGAAAGTGTTTGCCGCAACGAGGGCAGACCTCGAGGTTGTCGTGCAGGCGCGCCTCATCGATCACACGGCGGCACTCCGGGCATTTGACAAACACGTGGCGCGCGGGAAACTCGGCGCACGACTCGGTCATCGGCCCCTCGAGGACGTTGACCGTCTTCGCTTTTCTATTCATCAGCATAGAGATGCCCCATCAGATCGGTGTGATACATGCCCGACAAGAACTCTTCGTTTGCCAGCACGTCGAGCTGAAGCTCGCTGTTTTCGCTCACGCCCTCGATCACGAGCTCGCCCAGGGCCGAGCGCATCTTGCGAATGGCGCCGTCACGCGTGGGCGCACACACGATGAGCTTGCCGAGCATGGAGTCGTAGTACGGCGGAACGTTTGCACCGGTGAACATGGCGGAATCCCAGCGCACGCGCGGACCACCCGGCACACGCAATGCGGTGACCGTTCCGCATGACGGCAGAAAGTCCGGCGTTTCGGCATTGATGCGGCACTCCATGGCGTGGTTGCGGACCGGTACGTCCTCCTGCTCAAAGGGCAGGGACTGGCCGGCGGCCACGCGCAGCTGCCACTTGACCAAGTCGGTATCGGTCACAAACTCCGTGACCGGATGCTCAACCTGCAGACGCGTGTTCATTTCCATAAAGTAGAAATTGCCGTCGTCCGAATACAGGAACTCGATGGTGCCGGCGCCCTCATAGCCAACGGCACGAGCCAGGTCGCGCGCGGCCTTGTGCATGCGCGCGCGAATGTCGTCGTGTCCGTCGAGGCACGGCGCGGGGCTCTCCTCGATCAGCTTTTGGTTGCGACGCTGAACCGAGCACTCGCGCTCGCCGAGCGAAAACACATGGCCCTGCTTATCGGCCATAATCTGCACCTCAACGTGGTGCGCCGGCGCGACGAACTTCTCCATGTAGCACTCGCCGTCGCCAAAAACGGCCTCGCCCTCGGCACGCGCCTCGATGAACGCCTTTGCCGCATCTTCCACGCGCTCGACCTTGCGAATGCCGCGACCGCCACCGCCGGCGCGCGCCTTAATAAGCACGGGGCAACCGATGCGCTCGGCCTCGGCTGTTGCCTCCTCGGGACTTTTGAGCAAATCGCAGCCCGGCACGATGGGCACGCCCGCCGCGGCAGACGTTCGACGTGCGGCGTCCTTGTCGCCCATGCTGTCGATCACCTCGGCCGAAGGACCGACAAACGCCAGGCCATACTTGTCGCAGTCGCGCACGAAGCTCGCCTTCTCGGAGAAAAAACCATAGCCGGGATGAATTGCCTTTGCCCCCGACTTCACGGCACAGGTGAGCACGGCATCGTCGTTGAGGTAGCTCTCGGCAAGACGCGGGCCGCCGATGCAATACGCCTCGTCGGCAAGCTGCACGTGCAGCGCGTCCGCATCGGCCGTGGAATAAACGGCGACGGTCTTGATGCCCATATCGCGGCACGCGCGGATAACACGGACCGCGACTTCTCCGCGGTTGGCGATGAGCACTTTGTCGAACATGAAGCCTTCCTTAACTTTCGTGCATGAGTGCAAAAGACATATCGGCGCGGCAGCAAACCTCACCGTTGACGCTCGCAGTACCCGTCGCAAAGCGGAACGGCCCGCGCGCACGCGTGATGGTGCACACCAGATCAACCGTGTCGCCCGGGCGCACCGGACGCTTAAAGCGCACCTTATCGAGGCTCGTATAGAACGGCGTCGCGCCGCGCGCCTCCTCGTCGCCCATCAGCAGCACGCAACAGTTTTGGGCGAGCATCTCGCACTGAATCACGCCGGGGACTACCGGGTTTCCCGGAAAATGCCCCTGCAAAAAGTACTCGTCGCCCGTAATCGTGATCTTGCCGTGGGCCTCGTCACCCACCAGCTCGGCCTCGTCGAGCAAAAGCATCGGTTCGCGATGCGGCAACAGCTTCTTGAGCTCTTCTTTGTTCATGGACATCACCTATCCGATCCTCATAAGGCAACTGCCGAACTCCACGAGGTCGCCGTCGGCCACGCAGATCTCGAGCACCTCGCCGTCTGCCTCGGCCGTCACCTCGTTGAGAACCTTCATGGCCTCGATGATGCAGAGGGTCTCACCGGCCTTGACCTTGGAGCCCACGTGCACAAACGGCTCGTCGCCCGGCGCCGGGGCAGCATAGAAAACGCCGACCATGGGAGCGGTCACCTCGGTGCCCTTGGGCTCCGGTGCGGCGGCAGGCGCCTGCGCGGCGGGCTCCGGTGCGGCGGCAGGCATGGCGACAGGAGCCACCGCCGGAGCAGTCACGGCACCCGGCATAGGCATGGGCACGGCAACCGGCTGCGCGGCGCTCGCGCGCTCGAGTTCGACCGCGGTGCCATCGGGCTCCTCAACGCGTACGCGCGTGAGGCCGCGGTCCTCCATAACATCGGCTATCTCGGCAAGTCTTTTGGAATCCATGCTCTAGCTCCTCGTATATCTACGCAGCGCGATGGCGGCGTTGTGCCCGCCAAAGCCCAGGTTGGTCGAAAGCGCCCAGGTAAGGTCGGCGCGAACCGCGCGATTGGGCGTGTAGTCAAGATCGCAGGCGGGATCGGGCGTGTGGTAGTTAATGGTCGGCGGCACCACGCCCTGCTCGAGCGCCACGGCGCAGGCCATGACCTCGATGGCACCCGTGGCACCGATCATGTGGCCGGTCATCGACTTAGTCGACGAGACGTGCGCGGCGCGTGCCGCGTCCTCGCCGAGCGCACGCTTTATGCCCGCCGTCTCGGACGAATCGTTGAGCTTGGTCGAGGTGCCGTGAGCGTTGATGTAGAGGCCCTCGGAAGGCTTAACGTCGCCCTCGGCCACCGCCAGCGATATCGCACGGGCAATGCCGGCAGCCTCGGGATCGGGGCTCGTGATGTGATAGGCATCATCGGTGTTGCCGTAGCCCACGACCTCGGCATAAATGTGCGCACCGCGCGCCTGCGCATGTTCCATGCTCTCGAGCACGAGCACGCAGGCGCCCTCGCCCATCACAAAGCCGTCGCGGTCTGCATCGAACGGACGGCAGGCCGTCGCGGGATCGGGGTTGGTGGTCAATGCGCGGCAGGACGTAAAGCCCGCAACGGCATCGGGGATAATTGCGGCCTCGGCGCCGCCCGCGAGGATCGCGTCGGCATAGCCGTGCTTGATGGCGCGGAACGCCTCACCCACCGCATGGGCAGAAGT
>CAUCNB010000071.1:0-8246 GCA_958444075.1 uncultured Collinsella sp. | reverse complement strand
GGCGTGTTCTACGTGCCCGAGAGCAATGCGTGCGTCGACGCGCGACAGGTGCTCGACGCACGCATTGCTCTCGGGCACGTAGAACACGCCGTCTCGGGGGCAGACGGGCGTTGCCGGAAGGTCCGCCATGTGCTTGCAGATGCGCGCGATGGTCTCGCCCGGCAGCGGATAGCTCAGCTCGTTGATGTCGTACGCGCGGTCGATGACCTCGGCGCCACCGCAGCCCACGAGCACGTCTACCAGGCCTTCGATGCCCCAGAGCTCGTACATGGCCTCGGTCGCGTGGGCGTCACGCCCGGTGCACAGGCCAAAGAGCACGCCGCGCTCGCGCAGGGCGCGGATCGCCGCCACGGTGCGCGGGGACACCGTGTGCTGGCTCGTGAGCAGTGTACCGTCGATATCGCAGAACACGGCTTTGATGTGGCTGAAGATGGTGTCCATGGGGGCCTTTCTGGGTTGTGCGGCGGTGTGGGGTGTGGTCGTGAACGGCGTACATGGTATACCAAGGCACAGGCGCGGCCCGTCAAATCAGAACCACCCTTAAAAAGGGTGGTTTGCTCTTAGGGTATAACCCACGGGCCCCGGGCTCGCGTCTAAAGGCGCGGGCCCGGACTTCGTCCAGGCCTAGTGCATCTTGACCCGTGGCGCGCCGGTCGAACCGGCAGCATCACCCCCTCTTGAAGGGGTCCTCGTACTCCTTCACGCTCAGCTTGTCCAGTGCGATGTCGTGGGACTCCTGCTCCCTGATGTACTTGGCGATCGTCGCCTCGTTCAGGCCGACGGTGGACACGTAGTAGCCCTCCGCCCAGAACTTCCTGTTGCCGAACTTGTACTTGAGGTTGGCGTGCCTGTCGAATATCATCAGCGAGCTCTTCCCCTTCAGGTAGCCCATGACGCTCGCGACGCTGTACTTCGGCGGGATCGCCAGCAGCACGTGCACGTGGTCGGGCATCAGGTGCCCCTCGATTATCTCGATCCCCTTGTACTCGCACAGCTTCCTGAGGATCTCCCCTATGTCGCTCCTGATTTGGTTGTAGATCACTTTGCGCCTATACTTCGGCGTGAACACGATGTGGTACTTGCACATCCACTTCGTGTGGGAAAGGCTGTAGGCCTTCTGGGCCATGGCGACCACCCCTTCGACTCGAATTCTTGACGGCCTGAACAATCGTCAATATCGGTCGGAGGGGTGGCTTTGTAAAGCCGTTTGTCCCCACCCGCATAGCGGGTGGTTTCTGATGCGGTGCGCTGCGCGGCCAGCAGACTAAAGTCTTGAAGCAAAAACCACCACAAAGGCGTCTGGCCCCTTTGTGGTGGCAGGATCCGCAGGGTGGCCTGGCCCGGGGCGCAAACCATCACAACATTCGATGTTTTTCGGCAAAATCGCGATTTTCATCGAATGTTGTGATGGTCTTTACTGCCTTGCGGCACGATCAAAATGCCGGCGCCCAAACAGCAGCAACGCCGCAGGGACAGCCGTCACGACCAGGCCCGCCCCTACGAGTGTCTGCTGCACGCCAAATGTCGCCGCCAGCCACGGGGCAATCGCCAGAGGGGCCACACCAGCGAACATATTGCCAAAGCCCATGACCGAATTGACGCGACCAAGCTGCTCGAGCGGAGCCGTCGTCTGCACAATGGTGTTGTGGAGCGGGTTGACGACACCCCAAGCTATACCCAGGGCGATCTGGCCGACAAGGGCCACGCCCACGTACGGTGTCCCCACATAGAGCAGACTTCCCAGGCCCACGGACATAAGCGCCACGAGCAAGGTTTTAAGGCTGACCAGGTGCGGCGGCAAGCGGAGCGCGAGCACAGCACCCAGCACCGCGCCCACGCCCGAGGCAGACGAGAGCCAACCCATCCACTCAACGCCGACGTGCAGGACATCGCGGTAGAAGAACGACTCCAGCGGATCGAAGGCTCCGTAGCCAAAGTTCGAAAGAAAAATGATGCAGAAAAGTAGCGCGAGGACGCTGTTGGTGAAGACTGTCTTGATGCTGGCTGCGAAGGTGGCGCGGGCGGACGTGCTGGGGTTGGAGCTTTGTCCCGCACGCTCCCCTTCCTCTGCCGAATCGGCATCCGCATGCCCGGCGACATGGCTGGTCTGCGACCTAAAGCCCCAGCCGGCAACGAGCGCCAGCACGGTAAAGAGCATCATGAGCACGAACACCGCGCGTGACGATGCAGCAGCCGCGACAAAGCCGCCCAACGTGGGTCCGACGATGATACTCACGTTTGAGAACATGGCAATGGCGGAGTTGATGTCTTTGAGCTCGACGGGGTCATTGGTGAGATAGGCCGGATAGGACGTGGCAATGGGCTGAGCGAATCCCATCGTAAAGCCTAGGAACACCGCGCCGAGCAGGACGACGCCGGTCGCGCTACCAAAAGCGATGATTGCCGTGCCAGTTGCGAGAGCGCCGATGATGCTCAGCAAGAAATGGCGGCGCGGACCCCAGGCGTCGAGCTCCGCGCCACCCGCAAAGGATCCCAGGATCACAAATACATTCATAAACAGGACAGCCAGCGATGTCGCGATGACCGAAGCGCCGTCCGCATAGGTGAGTGTTCCGATAACGCCGATAAAGTAGCTGGTCTGAAAACCGGTGTAGATGAGAAAGCGCATCGCCACCAGGCGCTTGGCCTGCACGGAAAGCGATGATTGAAGCTTTGAGAAAAGAGAGACGAGCATGGAGACTCCTTGTTTCATACGAATGTGGACGGCGGGCATTCGCCACCGTCTGTCAAATCAATCTATCCGCATGAAACATTAAGGACGCATCAGGACCCTTCTCTCCGTTTTTCGCCCGTCATGAACTACTTGGTAGATTGTAAGGCATGTCCCACACATCTACCAAAGCAAAATCCACCACAAAGGTGCCTGGCCCCTTTGTGGTGGTTGCGACGTTTACGCTGGTTGAGACTTGGCTAGGCCAGGTCGGCGCCGTTGGTGGCGATGACCTTCTTGTACCAGAAGAAGCTGTCCTTGCGGCTGCGGGCGAGCGTGCCGTTGCCGTCGTTGTCCTTGTCGACGTAGATGAAGCCGTAGCGCTTCTTCATCTCGCCGGTCGAGGCGCTCACCAAATCGATGCAGCCCCACATGGTGTAGCCCATCAGGTCCACGCCGTCCTCGATGGCAATCTCCATCTGCTTGATATGCTCGCGCAGGTAATCGATGCGGTAGCCGTCGTGAATCGCACCGTCCGCCTCGACCTCGTCCACCGCGCCCAGGCCGTTCTCGACGATCATCAGCGGCACCTGGTAGCGGTCGTAGACCTCCTCCAGGTAGTAACGCAGGCCCTCGGGGTCGATCGCCCAACCCCAATCGCTCTTCTTGAGGTACTCGTTGCCGGCGCCACCAAAGATGTTGCCCTGCTCCAGCAGCACCGGGTCAGCCGTGGCCGTGGCGCTCATGTAGTAGCTAAAGCTGTAGAAGTCGACCTTGCCGGCGGCCAGCGTGGCGGCGTCCTCGGGCGAAACCTCCACGTGCACGCCTTCGCGGCGCCACACGCTGGGCGCCCACGAGGGATACGCACCGCGCACCTGCACGTCGCCGCAGTAGAAGTTCATCTCGCGCTGCTGCTTTTGTGCGGCCAGAACGTCTGCCGGATTGCACGTGTGCGGGTAGCAGGCGTTGCCGGCGATCATGCAGCCGATCTTGTTCTGGGGATCGATCTGATGGCCCATGGTGACGCACTTGGCGCTCGCCAGGAACTGATGGTGCAGGGCATCGAAGCGCGCCTGTGGGTCGTCCCAGTCGCAGTCGCCAAAGGCCATGGGCGTGTCGGTTGCCTCGGGCACCATGCCGCCGCCCATCACGCCGCCAAAGCCGCCCATGAGCAGGCAATTGATTTCGTTAAAGGTGAGCCAGTAGCGCACCAGGCCCTTGTACTCGGTCATGACGGTGCGGGCGTAGTTGAGGTAGAAATCGATGAGCTTGGGGTTCTTCCAGCCTCCGTAGTTTTTGGACAGACCATAAGGCAGCTCATAGTGGCTAAGGGTGACCATGGGCTCGATGCCCTGCTCCTGACAGGCCTGGAACACACGGCGGTAGAACTCGATGCCGGCCTGGTTGGGCTCGGCCTCGTCGCCGTTGGGGAAGATACGGCTCCAGTTGATGGACATGCGGTAGCACTTAAAGCCCATCTCGCCAAAAAGCTTGATGTCGTCGAGATAGTGATGGTACATGTCCACGGCCTCGTGGCTGGGATAGTGGTACTGGGGCAGAATGCCGTCGGTAATGTGGCGCGGCTCGGAGACCGTGCCGCCGGTCATGATGTCGGGAACGCCGAGGCCCTTGCCGTCCTCGTTGTATCCGCCTTCGCACTGATTGGCGGCAGTGGCACCGCCCCACAGAAATCCATCGGGAAAAGCCATGTTGGCTCCTTTCGTACGTGTTGGGATGTTGCGTGGACGCCGAAGCGGCGTCCACGAGGTAATTTGCGTCCCGATCGGAGTTCGCGTTGAGTCGGCCGCCACGAAACCGGCCCATCTACTACGTTTAGTCGTGAACCCCCGACCACGCCGCAATTGTCAAAAACAAAACCGCAGGTAGACGGCTTGGCGGTTTTCGAAAAACCACCGTGTGGTTGGCCCCTACCACTTAAACGTAGTAGATAGGCCGGTTTCGTGGCGAGGCATGTTGCGGGACGCGCACGGACCGACCCAACGAAACTATGCCGGCTTAAGATATGCGGACGGAGCTGACGGAGACGACGTTTGCCCAGATAAAACCGACCAAAATAAACCTGTCCCTTATTGGCAGGTTCAAAACCATGCCGGTTTACGGGGCAGAACCAGTGCCCCTTGAGCATGCCAGAAACGGCAAGGACAAAACCGCAGGTAGGAGGCTTGTCAGTTTACGGAAAAACGGGGTATGGTCAGCACTCACCGTTTCAGCCCCGTAATCCGGCATGGTTTTGATTTTGGGCAGTCGCTCGGACGAGCGCATGGCATCTAGCCCCTTTGAAAAAAACCGGCGGGGCGCTCCCCCCGCCGGCTTGGTACCGAGTCTTTGTCGTTTGGGCTACTTGGCAGCCTCGGGCTTGTAGGTGGCAAACTCGATCGCAAAGCCCACGGCGGCACCCACGAAAGAGGCAACGATAGCCCAGATCATGTGGTTGATGCCGTTAACACCGGAGGGGTCGATGAAGGACAGCCAGTTGAAGACGCCCAGACCACCGGACATGTACACCACGGCGCCGGAGAGACCAATGATGAGGCCGCCCACAGCAGAACCGATGCTGGCGTTGATGAAGGCCTTCTTATCGGGCAGGGCGACACCGTAGATAGCGGGCTCGGTGACACCAAAGAAGAAGGCGGAGATCATGGCCGGCAGCGCGATACCGCGGAACTTCTCGTCCTTGTTCTTGAGATACATGGCGAAGAGCACGGCGCCCAGCGAGAAGGAGTGGGCGATAACGGAGCCCAGGATGTAGTCGTGGCCCAGAGTGGACAGGTTGACCAGCGCGATGGGCACGAGCGACCAGTGGAAGCCAAAGATGACCAGGCACATCCAGAAGGCACCGACGAGGGTGCAGCCCAGGAGGGAGCCGATCATGGGCAGGCCAAACAGCAGCGCGAAGAACTCACCAAGCAGGTTGGTGATGAGCGTGGCGATGGGGCCAATGACCAGATAGCCAAGGGTGACGGTAACGGTGACGACGATCAGCGGGGTGAAGAACATCTTCATAGAAGCGGGCATCCACTTCTTAACCCAGTGCTCGAGGGTGGAGCCAAACCAGACCATGAGCAGGATGGGGATAACGGAGCTGGTGTAACCCGAGGCAGGCATGATGAGCGGCAGGCCCAGGAACGTGGTGTACCAAGAGAAGGTGCCAGCAAAGCCGAGCTCGACGGAGCCGACAACCTCGCCCGAGGTCAGGGCAACCATGGTGGGATACACCAGGGCAAAGGCGATGGCCATGCCGTTGAACTCGCTCATCTTGAACTTCTTGGCCGCGGTAAAGCCAAGCACCACGGGCAGGAAGTAGAACATGCCGTCAGCGACGGTGTAGAGCAGCGTGTAGGCGCCGTCGTTGGCAAAGCTCGGGACCAGGAAGGTAGCGAGCGCCAGCAGGCCCTTCATGATACCGGCAGCGGCGAAGGTGCCGAGCATGGGGGCGAAGATGCCCGAGATGAGGTCGATGATCACATCGGTAACGCCCTTGGGAGCGGCATCGTCGTCATCGGCGTCGACGGCGCCGCCGTCGCTAAAACCGCCGGCCTTGAGAACGGCGTCGTAGACGTCCTCGACGATGTTGCCCACAACAACCTGGTACTGGCCGTTGGCGTGCATGACCTTGATGACGTTGGGCAGCTCGGAGATTGCCTCGTCATTGGCCTTCGACTCGTCCTTGAGCTTAAAACGAACACGGGTAATGCAGTGTGCGACGCATTTGACGTTGGACTTGCCGCCAACCAGCTCTACGATCTGGGCAGCAAGATCGTCGTATTTACCTGCCATGATCTGTCCTCTCTTTTCCAAATTTCGACAAAAATATCCCCTACCGCGAGCCGGTACCTTGCCCGCAGTTAGAAACCAAAAAGAATTGTTGCGATTGCCGCCGGGCTGGCGGCTTTACTCACTCGGTCTGCGAAGCCGATCGCAGACGGTTGATATGCATCATCAGATACAAGAGCTCCTCGTCCGAGCAGCTCTGCTTGAACTCTTTCTCGAACACGCGGTTGATGGCGTACGCACACTGGTAGGCCTCGGGAAAATCGCGGGCGGCCTGCATAAACAGTGAGGAGTTCTCGGTCTGCGTGCAGCTGCCCTTAACAAGGCGGCGAACCAAAAAGCGCAGGTGCGCAAGAAAGCGAATGTAGCAGTACGACGCCGTGTCGAGCGAGCAGCCGAGCTGCTTTTCCACGGAATGGGTTACCTCGTCAAGCACGCGGGTGCTCTTCATGATGAAGTCCATGTCCTTGGCGCGGCCCATGCCGTCGACCTCGGCGTTAACGATGTGGAGCGCGATGCTCGTGGCCTCGTTCTGACCCAGCTTGGCGCCGGTGTGCTTTTGCACGATGGCGAGCGCGGCCTGACCGATTTCGAGCTCACGCGGGTAGATGAAAGCCACCTCATGCTCGAGCGGGTTGGGAGCGCTGATCTGGTCGTCGTCGCGCTGAACGGCAAACTGCAGGTGATCTGCCAGGATAAAGGGCAGGCCACCGGACAGCTTGCAACCAAGCTGCTGGGATGCGAAGCAGGCAATGTCGCTTGCCGCGAGCAGAACGTCGTCGGGAAGTGTGCCGACCATATCCTGCAGGCTCTCGGGAACGTTATAGAATTTGCGCTGGATGAGCGACTCATCGGCAAGCTCGTAGGGCATCTCGTGAAAACCGATGCCCTTGCCAAAGACAACAACCTCTCGGCCGTCATCGCTGGCGGCGAGAGCAACGTTATTGTTGATCTTCTTTAAAATGAGCATGAAAAAACTCCTCGGACATCGGCGCTAGACGACGGGGCGATATTCCTCGTCTTCTATTATGCGCAAGTGATGCCTCCCGAGGAGTAACAAACTTGTGAGCACGTGGGCGATTGTAGGATGAAACTTGCATGCAGCGTAAGCCCCATTGGTGCGAAAGTCCGCTGAACGGTAGGAAATCGCCTGTAAACGGCAAAACCACCACAAAGGTGCCTGTGAACTGCGCCCCGAAACTTGGACTGAATAAATAGCGACTACGCCGCAAGGGCCCGGCTCCGGAACTCCTCCGGCGTCAGGCCCTTCAATCTTACCTGCCTGCGCCGCGTGTTCCAATGGGCTATGTACCCTTCCAGGTCGCGCTTGAAGTCCTCGAAGCTGCCCCACTCCCTGCCGCGGTAGAACTCGTCCTTCACGTGGCCGAAGAGCTGCTCGGTGGCGGCGTTGTCGATGCAGTTCCCCTTGCGCGACATGCTCTGGGTGATGCCCGCCCCCTCCAGCCTGGAGGTGTAGGACTCGTGCTGGTACTGCCAGCCCATGTCCGAGTGCATGGTCGGTGCCGCCCCGTCGGGCAGGGCCTCGAGGAGCCGGTCGAGCATCCTGTGCTGCTGGGCGAGGTCCGGCGAGGTCGATATGTCGCTCGCCACGATCTCCTTCGTGCAGAAGTCGAGCACCGGGGCCCAGTAGGCCTTGGCGCCGGCGACCTTGAACTCGGTGACGTCGGTGCCGAGCTTCTGCCACGGCCCCTCGGCGCCGAAGTCCCTTGTTAGCGTCAATATATTTTTCACCATTTTCACCAACGTATTTTCGCCAATCGCG
>CAUCNB010000070.1:0-8621 GCA_958444075.1 uncultured Collinsella sp. | reverse complement strand
GCCAGCCCGTGGGAGGCCAGGGCGCCGCTGACCGGTGGACGGCACCGAGCCGTCGGATGACTTGAAGAAGGGGGAGGCCTCGCGGCCTCCCCTTTTTTTGCGTTTTATAGAGAGCTGTAATACAAGAACTCGCCTTCTTTTAGCTTGTCTTACTGTTTGGCTGTATTTTGAGTCCTTCTTTTGTATTTGCGCGATAATAACTCCCATTGGCGTTAGGGAGGGCTTGATGTTTACCGTATTTGTCTTGGGCAATATTGCTTCGGGTAAGTCTACTGCCTGCCGCTATTTCGAATCTCGTGGCGCTATGCTTATCGATCTGGATGAGCTTGCAAAATCGCTGTATGTACCGGGCTCTGATATCGTCAATGCTCTCGCGGATGAATTCGGTTGGGACATTTTGGATGTGGAAGGCGGCATTCGCCGCAGCATCCTCGCTTCTCGAGCTTTCGCTTCTCCTGATTCGGTCGCACGGCTCAATGGCCTTGTGCATCCCGTTCTCATTGAACAGCTTTCGCTTAGGATTCTCGATCCGGTTTGTTGTACGGTTTCGTCTCCCCGTTACCCCTTTGCGGTGGTCGAGGTTTCTGCCCCGACTGGTTTTGAGGATGCATTTGGCTTGGCTGATGAAATTCTGGTCATCAGCGCCCCTTTGTCAGTTCGTCGCAAGCGTGCTATTCAGCGTGGCATGGAGCCATCTGATTTCGATGCCCGTTCTGCTTGCCAGCCCGATGAGTCTGAGCTGTGCAATCTCGCTACAACGGTGATTGATAATACCGCAGGTGATAATTCGCTCTTTGAGCAGCTTGACTCATGGCTTGCATGCCATGGGTTTATAGACACTGCGAATCAGGAGGATGCCGATGCCTAAGACACGTTTCTTTGCGTGGTATCGCCTTATACCACTGGCTGCCGTTTTTGCCTTCGGCCTTATTTCGCTCGTCTACTCGTATGCTCCTGCCGCCTTCTTTAAGCCTTTGTATCCAATTGACTACGAGGCGTATGTAAAGCAATCGAGTATTTCGCATAATCTGGATCCGTATCTGGTGTGCGCTGTCATTAAGTCGGAATCGAATTGGGATCCCAAGGCTGAGTCGAATCAGGGTGCTCAGGGATTGATGCAGCTGATGCCCGAGACTGCCCAGGATATGATCGCCAAGGGTCTTGTCGACGGTGGGGAGTATTCGGCCGACAACCTTAACGATCCGGCTACGAATATCGAGTTTGGCTGTGCGTACCTCTCGTATCTCTTAACGTATTTCAACGGGTCGACGGATAGCGCTATTGCCGCCTATAACGCCGGCATGGGCAATGTCGACGGATGGGCGCAGCAAAGTACGTCGCTGCACAATGCAATCACCTTTCCCGAGACGCAGGCGTATCTGATTCGCGTCAATAATGCCTGGGTTCGCTACAAGACCCTCTATCCCGATCGGTTCGTATAGGACTATGCCTGCCGCCTGCGTATACTGCAGATATATGAGTTAGGAGTATCCATGGCGGAATTTGAAGTAGAACGCGTTGGCGGTGAACTTAAGCGCTTTGGCGTTGAGGGCGCTGAGGTGCCGTTTAAGGTTGTATCTCCTTATGAGCCTGCAGGTTCTCAGCCTAAGGCCATTGAGTCGCTTGTGCAGGGCGTGAGGGATGGAGATCGCTATCAGGTTTTGCTGGGCGTGACTGGTTCGGGCAAGACCTTTACGATGGCTAAAACCATCGAGGCCCTGGGGAAGCCGACGCTTGTCATGGCTCCCAATAAAACGCTCGCCGCTCAGCTTGCGAGCGAGCTCAAAGAGTTCTTTCCCAATAACGCTGTGGTCTACTTTGTCTCGTACTACGACTACTATCAGCCCGAGGCGTATGTGCCGCAAAGCGATACATATATCGAGAAAGACTCCTCGATTAACGAAGAGGTCGAGATGCTGCGACATCAGGCGACCGCATCGCTGCTCTCTCGACGCGATGTGATCGTCGTCGCATCGGTCTCGTGTATCTATGGCATTGGCTCTCCTGAGGACTATGCGGGTCTGGCTCCAAACGTCGACAAGAAGGTGCCGCTCGAGCGCGATGACTTTATCCATGCACTTATCGACATTCAATATGATCGCAATGACTATGACCTGGCGCGCGGCACGTTCCGCGTGCGCGGCGATGTTGTCGACGTGTATCCGCCTTATGCCGAGCATCCGTTGCGGTTTGAGTTCTTTGGCGACGAGGTCGAGCTGATTGCCGAGATCGATGAGGTCACCGGAGAGATGGTTCGTGAGTACGAGGCCATCCCCGTATGGCCGGCATCGCACTACGTGACCGAGAAGCCGAAGGTCAAGGCAGCTCTGAAATCGATCAGCGAAGAGTGCGAGAAGCGCGTGGCGGAGCTCAAGGCGACCGACAAGTTGCTCGAGGCGCAGCGTCTGCAGCAGCGCACCGATTATGATCTTGAGATGCTCGAGACGATGGGCTTTTGCAACGGCATCGAGAACTACTCGCGTCATCTGGACGGTCGCAAGCCGGGTGAGCCGCCGTTTACCCTGATCGATTACTTTCCCAAGGACATGCTCTGCATCATCGATGAGAGCCATGTGACGGTGCCGCAGATTCGCGGCATGCACGAAGGCGACCGCTCGCGTAAGGTGACGCTGGTGGAACACGGTTTTCGCCTGCCCTCGGCGCTCGATAACCGCCCACTTCGTTTCGATGAGTTTGAGGCGAGGATTCCCCAGTTCATCTATGTTTCGGCCACGCCGGGCGACTATGAGCTGCGGGTGAGCCAAAACGACGTAGAGCAGATTATTCGTCCGACCGGTCTGCTCGACCCCAAGATTGATGTGCGTCCGGTTCGTGGACAGATTGACGATCTTGAGGACGAGATTCGCGAGCGCGTGGTGCGCAAGGAGCGCGTACTGGTGACCACGCTCACCAAGCGCATGGCCGAGGACCTGACCGACCATCTGCTTGATGCCGGCATTAAGGTCAATTACATGCATTCTGATACGGCGACAATGGACCGTGTCGAGATCCTGCGAACGCTGCGCGAGGGCAAGATCGATGTTCTCGTTGGCATCAACCTGCTTCGCGAGGGCTTGGATCTTCCCGAGGTCTCACTGGTGGCAATTCTCGATGCCGATAAGGAAGGCTTCTTGCGCAACCGCCGTTCGCTGATTCAGACGATTGGCCGCGCGGCCCGTAACGCCGATGGCGAAGTCATCATGTATGCGGACGTTGTGACCGATTCGATGAAAGAGGCCATCGAGGAGACACAGCGCCGTCGCGAGATTCAGATGGCATATAACGAAGAGCATGGCATCGTGCCCAAGACGGTGCGCAAGGCCATCAACGACATCTCAAGTTTTATTGCCGAGGCCGAAAAAACCGTGGGTTCCAAGGGACGCTCGAAGGGCGACTCTCTTGGCCATGGCGCATTCTATACGCCCGATGAGTCGGGCGAGGGCGGCATACCGGAAACGGTGGCGCCCGAGCAGACACTTGCGGAGCAGTTGGAAGAACTGCCGCATGACGAGCTTGTGCGGATTGTCGAAACCATGGAAGAGGATATGCGCAACGCTTCTGCCGCCATGGACTTTGAGGAGGCGGCGCGCCTGCGCGATGCCGTCGTTCAGATTCGGGCGATGCTTGAGGGTGCGTCTGAGGACGAGACGATCGAGCGCTTACGTTCGCAGGCCCGCAAGGGTTCCACGTTCGCATCGGGCAGAAAGCGCCAGGGTGCACGGTTTAAGAAATAGCGAACAGGCCCCGAGTTCCCTGTGGAGCTCGGAGCCTATGTCTTTTGCGCGCTGGAATTCGTGCGTTAGAGGTCTGCGATCAGGGCTTCGGCACAACGGATGCCGTCGGTGGCCGCGCTCATGATGCCGCCGGCATATCCAGCTCCCTCACCACAAGGGTAGAGGCCCGGGGTCGACACGGCATGGCATGTTCGGTCTCGGGCGACGGTGACCGGTGAGCTCGAGCGGGTCTCCACGCCGGTAAGAACGGCGTCGGGGCGGTCGTAGCCGCGTAGCTTTTTCCCGAGTAGGGGAAGTCCCAGGCGGAGCGACTCGACGATATGCTGCGGCAGGGCTTCGTCAATTGCCGTCCAGGTCACACCGAGCGGATAGGTGGGCTTTACCTTTCCGGGCGCCTTGCTGGCACGTCCTGCGAGGAAATCTCCGACGAGCTGTGCCGGTGCGTTCCAGTTGGAACCGCCCAGGCGATAGGCGGCCGCCTCGCAGGCACGCTGGAGCTCGATGCCGGCGAGCGGGTCATCGTTGGGAAGGTCCTCGGGTGTGACGTTAACGAGCAGGGCGGCATTTGCGTTGCGTCCGTCGCGGGCATTGAGACTGGCGCCGTTGACGCACAGGTGGCCCTGCTCGGAAGAGGCGGCGACAACCTGCCCGCCGGGGCACATGCAAAACGAGAACACGCTGCGGCCGTTGGGAAGATGGGCAACAAGTTTGTAGGGGGCCGCCCCGAGCGCTGGATGTCCCGCCGAGGCTCCATATTGGGCTCGGTCGATGTCGCGCTGCGGATGCTCGATGCGAACGCCCATGGCAAAGGTCTTTTGTGCGAGGGCCACGTCGTGGTCCTTAAGGAGCTTAAAAATATCGCGAGCAGAATGCCCGCAGGCGAGGATGAGGTGCTTTGTCTCAATTGGCTCGTAAGCGGCGTCTTGGGACGATTGGACATCAATACCGGTGATGGCGCCAGACGCGTCGATGCGAATGTCGACGAGCTTCGTTCGATAACGGACGACACCTCCGAGCTGCTCGATGCGCTGGGATATAGCGGTGACAACCGTGGGAAGGATGTCGGAGCCAATGTGCGGCTTGGCATCCCACAGAATATCGCGGGGCGCACCCGCCTCGACGAAGGTTTCGAGGATAAGGCGATGGGCGGGATTTTTGGTTCCCGTATTGAGCTTGCCGTCCGAGAAAGTCCCCGCGCCGCCCAGGCCAAACTGGATATTGCTCTCGGGGTCGAGGATGCGCTCCTTTAGAAAGAGGTCGATCGCCTGCGAGCGGCGAAATGCCGGGTCGCCGCGCTCGATGAGCAAGGGCTTAAGACCTGCTTCGGCGAGCGTAAGCGCAGCGAAAAGGCCGGCGCATCCGGCGCCGACAACGACAGGGCGTTCTTGAGGTGCGTCGGAGGCGGGGGAGGGGAATGAAGGCTCATCGTCTTCTATCGCGCGTACGCGCGAGCGGTCACGCTCGGCAACGCTGTCGACCGCTTCTCGCTCGAGGTGGGGACTAGTCAGCTCAACACGAAAGCTCAGGATAAAATGGACGTCTCGTTTTTTGCGAGCGTCGATTGACTTGCGGTGGAGCTCGATGGACTTGATCTCGGAGTCCTTGCAACGTAGGACGCGCTTGGCGACTCGCTTGCCAACAATGAGACAGGCATTTTCATCGCCGGCTTCATCGAGCGACGCGTTGACTTGGGTGATTTCAATCATCGAGGTCTCCTTAGAGGCAAGAAAGAGGCCGTCCGGTATCCCAGACGGCCCGAATGCGTTTTTGATTATAGACTGCGCGGCTACAGGCTGCTTGCAGCGCGAATGCCCGAGATCCAGGCCCACGCAAGGTTAAAGCCTCCGCAATCGGCGTCGATGTCGAGCGCTTCACCGCAGACGTAAAGCGGGGCGTCGACAACGCTGCGCGCGCGCAGGCTGGGTGTTGAGATGCTCTCGACAGATATGCCACCACGCGTGACCTGTGCTGAGCGCTCCTCGGCTGTTCCCTCGACGAGCAACTTAAAGTGTTTGAGGATCGAGACCAGGTGGATGACATCGTTGGAGCCTGGATGGCACTGCTCGAACGCTGTGCAGACGACGCGGGAGAGTTGCGGGGCGAGCATGCCGTCGAGCCAACGGGGATCACGGGGCGAAAAGCCGCCGAGCAGCTCAACACGCCGGTTGAGCATATCGAGCAACTCGTCTTTGGAGAGGTCGGGGAAAACGTCGAGCAGGATCGTATCGCCGTGCTGGATACGACGAGAGAGGTTGAAGACAGCGACGCCCGAGATACCGAAGGTTCGAAACAGCACTTCACCGTCTTCGTGCCAGAGCTCATTATGATTGCGGGCGAGCGTCAAGCGGGCGCGGACGCGCAGGCCATCCAACGTCTTGAGCGCTGCCCGATCGCCAACGACCGTTGCCGATACGGGGCAGAGGACGGGGCGTAGCGAAGTGAGGGGGAAGCGAAACATATCGGCGATACCGGTGGGGTTGCCGCCCGTGGCGATAATTACGGCATGTGCCTGCAGGGCCTCGTTCTTGCGAGGGACATCGGCGAGCGCCTTCCGAAGCGAGCGGAGCTCCGATTTTCGGTCGTCGTGCTTTTTTGCCTTGAGCGCCCGCGCTGGACGGTCTATTTGGAGTGCCCAGCCTTCGGAAGCTTTGCGCGCCGAGGCAACGTTGGCTCCGCAGATTAAGGTGATACCTAGGCGGTCGCAAGCGTTGAGAAGTGCGTCGCGCACCGATTCGGCGCGAAGGGAGCGCGGGTACAGCCGGCCTTCCTCGGAGGTTGTCATGATGCCCAGCGAGGAGAAGAAACCCATAAGCTCTTGTTCGGGCTGGGGGACCATGACGGATTCGACGAATGCGGGGTGGTTATACCGCTGAGGATCAATCGATTCGTTGGAGAGGTTGCAACGGCCGTTACCGGTCGCAAGGAGCTTGAGGCCGCAGGCGACATCGCGCTCAACGATGCAGACGCTTTTGCCGGCGCGTGCGGCCGTAATGGCGGCGGCGAGGCCTGAAGCCCCGCCGCCGATTACCAAGACGTCATAGAGGGCGCTCGCGTTCACTTAGGCCTCGTCGGTCTCGTGCGGGGTAATAGCCTCGACGGCAGAGACTGCCTTGGGCAACATGCCATCGGGCAGCGCGGTCTCGACCTCGCCCTTATCGCAGGCCTCGGCGAGTGCCGGATTAATGGGAAGCTGGCCCAAGATGTCGAGGTTATAGCGCTCTGCGACCTCGGGGAGCTTGCTCTTGCCAAAGACCTCGATCTTCTTGCCGCAGTCGGGGCACTCAATATAGCTCATGTTCTCGACAATGCCCAGAATGGGGACGTTCATCTTCTCGGCCATGTTGACCGCCTTGGCGACGATCATCGAGACCAGATCCTGCGGGCTCGTGACGATGACGATGCCGTCGACCGGCAGCGACTGGAAGACGGTGAGCGCGACGTCGCCTGTTCCCGGAGGCATGTCGACCAGTAGGTAGTCGATGGGGCCCCACGAGGTCTCGCTCCAGAACTGCCTAATGGCGCCTGCGATGACCGGACCGCGCCAAAGGACGGGGTCGGTCTCGTTTTGGAGCAGCAGGTTGGAGCTCATGACCTTGACGCCGTGCTCGGAGATTTCGGGCAGCATAAGGTTGCCAAGGGCATGGACGTGGCGTCCGCTCATACCGAACATCTTGGGGATGGAGGGACCGGTGATGTCGGCATCGAGGACGCCGACCTTGTGGCCGTGACGGGCGAGCTCGGTGGCGATGGCACCGGTGACAAACGACTTGCCGACACCGCCCTTGCCGGAAAGCACGGCGATGACGCGCTTGACCTCGGACAGCGTGTTCTCCTCAAATTGCGACGGCGACGTTTGTCCGCCGGCGGCCTGTGCGTGTTCGCAACCCATGTATGACTCCTTTGTATATGTTGGGGCCGGGGCCCCGCGATGTGACATGAGCGTCATTGTACCCTCGTTTGCGAGCGGGAGTCATTTGCGATGCGTTTGGGCCGAGCGCGCTTACAATACGATGGGCCCAAGCGAATGGGCGGGCTTACTGAACTTTGCTAGCAAACTCGAGGTACTGCATGCGCTGCAGCTTGTCGATCGTCGAGGCGTATGGGCTGTCTTCAGATTCCAAGTCGTAGCGCAGCCCGTCGGCGCCGAGATAGCCGGCGACATTGATGGTGGGCACATCTGACCTTGTTGCAAGCAGAGCCTTTTGATAGTTGGTGAGCGGGGCGCCGATCTTATTAAGGGTAATGGCTGCAATCTCGTTTGCCCCGACGGTATCGTAGACGTTGAGCTCGGTATTGCCGGCGACCTCATAGTTGGCCCAGACGAGATATGTCGACTGATAGATACGGAAAGCGTGGCTTGCCGTATCTTCCTGAGGGTACAGCTCGTCGTTGAGAGTCGTTGCGGCACTCGGCTGATGGTCGCCAAAAAAGACAAGAACAACCGGTCTGCCGATATTGCGGAGCTCGTTGATAAAGTACTCGAGGTCCCGGTCGGATGCGTTGATGCAGGTGAGATAGGTGTTGAGCGCGCTATTGGCACCCTCGCTGGCTCCCTCGACCCAATAGTTTGTCAGCTCTTCGGCGGGAACGGTGCCATAGTCGTAGCCGCCGTGATTTTGCATCGTGACGTCAAAGATGAACTGCGGCGCTTCGTCGGTTCTAAGCAGGTCGAGTATCTTGTCGTAGGTGGCGTAGTCGCATACGCCGGCATGGTAATAGGGCGCACCTTCGAAATCGCCGATTGAAAGAAAGTCTCCAAAGCCCAGCTGCTGATAGATTTTATCTCGATGGTAGTTGACGGGGTTTTGCGGGTGCATAGCGGTAGTGGTATACCCAAGCTCTTTAAGGTCCTTTGCCAGGCTGTTTACGCCATTCATCTGATACAGC
>CAUCNB010000069.1:0-8858 GCA_958444075.1 uncultured Collinsella sp. | reverse complement strand
ATGTTTGCCTGCGGTTTTGTTGCGGTGCGCATTTTCGGTCAAGCTTTTCGTCAAGTGTTTGGTCAGCATCTGGTTTGCAGTCGGAGGCCTATTTTGCCCGCGCTGGTCGTGGCTGTCCACCCTCCTCGTAAGCTCAAATTGAGGTCCATCAGTTTGAGGAGGATGCCATGACTGACCACGCTTTTGACCGAGCAGAGCTGGCTGAAGCCGTCGGCAACGATATTGCCGACATGGCTCACTTTTGGATGCTGCGGAAGTTTCAATTCCTGGAGCCGGCACGCGAACAGTTCGAGATTATCGTCGACCCGTGGCTCAGCTATTGCGAGGAACCTTCTCAAAACGAAATCATGGCCTACAACATGGCGTTTACCGATTGGCTGCTCTTCGAGCGCCCCTATCGCCATGGCAAAACGCTGCTCGAGCTATATGTTGACGAGCCGCCGGCATCGCTTTCGCCTGCCTCGCTCAAGCGGCTCGAGCGGGTACGCGACACGCAGTATTTCTCGCGCTTTGGCATTTTGGACAAGAATCCTGCGTCCGGCATGGTCGTGCTGAAGGACACGCGCACCGATCATCGCTTTGATGTCTACGACCCGCATATCGTGCAGAAGGAGCATTGGAACGACGGCGCGATTGCGGTGCGCCTCGCCTGCGTCGACGATGTCTGGCTTACGGCGGGACAGCTCTACCTGTATGACATCGCGCGCCTGAACGACACGGCGGTCGACGGACCGGGTGCGGTGCATCCCGAGGATCTGCAGGACGGCTTTGACACCTCGTGCATCAGCTTCTTCTTGCGTCTGGTCCGCGACATCATGGGCGCCCAGGGGCGGTACGTAAAGTCCCTCAACATCTACGAACAGGAGTGGGAGTAGGGGATGGGTAGTTGTCGCCTGCCCTGCCTTTTGCCTTTTTGTCTCAATCTGTAACATCTACAGGCCAAAAATCGGTTTTCCTGTTACAGGTCGAGACAAAGAGGTGCAATGCTGCACGAATGTCTCGATCTGTAACGTTTGGCGGCCGCTTGTGCCCGTAACTGTTACAGGTCGAGACGTTTGTCGGCGGAGGCAACGGTGACGATGGTCCATTTGTCCGATGTGGTGGTGATGGAAGTGCCTAATACCGTTCTCAAACACAAACATACGACTCGTAACACGTTGGCGCGGAATAGGATGCTTGCCAGGCTCACGGAGGCGGCTGAACAAGGCGTGCTGCTTGTGACACACGACAATGCCGAGCTCATGTGGCTACGGCGTCATGTGGGAACCGATGATATTGCGGAGCCCGAGCCGTATTTGTTCTGTTTTCAACATGATTGGGATGCGCTGACGCCGACGGAGCGAGCGCTGCGGGCCATCAAAGGGCTTGCGGAGTTTCATCCCGATTGGGCGTTTTGGGGCTATGACGCGGCGCTTTTGTGGGGTCTGGAGGTGCCGAATGATCTGCTTGGGCCACGATACCTTGTTAAGACAGGTTGCTCGGTGCCACTGAGTGCAGGATGTCGGCTGTTGCGTCCGCAGGCGGCGGGCGCACTTGAACAAGTCGACGGCGTGCGGGTGACGTCGTTTTGGCGCACGGTGGAGGATTGCCTACTGCGTGCGCCGTTCTCCTACGGGTTGGCGATTGCCGATTCTGCACTGCGGGCGAAAGGCGTATCACGTGGGGATTTGTGCGAGCGCCTCCGCGCGGATTGCGAGGGCAGGCGAGGGTATCGCAGGGCACAGGTGATTGCGTCGTATGCGGACGGGCTGTCTGAAAACGGCGGCGAGTCTCGGTTCCGAGCATTCTTTATTGCGTACGGCTTTCCGGTTCCGGAGCTGCAGGTGGAGTTTCGCGATCCGCTCGATCCGAGCCAGGTGTTTCGCGTCGACTATTTTTGGCGGCTCGAGGACGGGACGTGTGTCATCGGCGAGCTCGACGGAAAGGGGAAGTACACCTTGCAGAGCGGCGAGGGTCGGGAGTCGGTTGACCCATTCGTGGCAGAGCGTCAGCGGGAATCTCATCTGACAATGCTCGGGCATAAGGTGCTTCGGTTTACGTTTAACGAACTCAAAGACCCGGGGAAGCTGGTCGAGAAAATGAGGCTGGCGGGTATTCCTCGGCAGGTTGAATTGGCTGAGGAGTGGAGATGCCAGTGGTATGGGCGCTGAGAGGTTTTGTCTCGATCTGTAACGTTTAGAGGCTGTTTGAGCTCGTAATTGTTACAGATCGAGACAAGCCGGTGAAACGTCGACCGAATGTCTCGATCTGTAACATCAAGGGGCCTAATAACCCTGTACCTGTTACAGATCGAGACATTTCCCTGGTGTCGTTGGGGTGGGACTGCAACGTGTTCCGTCTCCCCACATCCCCTCTTCCTTCCGTTAACCGATGCGTCTGCGGCAATCCAGCGGGACTAGGTGATAATGGACAAATGTTCATGTTAATCGTGAGGGAGGAGCTCGATATGGCATTTGCCGATCGTTCCACGTTGTTTATCAATGCGACCATTCTGGATGGTTCGGAGCATATGGAGCCGCAACCCGATATGGCCGTGACTGTTGAGCGCGGCGTCATCACCTGGATGGGGCCGAGTGCTGTGGCGCAGGCGCCTGCAGGTGCCGAGGTTATCGACCTGGGTGGTGCGTATCTCATGCCCGGTCTCATCAATATGCACGTGCACCTGTGCGGCTCGGGCAAGCCTGTCTCGGCCGGCGATGCGGGAGCGCTGATGAAGAAACTCGATAATCCCGTGGGCCGTGCCATCGTCCGCCGCATCCTCAAGGGCAGTGCCCAGCAGCAGCTGGCAAGCGGCGTGACCACGGTGCGCGGCGCGGGCGACCCGCTGTTTGCCGACATTGCCGTGCGCGACGCTATCGACGCCGGCAAGTATCAGGGTCCGCGCCTGGTAGCGCCGGGAACGGGCGTCACGGTGCCGGGCGGCCATGGCGCGGGCTTGTTCGCCCAGGTGGCCAACAGCCCCGTCGAGGCAGCCGAGCAGGTGCGAGACCTGTATGCGCGCGGCGCCGACGTCATTAAGCTGTTCGTAACGGGCGGTGTGTTCGATGCGACCGAGGTGGGCGAGCCGGGCGTGCTGCGTATGCCGGTGGAGGTTGCCGCGGCGGCGTGCAAGGCGGCGCACGAGGTGGGCCTGCCGGTTATGGCTCATGTCGAGAGCACCGAGGGCGTGAAGGCCGCGCTTGAGGCCGGGGTCGACACGATCGAGCACGGTGCCCCGATGACGCCCGAGATCCTGGAGCTGTATCGCGGCACCGCGGGCACACAGCTCGAGGGACGCGCGCCGAGCGTGACCTGCACGATCAGCCCGGCGCTGCCGTTTGTGTTGCTCGATCCGGAGAAGACCCATTCGACCGACACGCAAAAGAAGAACGGCGACATCGTGTGCTCGGGCATTATCGAGAGCGCTCGTGCGGCGCTGGAAGCCGGCGTTAAGGTGGGCCTGGGCACGGACTCGAGCTGCCCGTTCGTGACCCAGTACGACATGTGGCGCGAAGTCGCTTACTTTGCCAAGTACGTGGGCGTGAGCAACGCCTTTGCGCTGCATACGGCGACGCAGGTCAATGCCGAGCTGTTGGGCCTAGGCGGCGAGACCGGCACGGTCGAGTGCGGCAAGGCCGCCGATATCCTGGTGACGCGCGAGAGCCCGCTCGATGACCTGTGCGCTCTGCGCGAGCCAATGCACGTGATGTGCCGCGGCAACCTGGTGCGCAAACTCAAGGTGAAGCGTATTCCCGAGGTGGACGCCGAGCTCGACACGATTATGGCCATGCCTGCCGAAGCGCTGGCCGAGGAGCTGGCCCGCGACGGCGTGGCGTAAGCGCCGGTGTGACGGGGGACAGTCGGCTCGTCGAACGCCGCCGCCTTATACAAAAAAGCCGAGGTCTCAGCAAGAGGCCTCGGCTTTTTTATCGAATAAATGCTTCAGATTTGAGACAAACACTACTGATTCATTTGCCCCACGGCGCGATGCCTAGGAGCGTGTTTCCATCTTGGCGTGGCACTTGGGGCAGGTGACGCGGATCTTGCCTTTGCCCTTGGGGACGGACAGCATCTGACCGCAGTTAGGGCACTTAAGGTAGGCCGTGGTCTTGCGGCCCTTCCACATCTTCTTGGCCGTTCGCTTGGCGCGCTCAAAGTCTTCCTTGCTGGTGCCGGCCGCGCGCGAGGCGTTGGCAGCCGCGGCGCCGCCACCCAAGCTGGCGACGAACTTACCTAGGCCGGGGACGTTTGCGGTCGCCGTGACAAAGGCATCGTTCTCCTTGCGGCGCGCGTCGATGTTTTTGGACAGACCGCGCAGCACGCCGAGCGCGATCACGGCGATGGCGATCCAGCTGAGCCACTGGATACGGGCCATCGACCCGATTATCGCGATGATAATGCCTGCGAAGCCCAACACGACGGTGAGCTCATCGGCGCCGTTGCGACCCTTCATAAAGTCATTCATGCGAATTGCCTTTCGTTCGATATGCTGCACGCCTTTATACCCGATTTAGAGCAAGGGGGACAGGTTAATCTGCGCCAATGTGGTGCAAACATACCTGTCCCCGGATCACCAAGACGGTGCAAAGAAGTCTGTCCCCAATGCCCCAATTACTTGGCGAGCTTGTCGACGACGCGCTCTATCTCGGCAAGCTTGGCGGCTTTGAGCTCCTCGTCGCCCGATTCGATGGCCGAGGCGACGCAGCCCTCAATGTGGGCCTTGAGCACGTCGGCGTTAATGCGCGCGAGGAGCGCCTGTGTGGCCATAAGCTGCGTGGAAATATCGACGCAATAGCGGTCCTCCTCGACCATCCGCAGGATGCCGTCGATCTGCCCGCGTGCCGTCTTAAGCATGCGAGTCACCGATTTATGGTCTGCCATCATGGCGGGTCCTCGTTTCTGGTCAATCCTTCAAATACCTCGCCCTCAGTTGCGGTGAAATAGTTCTTGATTGAGGGCTTGGAGCGCTAAAACAGGAACTATTTCACCGCAACTTCTGAAGGGCTGGTTGAGCGGTGGTTGCTGGGCGGCTATGTCGGCCGACAGCGGTGCCTGCTGGTGCGGTGGCAGCTAGGATGCGGTCACGGACAGGGCGTGGAATTTCTCGCCCGCGGCCTCGACGGCGGCGGCGAGCTGCTCGGCGGTCACGGTGTCGGCGCTCTCAACCTGGACGGTCTGGGTTTCGTGATCGGCGAGGGCGTCGGTCACGCCGGCCACGTTGAGCAACGCCGTCTCGACGGTGGCGTCGCAGTGGCCGCACATGAGGCCGGAAGTCTTGATTGTGTAACGCATGGGTGTACTCCTTATCGATTGAGATTATCTGACAGTTTAGTCGTGAACAGTGTCATCTTAAAGGTGCGCTGAGGTGCCCGAGATTGCCCCGAAAGAGGAGCGAAGCGTACTTGGGTACGCGAGCGACGGTTTGAGGGGCAAGGTCGGGTGCTTCAGCGCGCCGTCTTGGGCTTAAAGGTTCGCAGGCGCAGCGCATTGCTTACGACGCACACGCTCGACAGGCTCATGGCCGCGGCGCCAAACATCGGCGAGAGCTGCCATCCGGTGAGCGGGAAGAACACGCCCGCCGCCAGCGGAATGCCGATGCCGTTGTAGAACAGTGCCCAGAACAGGTCCTGCTTGATGTTGCGGATCGTGGCGCGTGAAAGCTCGATGGCTCGGGCGACGTCCATGAGGTCGCTGCGCATGAGTACCACGTCGGCGCCCTCCTTGGCGATGTCGGCGCCGGTGCCGATAGCAAGGCCCACGTCGGCGCGCGCCAGGGCGGGGGAGTCGTTGATGCCGTCGCCCACCATGGCGACCTTGCCGCCCGCATCCTGCAGTTCGCACACGTGGCGTTCCTTGTCGGCGGGGAGGACGTCGGCGATGACCTGCTCGCTGCTCAGCCCCACGCGGCGGGCGATGGCCTCGGCCGTCACGCGGTTGTCGCCGGTGAGCATGCGCACGTCGACGCCGAGCTTGCGGAGCGCAGCGATGGCCTCGGCGCTCGTCTCTTTGACCTCGTCAGCCACGGCGATGGTGCCGACAAGCTCGCCGTTCTTGGCAAAGAACAGCGGCGTCTTGCCTTCGGCGGCAAATTGCTCGGCAAGACCCGCGGGCACGGTAACGCCCAACTCGTTCATCAGGCGTACGTTGCCGGCGGCGATGACATTCTGCCCCTCGCGCGCCGTTACGCCACGACCGGGCACGGCGGCAAAGTCCTCGACCATGCGCGCGACAATTCCGCGTGCCTCGCACTCGGCCATAATCGCCTCGGCCAGCGGGTGCTCGCTCGAGCGCTCCAACGCGGCGGCCAGCTTGAGCAGCGACTTTTCGCTCATGGCGGGCGAGCCGTCAGCACGCGTGGCTACTACGATATCGGTCACGGCAGGCTTGCCGCGGGTGACCGTGCCCGTCTTGTCGAGCACCACGGTGCCCACACTGCGCAGATTCTCCAGCGCCTCGGCACTCTTGAACAGAATGCCCATCTCGGCGCCCTTGCCGGTACCCACCATAATGGCGACGGGCGTGGCCAGACCCAGTGCGCACGGGCAGCTGATCACCAGCACGGCCACGGCGGAGGTGAGCGCCTCGTTCATGCTGCCGGTCAGTGCCATCCACACTACAAAGGTCACGACCGAGATTACAAACACCACGGGCACGAACACGCCGGCGACCTTGTCGGCCATGCGGGCGATGGGCGCCTTGGTGGCGTTGGCGTCCTCGACGAGCTGGATAATCTTGGCGAGCGACGTATCGGCGCCCACACGCGTGGCGCGGAAGGTAAACGAGCCCGTGCGGTTGACCGTGGCCGCGTTGACAGTGTCACCGGCGGTCTTCTCCACGGGGATGGACTCGCCGGTCAGTGCACTCTCGTCCACGGCCGAGCTGCCCTTGAGCACCACGCCGTCAACGGGGATGGACTCGCCGGGACGCACACGCAGCACCTGGCCGGGAAGGATGCTGTCGACGTCGACGGTGGTTTCGGTGCCGTCGTCGGCAACGACGGTCGCGGTCTTGGGTGCCAGGTCAATGAGCGCCTCGATAGCGCCGCCGGTCTTGGACTTGCTGCGCGTCTCGAGGTATTTGCCCACGGTGACGAGCGACAGGATCGTGCCCGCACTCTCAAAATACAGGTTGTCCATGCCCGTCATCATGGCCTCGTGGATTTGCCCGGCGGCCAGCTGGTCGGCCATGATAAACATGGCGTAGAGCGACCAGGCAATGGACGCGGTGGCGCCGACGGCGATGAGGGCGTCCATGGTGGGCGCGCCGTGCGCGAGCGATTTAAACCCGTTGATAAAGTACGCGTCGTTGACGTAGACGATGGGGATGAGCAGGACGAGCTCGGTGAGGGCGAGCGTCATGCTGTGGGTGTGGTCGGTGAAGACGCCGGGCAGTGGCCAACCGAGCATGTGCCCCATGCCTATGTAGAACAGCGGGATGAGGAAGATGATCGAGATGATGAGGCGGGTGCGCATGGCGGAGGCGGCGGCCTCCAGCTTTTTGGTGGGCGGCTCCATATGGGCGGCGCCGGACCTAGCTTGCGTGCTGCCGCTTGGGCCGGCGCCGCCCGCGTCGACGGGCGAGGCCGAGTAACCCGCGCGATCGACAGCGGTGCAGATGTCGTCGGGGGAGACCTGCGCGGGGTCATAGTCCACCAACATGGAGCCGGCGAGCAGGTTGACGGCGACGCTTTGGACGCCGTCGAGCTTGCTGACGGCGCGGTCCACGTGTGCCTGGCAAGCGGCGCATGTCATGCCGCCCACGTCGAACTTATCTTGAGCCATGGCTTCTCCTTTCTGTAGTTTGGTGTTGGAATTGTTAACCTGCCGATACTATACACCCATACCCCCTGGGGGTGTCCAGTGGGGATGAAAATGTATGACATTTCGCTACAGATGCGGGTGGCTGCTCAATCGTTGGCAGCTCATGTCAAACATCTCGATCTGTAACATCTAGCGGGGAAAATGACCTCTAACTGTTACAGATCGAGATTATGTTTTGCGATGTTTGAGTTCGTCTCAATCTGTAACGTGTAGACCCGGTTTTGTCTCGTAACTGTTACAGATTGAGACAATCGGCCCAGGCCCGCCTCGTCCGCTCCGTCATCTGTGGTTTACGTGGGGGCATGCGAAGCACGGGTATACTAACCCGCGGCGAATCTGCTCCATCGCTTAGGGCCGCTGCGTCTGGACGGCGCGTGATAGGGCTGCCAAAGCGATCGCCAGCGTGCTGAGCAACGTCCTCTCTGTGCGCACCCGTTTTTGTATGTATTAGCGCACTACCAAGCACGCCCGCGCGGCCGCATGCCGTGCCCATTGCGCGTGCAGATAAGGAACAACAACATATGCGTAATTCTGTATCCGACGTCACCGACGCCGAGATCCTGGACGAGACCCGCGAGGCCATGACCCAGGCTGCCTTCGATGCCGCCGATGAGGCCAATGCTGCCCAGGCCGTCGAGTCCGCTACCGAGAGCCTGCCCGCCTTTGACGAGCTGGGCCTTTCCGACGAGATGCTTCGTGCCATCGAGAACCTGGGCTACACGGCGCCGACGCCCGTGCAGGCCGGCTCAATCCCCGTGGTGCTCGAGGGCCGCGACCTGCTTGCTGCCGCTCAGACTGGCACCGGCAAGACGGCCGCTTTTTTGCTGCCGACCATGAACAATCTGGAGCACATCGCTCCTCCCAAACCCGTGCGCGAGCGCGGCGGCCGCAACCGCCGTCGCGGTGCTAAAAAGCCCGAGGGCAACGGCCGTGGCCCCGTGATGCTCGTCATCACCCCCACGCGCGAGCTCGCCCAGCAGATCGACGAGGTCGCGAGCAAGATCGCCGACGTCACGGGCCACGTTGCCGTGACCGTCGTGGGCGGCGTGAGCTACAAGC
>CAUCNB010000068.1:0-8944 GCA_958444075.1 uncultured Collinsella sp. | reverse complement strand
ATTTCGAGCCTTGAGGACGACATCGCGCTGTCGCTTGCTGCTCAGTCCGTGCGTATCTTTGCCCCGATTCCCGGCACCTCGCTCGTGGGTATCGAGATCCCCAATCGCAAGCGTCAGAACGTCAACTTGGGCGACGTGCTGCCCTATGTTAAGGGCGGTCCGCTTGAGCTTGCCATCGGCCGCGACGCCGAGGGCACGCCGGTCGTCGCCGACCTCGCCAAGATGCCCCACCTGCTGATCGCCGGTACCACGGGTTCCGGTAAGTCGGTCATGATCAACTCCATCATCACGACCCTGCTCATGCGCGCGCTCCCCGAGGACGTTCGCTTGATCATGGTCGACCCCAAGCGCGTCGAGCTCGCAGGCTATAACGGCCTGCCGCATCTTTACGTGCCCGTAGTGACCGAGCCCAAGCAGGCCGCGAGCGCCTTGCAGTGGGCGGTGTCCGAAATGGAGCGCCGCCTGAAGGTCTTCGAGCGCCTGAACGTGCGCAAGATCTCGACCTATAACGAAAAGCAGGCCGCCGGCGAGTTTGAGCATTACGATAACCCGCCGCAAAAGATGCCCTACCTGGTCATCATCATCGACGAGCTTTCGGACCTGATGATGGTCGCCGGCAAGGACGTCGAGGCCTCGATTGTGCGTATCGCCCAGCTGGGCCGTGCCGCCGGTATCCACCTTATCGTGGCGACCCAGCGTCCGAGCTCTAACGTGGTGACGGGCCTCATCAAGGCAAACATTACCAACCGTATCGCCTTCAACGTCGCAACGGGCATCGACTCCCGCGTCATCATTGACCAGATGGGTGCCGAAAAGCTCACCGGCTTGGGTGACATGCTGTTCTCAAAGGTCGACTGGGGCAAGCCCCGCCGCATCCAGGGCTGCTTTGTTTCGGATGACGAGATCAACGAGATTGTCGAGTTCGTTAAGTCGCAAAGCGAGCCCGACTACCATGAGGAGATCCTGTCGGCTGTGGCACCTGCCTCCATGTCCATGGCAGGTGGCGGCGGCATCGTGCGAACCGGCGTTGCCGAGCCTCAGGACGACGATCCGCTTATCTGGGAAGCCGCTCATATTGTGGTGGAATCGCAGCTGGGCTCCACATCTGGCCTGCAACGCCGCCTGAAGGTTGGCTATGCGCGCGCCGGGCGTATTATGGACATGCTGGAAGAAAAGGGTGTCGTCGGACCGCCCGACGGTTCCAAGCCGCGCGAGGTTCTGCTGGATGAAGAAGGCCTTGCCACGCTGGAATCCGTCGACGCCGAGATGGCACGTGAAGATCGTGAGTTTGGAGGATTCTGATGGCTGCACGCTTTGGTGACATGCTGCTCGAGCAGCGTCGCCGAATGGGCCTTTCCATTCAGCAGGTCGCCAACACCATCAAAATCAGGCCGCAGATCATCGAGTTTTTCGAGAATGGCAATTTTGCATCGATGCCTCCGCGCGGCTATGCGCAGGGCATGATTTCGAGCTATGCGCGCTTTTTGGGCCTCAATCCGCGGGAGGTCGTCAACGCTTATTTTGACGATCTGATGGCATATGAGCGCGAGACGTCGCAGCAGGGCGGTCGTTTTCAGGACGCCGCCGGCTACGTCAATTCGCGTTCCTCGGTCGACAACGGCCGCTTCCTGATGGTTCAGGGCGGGCGTTCGACGCGTTATGGCCAGCGCCCTCAGCAGGCTGGCTATGTTACCGAAACGGGCTCGAGCGAGGAGATTCGTTCCCAGCGCGATCGTTTTCGCAGCACGCCGGCGCCCGAGGAGCGCGCACTCCCCGCTGCCCGCGGTGTCGCACGTGACCCTCGTGCCGGCTACGGCGATGGTGGTTATTCCGATCGCGGTTGCCGTGGTGTCTCTACCGGACGCTCTCGCGGTGGCTATGCGGACGCCGATGCCACGCAGGTGACGCCGCGTCTTCGCTCTCAATCACAGCCGTATGACCAGCGCTCTTCGGCTCCGCGTTCGGGCCAGCGTGGCTATCAAGGCCGCGGTGAACTTGCGCCCCGCTCGGGTCAGCGCAGCCTTCAGGGCCAGGGCGGCTATCGCGGCCGTTCCGATAGCAATCGCGGTCGTATGCCTCAGGGAGGCGGCCGCAGCAGTTCCGGTCGTGGACGCGGCGGATCCCGTACTCCTCAAAACAACGGGCTCGATCCGCGTATCGTCTACGCCGGCATCGGCGCCGTGGCATTGCTGCTGATTGTGCTCATCGTGGTGCTTCTGCGCGGCTGCGCATCTTCGACGCCCGAGACCACGCCCGAGACGCCCGCTGCCACCAAGACGACGACTAAGAAGTCTTCTAAGAAGACCGAAACGGTCGACGAGGACGAAGACACCGATGAGGCGACGGATGAGTCGACTGATTCGGACGCTACCAAGACGACGGCCAAGAAGGAAGAGAGCGAGGTCACGAAGGTCAAGGTCTCCGTTGCCAAGGGAAAGACCGCGTGGATTGAGGTCAAGGTCGACGGCAAGTCGGTCTATGGCGCCCAGGCGACTGGCCCCTTTGAGCAGGAGTATACGCCCGAGTCCTCGATCGAGATCACCACGTCCAAGCCTTCCGATGTCACCGTTACCAAGAACGGTGAAAAGGTCCGTTACGATACCAAGACCTCGGGCGTGGCGCGCGTGACGATCACCGTTCCCAAGAAGGAGACGTCTGATTCCGAGAATGGTGAAAGTTCTGATGGTACCGACACCACCGATGGTACCGATACCACCGACGGTACCGATGCCCAGTCCACGGATGGCGCCGATACCGCAACTGACGGTCAGACACCCACCGATTCTACCGACAATTCGTACGATAGCTACTAGGCCGCTCGTACGCGAAAGGAAACATCATGGCTAAAGATTCAAGCTTCGACGTCGTGTCCGAGGTCAATATGCAGGAGGTCGACAATGCCTTCCAGCAGACCACGCGCGAGATTTCCCAGCGCTATGACCTCAAGGACTCCGGCGCCACCATCGAGCTTTCGAAGGGCGACAAACTCTTTACGATCAACGCCCCGGCCGACTTTGTCTCCAAGCAGATCATCGATGTCCTGAGCTCCAAGCTCATCAAGCGTGGCATCGATCTTAAGGCTGTGTCCTGGGATGCGCCTCAGGCTGCCTCGGGCGGCACCGTGCGCGTGCTCGGTCACATCGTCGAGGGTATCGACCAGACGACTGCCAAGAAGATCAATAAGGACATTAAGGATCAGAAGCTCAAGGTCAAGGTGACGATTGAGGCCGACAAACTGCGTGTTTCCTCTGCTTCCAAGGATGCGCTGCAGGCCGTGATCCAGTTCCTGCGCGACCAGGACTACGGTCAGCCGCTGCAGTTCACCAACTACCGCTAATTCATTCGAAAGGACTGCTCTCCAACATGGATACACCGTTGGGCTCCGTGCTCTACATCACCCTCGGGTGCGCTAAGAACGAGGTTGACACCGACCGCATGCGTTCTCTTTTGACCGCCGCGGGCTACGAGGAGGCATTCGACCCGCAGGATGCCGATATCGCCATCGTCAATACATGCTCGTTCCTCGCCTCCGCAACGTCCGAGAGCATCGAGACCACGCTCGAGCTCGCCAACGAGGTTCAGGACGGCGTTCGTTCTTGCCCCATCGTCATGTGCGGCTGTGTGCCGTCGCGCTATGGCGACGATCTGCCCGATGAGCTGCCCGAGGTCGCTGCCTTTGTGAAGGCCGACGAGGAGGATGGCATCGTGGCGGTCATCGATGGCGTGCTGGGCGTCGAGCGCGAGATTGCCGTCTATATTCCGCAGGTCAAGCGCACCGTCGAGGGCGCTGTCGCCTACGTCAAGATCTCCGATGGCTGCAACCGCTTCTGTAGCTTCTGCATGATCCCGTATATTCGCGGTCGCTATCATTCGCGCAATGCCGAGAGCATTATCTCCGAGGTGCGCGACCTGGTTGCCGGCGGTGTGCGCGAGATCGTGCTGATCGGCCAGGACACGGGTATTTGGGGCACCGACTTTGCTGACGAGGATGTCGCCGAGGGCTCGCCGCGCAATCTGGCGCAGCTGCTGCGTGCCGTCGCCGAGGCCGTGCGTCCGCACAACGTCTGGGTCCGTGTGCTCTACCTGCAGCCCGAGGGCATGACTGACGAGCTCTTTGAGACCATTCGTGATACGCCCGAGGTGCTGCCCTATATCGATATCCCCGTGCAGCACTGCGACGCGCGCATCCTCAAGGCTATGCGCCGTTCTGGTTCGCGCCAGGAGCTCGAGGACCTGTTCCGCGATCTGCGTGAGCGCATCCCCGGCATCGTGATCCGTTCCACGGCCATGGTCGGCTTCCCGACCGAGACCGACGACGAGTTCCGCGACCTTATCGACTTTATGGACACCGTCGGCTTCGACTACACGAGCGTCTTTGCCTACTCGCAGGAGGAGGGCAGCCTGGCCGCCAAGATGGAGGGCCAGGTCGACGAAGAGGTCAAGCTCGAGCGCGCCCAGGAGGCCATGGACCTGGCCGAGTCGCTCGGTTTTGCTGCAACTGCCGCACATGTGGGCGAGCGCGCCCAGGTGATCGTCGACGGCATCGAGGAGACCGAGGACGGCGCCGAGCTGATCGGCCATGCTTGGTTCCAGGCGCCCGATTCCGATGGCGCGGTGCACTTGGACGCCAGCGAGGCGTCCGTGGGCGATATTCTGACGGTCGAGTTTACCGATAGCTTCTGCTATGAGCTTATCGGCCATGTTGTGGAGTAGGAGAGCATCGTGGCAAACGAGAGCAATAAGGAACTGACGAGTGTCTGGACGCCCGCCAATATCGTGACGTGTGTGCGCATCGTCTTTATCCCGGTGTTCATGATCGTGTCGGCGCTGTCTCAAATGAGCGTTGCCGGTACGGATTGGAGCACCTTCGACGGCCCGCTCGCCGCCGCAGCCTTCATTCTGTACGTCATCTTGTCGTGCACCGATAAAGTTGACGGCTATCTGGCGCGCTCGCGCAACGAGATTACCGACTTCGGTAAATTCTTGGATCCCATCGCCGACAAGCTGCTCGTGTTCTCGGCCTTGCTGCTGTTCTTGGACTTTGGCGCCGTGTCGGTTTGGTCCGTGTTCATCATCTTGTTCCGCGAGCTGTTGGTAAGCGCCCTGCGCATGGTTGCGAGTGCCGCCGGCGTGGTCGTTGCCGCCGATAAGCTCGGCAAGTACAAGACGGCGACCACGATGGTCTCCATCTGCGGTTACCTGTGTGTCTTTGCGATGGCCGGCTTGCACCTTGGCCCGCTGGTGCTGACGCTCGGCATCTACTCGGTGTCGCGCTTCCTGTACGCTGTTGCCGTTGTCCTGACCGTTATCTCGGGCGCCCAGTACTTCTGGAACTGCCGCAAGATCGTCTTTTCGGTCTAGGTCCTGGTGGGTATGGCGGACTCTTTTGAGCAGATTTCCGCACATAACGAGGAGCTGGCGCGCGATATTGTCGAGCGCGCGAGCGCTCGGGGCGTGACGGTTTCTACGGCTGAGTCGCTGACGGCGGGTATGATCGCCTCGACGATTGCCGATATCCCGGGCGCCTCGGCGGTGCTGCGCGGCGGTGCGGTGACCTATTGCGATGAGATCAAGCATCGTGTTCTGGGTGTTGAGCAGGAGACGCTCGATCGGTTTAGCGCCGTGTCGCACCAGACGGCGCGCGAGATGGCCGCGGGCTCGCTGGACCTCTATCAGAGCGATGTGGCCGTGAGCGCAACGGGCTACGCTGGGCCCGGCGGCGGCACTGAGGACGATCCGGCTGGCACTTTCTATATTGGCTGGGCGTATCGCGCGGCTGATGGGGAAGTGCCGGTCGTGGACTCTGTGCGCTGCCACTATGAGGGCGACCGTTCGTGTGTTCGTGCCCATGCGGTCGCGGAGGCATTGGGACGCATTGCCCTTGTGCTTAACTCTATGGAATAGACGTGTTTTAAGGGGCCTTCGGGCCCCTTAATTGTGGAGATAGGGACCCCTGACGAATTTAGCGTTTGCGCTGGTCATAGGTGTATTTTTGCCTTTCTTGTTCTTATTTGCCCCTTTGTGGTCAAGCATTTGGTCAGTGTTTGGTCGGCGTTTGGTTGGGTTTTGGAAAGACTGCCTGCATATGATTGGCCTGAACGGTTGACCACGAACAGCCGTTCGTTTATTATCGATGCAGGTTGTTAAGAGGAGGGCTATTCATGGCCAAGAATTCAGGTCCCGTACGTACCGTTCATGCTCGCACGACGGGTAAAGAGCGCGATGAGATGATCGCCACCACCAAGGCCGAGATCGAGAAGAAGTTCGGTCAAGGCTCCATCATGAGGTATGGTGACGGCGGCCCCGAGCTTGAGGTTGAGGCCATCCCCACGGGCGCTCTGGCACTCGATGCCGCTCTGGGTATCGGCGGTGTGCCGCGCGGCCGTATCGTCGAGATTTACGGTCCTGAGTCCTCCGGTAAGACGACGCTTTCGCTCGAGATCCTGGCCGAAGCCCAGGCAATGGGTGGCGTGGTGGCATTTATCGATGCCGAGCACGCGCTCGATCCCACGTATGCCGCGCGCATTGGCGTGGATATCGACGAGGTACTGATTTCCCAGCCTGATACGGGTGAGCAGGCGCTCGAGATTGTTGACATGCTCGTGCGTTCCGGCGCCATCGATGCCATCGTCGTCGACTCCGTCGCCGCGCTGACCCCGCGTGCCGAGATCGAGGGAGAGATCGGCGATACGACGGTCGGATTGCAAGCTCGCCTGATGAGCCAGGCGCTCCGCAAGCTCGCCGGCTCGCTGTCCAAGTCCAACACGACATGCATCTTCATTAACCAGCTGCGAGAGAAGATCGGCGTCATGTTCGGCAACCCCGAGACCACGACGGGCGGCCGCGCCCTTAAGTTCTTCTCTTCGGTGCGTATCGACATTCGCCGCATCGACAGCATTAAGCTTAAGGATGAGGTTATCGGTAACCGCGTGCGCGCCAAGGTCGTTAAGAACAAGGTGGCAGCTCCGTTCCGTTCTGCTGAGTTCGACATCATGTACGGTACGGGCATCTCTAAGGAGGGCTCGATTCTGGACATGGCTGTCGAGTGCGGCATTTGCAAGAAGATGGGCTCCTGGTTTGCCTATGGCGAGGACAAGCTCGGCAACGGTCGCGAGGCCGCCAAGGCGTTCCTGCGCGAACACCCCGATTGCGCCGACGAGATTGAGCATAAGGTCCGCCTTGCCTGCGGGCTTGAGTTTGATGACGATGCTCCGTCCGAGGTCGAGCTGACCGATCAGCCTGCGCCTGAGGAGTTTGACGAGCTTTACGCCATCGATGGTTCCGCCATGCTCGATGACGACGAGTAGCGGTTACGCTCATGTCGTATACGGTGACCGAGGCCACGGTCATCTTTCCCGATAAGAAGGCGGCCTCCTCGTTCTCGAGCGGGTATGCGTCCAAAAAGCCTTGCGCACATATCGATTGTGAGCTTGAGGGCGGTTTTGAGCGGTCCATTTGGATTCCCGTGCGGGTTGCGCGCCTGTATGTCAAAAATCGCCCCGATCTTCCCTGTGATTGGGATAACTTTCGTGAAGCGGTGCAGCTCATCGAGCGTAAATGTGCACTTACCATGGTGACTGAGATGCTATCGCGACGCGACCATGCGACGGGTGAGGTCCGTGACAAGTTGGCACGCTACGGCTTTCGCCAGACCGCGATCGATTTCGCCGTCGAGCGCGCCACCGAGTATCGCTTTTTAGACGAGAACCGCTTTTGCTCGTACTTTATCGAGGAACGCAAGCGGCGCGGTTGGGGACAGCGTAAAATCGAGACCGAGCTCAAGCGCCGTCATGTCGTGCTCGATGACATTCCCGGTTATCCCGAGGATTATTTTGCCGTCGAAGACGATTTGGCGCGTGCGTCAGCCCTGCTCGCCAAGCGGCGTGTTCCAGAGACGCGCGGATTCGAAAAACTGGTTCGGTTTTTGATGGGCAAGGGCTTCTCGTATCACATCGCCGCCGATGCCGTTAAGGCACGTCTCGATGCCGAACGTGAGGAATGTGCGGTTTAGGCGTATGCGTTTTGTGGCCCTGCCGTTCACCGCGTTTTAGCCGCCGTGCTGGGGCCATTTATTTGACAGTTGTTGTGGTTCAACGTACGATAGACACTGTCATTTGCTTTGTGATATGTGCTCATCTGTGATGAGTTTGTTTATATGTTTATCTGTATCCGACCCGCATAAGCTGCGCCCATATTACTCAAATGTCGCGAGCCGTTCGTAAGGACGGTTCGCTTTGTTGTGTAACGAATCCATAAAAAGGAGTGAGCATGCCTATCATCGCAGCGCTCGTTGGCATCATTTTGGGTGCCATCGCCGCCATTGCCTACATGCGCACCGCCAAGCAGGGTAGTCTTCACGAGGCCGACGAAAAAATCCAGTCGGCACACGCACAGGCTGAGTCCCTGATCGGTGATGCTAAGCGTCAGGCCGAGACCCTCAAAAAAGAGGCTCTGCTCGAGGCTAAAGAGGAGATCATCAAGAACAAGCAGGCCGCTGAGGCCGAGGACAAGCAGCGTAAGAACGAGATTCGTACGCTCGAGAACCGCGTGATGCAGCGCGAGGAATCCCTCGATCGCCGCAACGACGCGCTCGACAAGCGCGAGCATCAGCTGTCCAGCCAGGCCGGTCAGGTCGAGAAGCGCTCCCGTGAGCTCGAGGAGCTCTGCGCAAAGCAGACCTCCGAGCTCGAGCGTATCGCCGACCTTACCCGCGAGGACGCCCACAAGGAGCTCCTCGATAAGGTTCGCGGCGAGGTCACCCACGAGGCCGCCACGATCATTCGCGAGTCCGAGCAGCAGGTTCGCGCCGAGTGCCACAAGACCGCCCAGGAGATTCTGTCTCTGGCGATTCAGCGCTGCGCTGCCGATCACACTGCCGAGGTCACCGTTACCTCCGTGCACATTCCCTCTGATGACCTCAAGGGCCGTATCATCGGTCGCGAGG
>CAUCNB010000067.1:0-9202 GCA_958444075.1 uncultured Collinsella sp. | reverse complement strand
TCCTGAGCCTGGCAGAAAGCAGCGAGGGCCTCCTGGCCAAACTTCATAGCGGCGAGCATGTCGTCCTCGGAGATCTCCTCGGCGCCGGCCTCGACCATCGAGATGAAGTCGGCAGAGCCGCCCAGCTCCAGGTCCAGGTCGGAGTTCTCGCGCTCCTCATAAGTGGGGTTGACGATAAACTCGCCGGTCTCCACGTTGCGGCCGATGCGTACACAGGCAAGCGGACCCTCGAAGGGCACGCCGCCGAGCGTCATGGCCAGGGAAGCACCCATGACGTTGATGACGTCAAAGGGGTTGACCTGGTCGGCGACAAGCGAGGTAGCGACGATGTGCACCTCGTTGCGGAAGCCGTCCGGGAAGCTCGGGCGAATCGGACGGTCGATCATGCGCGCGGTGAGCGTGGCCTTCTCGCTGGGACGGCCCTCACGCTTGAGGTAGCCACCCGGGATGCGGCCGGCAGCGTACATCTTCTCGTTGAAGTCGACGGTCAGCGGGAAGAAGTCATAGTTCTTGCGCTCCTTGGAGACGACCACGGTATCGAGCATCGTGGTGTCGCCCTGCTTGACCAGGCAGGCGCCGGTGGCCTGCTTGGCAAGCTCGCCCGACTCAAAGGTGTAGGTCTTGCCGTACAGCCCAAAGGTCTTGGATACGAGTGTCATTGTTCTCCTTTACCCCACAGGCCCCTTGCCTGCGGGCTTCTCATGTGACGCGGACCCCCTGCCCCCGCCACGCTTCAGAGCGTGATTGTTCGCGCCCTTACACAAAAAGAGCGCCCCGCTGCGCAGGACGCTCTTAGCATGTACAAATCCTACTGGATGTTGTCGCGGATGCCCAGAGCCTTGATGAGCTCACGGTACTCGACGATGTCGTTCTTCTTGATGTAGGAGAGAAGACGACGACGACGACCGACGAGCATGAGCAGACCACGACGGGTGTGGAAGTCCTTCTGATGGGACTTCATATGCTCGGTCAGCTCCTTGATGCGCTCGGACAGGATGGCGACCTGAACCTTGGGGTTGCCGGTGTCGACCGGGGTGTTACCGAACTGGGCAGTCAGCTCCGCCTTGCGCTCTTTGGAAACAGTCATTGTTTCACCTTTCTTTTTGCGTCGCCATCGGGCGACTCGATTCGCCTCGGACTGGGAAGCCGCCGGTGGAGCGAGCAACCAAGGTCGAGGTACCAACAGGTCGGTATGTTACCACAAGCAGCCCGCGCCTGCGCATCATCACCGACCCAACATGAATTCCATCGCACGGAGGCGCTGATCGGTGTGCGTCGCAGCCCAAACATGCGAAAGCCCCAGCAAAAAGGCTGCGGTATGCGGGTCGATTCGCTCGGCCAAAAGCGCATCGAAGGTCATGGACATGAGGGCGCGCAGCCATGCGGCCTCACCGGTCGACACCAGTTCGGCACCTGGAACGCTCGACGCGCACGACCCGCACATGAGGCCGCCCGCCTGGGGCGAAAAATACGACAGCATGGGGTCTCCGCACAGCACGCAGGCCGAAAAATCGGGTCGATAGCCAACGTGCGACAGCAGCTTAAAGACATATGCCGCCACAAGTAGATCCATATGCGCCGTGTCGAGCCCGCTGCCCACCAGGGCAAGCGCTCGCTGCGTTATAGCAAAGGTAAACGGGTCCTCGGCGTCCTCGAACGAGCACACGCGCGCGACCTCGGCGATCGCGCTTGCGGCGCAGGTCGTCTCGTAATCGGGCGCAACGCCGAGCGGCGCCTCCATAAGCTCGGCCTGGGAAACCACGTCGAGTGACCGTCCATGTGCGAGCAGCATATCTACCGTACAGAACAGCTCGCAGCGCGCAGCCAGGCGTCCGCCGGGTTTGCGGGCGCCCTTTGCCACGGCACGAACCTGCCGCCCCCGCTCGTCAAGCATCGTCAAGATCAGGTCGGTCTCTTTGAGCTTGGTCTTGTCGAGCACGAGCACCTTCGTGCGATATGTCCGGGAGCCTGCCATGCGCGCTGCGCGTCCTTAGTCCTCGGCGTTGTAGCCAAAACGGCGAATCTGAGCCTCGTCGTCGCGCCAACCGGCCTTGACCTTCACGTCCAACTCCAAAAAGACCTGCGTGCCAAAGATGCGCTCAAGATCGCGACGGGCGTCGATACCGATATGCTTGATCATCTCGCCGCCCTTGCCGATGATGATGCCCTTTTGGCCCTCACGCTCGACATAAATGGTGGCGTGCACACGCAGCACCTTCTTGGTCTGCTCGAGCGCATCGCAAATAACGCCAACGGAGTGCGGAATCTCATCACGGGTGCGGCGCAAGACCTTTTCGCGCACAAACTCGGCAACGAGCGTCTCGTCGGAAGCGTCGGTACCCATGTCCTCGGGGAACCAACGCGGACCCTCGGGCAAAAAGTGCGCAACGGTCTCGATGAAGGCATCGACGTTAAAGTTCTTGACCGACGACGTCACGATCTCGTCGTCATATTCCATAAGCTCGTGGGCGGCCTTAAGCTGCTCCATGACCTGTGCGGGGTCGGCTTCATCGGCCTTGGTGAGCACCAGGACCTTCTTGGAACGGGCATTCTTGACACGCTCGGCAACCCAGGCGTCTCCCCTGCCGATCGGTTTGGTGGCATCAATCAAAAACGCGACAACATCGACATCGTTCAGCTCGAACAGCGCGCTCTTGTTCAGCTCGGACCCTAGACCGTCCTTGGGCTTGTGGATACCCGGGGTATCGACAAAGACCAGCTGGTAGCCGGGTCGGTTGACGACGGCGCGCATGCGGCGGCGGGTCGTCTGGGCCACCGGCGAGGTGATGGCGACCTTTTTGCCATAGCAGGCGTTGAGCAGCGTTGACTTACCGGCGTTGGGGCGGCCGACCAAGGCCACGAAGCCACTGCGGAAACCGGGCTCAACGTCGCCAAAGCCCGCGAGGCTGTCGTCCTCATCGCACAGGGCGTCGAGCTCCTCGTCGCTCATGCCCTCAAACGGGTCGAACTCCTCGACTTCCTCATAGGCCTCGGTCGCCTTAGCATCCGGGGACTCGTCGTCCAAAATCTCATCGGTAGACTGCATATTGTCGGACATGGGAATCCCTTTCTAAATAAAGCCGAGCGCGTGGGCAAATACCAGCAAGCCCACAATCGCGGCGGTGATGGAAAGAACGTATACGGAGGCGGCGGCGATGTCCTTCGCACGCTTGGCCAGCGGATGGAGCTCCTGGGTCGCCAGGTCGACGATGGCCTCCATGGCGGTATTGCAAAGCTCGCCGTGGATCACCAGGCCGCAACAGATGATAATCGTGGCCCACTCGGCAATGTCGAGCCCCACGATGCAGCCTGCAATGACGGTGCACACGCCCGCCACGAGCATGACCTTAATGTTGCGCTCGGTCTTGACGGCGGTGACGAAGCCCTCCATAGCGTAAGAAAACGACTTTAAGAAGGACGGATGGTCCTTGTTCGATCCGGGAATCATAGACGGCTCCTAGTCGTGGGCGTGGTTGGTGATGGGGCCGACGTGGACTAGCTTGGGGTCCTCGCCGCGCTCGAGCGCCAGATCGCGCAGGATGGCGTCCTCGCGGGCCTCCATGACCTCGGCCTCGTCGTCCTCGATATGGTCATAGCCCAGCAGGTGCAGCATGCCGTGTACGAGCATCAGACGACACTCGTCAGCGGGGCTATTGCCAAAACCGGGGGCCTGACGGGCAATAACCTGCGGGGCCAAGATGATATCGCCGAGCTCGAGCGTCTCGTCGGCGGGAATATCCTCGTCAAAGGCCGAGTCGCATTCAAACGAGAGCACATCGGTGGTGCGGTCGATACCGCGCCACTCGTGGTTGAGCTCGTGCATCTCGTCCTCGTCGACATACGAAAGGGAAATCTCGACTTCACGCTCAACGCCCTCGGCGGCAAGCACAACCTCGCAGATGTGCTCCACCTCCTGCGCGTCGAGCAGCGTATCGAGCTCGGCATCGTTGCTGATCAATACACTCAACGGGACTCCTTTCGGTCACGTACGCGCTTCTCGCGCACATCATCATAAGTATCGTATGCCTCGACGATACGTCCCACCAGGGCATGACGCACCACGTCGGCACGCTCGAGGTGCGAAAATGCGACATCATCGACACGGCCCAAAATCTTCTCGACATCCGCCAAGCCACCACGACGACCCACCAGGTCACGCTGGCTCAGGTCGCCGGTAATCACGAACTTGGAGTTGAAGCCCAGGCGCGTCAGGAACATCTTCATCTGCTCGGGCGTGGTATTTTGTGCCTCGTCGAGCACCACGAAGGCATCACTCAGCGTGCGGCCGCGCATGTAGGCAAGCGGGGCGATCTCGATCACGCCGCGCTCCATAAGCTCATCGGTGCGCTCGCGATCCATCATGTCAAAAAGGGCGTCGTAAAGCGGACGCATGTAGGGATCGATCTTTTCCTCGAGGGTGCCGGGCAAAAAGCCCAGATTCTCCCCCGCCTCGACAACCGGACGCGTCAAGATCAGACGGCCCACCTCGTGACGCTTGAGCGCGGCAACGGCGAGCGCCATGGCCAGATAGGTCTTACCGGTGCCGGCAGGACCCAGGCCAAACGTGATGGTATGCGTGCGGATGGCATCCACATAGCGCTTTTGGCCGAGCGCCTTGGGGCGAATGACGCGGCCGCGATACGAAAGCAGCACGTCATCGCGAAGCGACGTAGCCTCGTGCTCACCGTCGCGCAAGACGGCCAGGCAGCGAGAGACATCGTCGGCAGACAGGGTACGACCGGCCGCCGCCTCGCGAAAAGCGTGTTCGAAAAAACGCGCCACGAGTTCGACCTCGTCCGGGTCACCGCTCACGGCGATGCTATCGCCACGGGCGACCACATGGGCGCGAAGGACGCCGTCGCCGGCGCCCAAAACACGCGAGGGATCAACTCCCTCGGGAACGGTAAGTCTAATCTTCGAGGCTTCCATGGACCTCCCTGCGCGCATGGACCAAGCCGGAATCATCGACTCCGATGATAGCAACATCGAGCAGGCACGGGGCTGTAAGTCCACAGGTATCGTCAAGACGGGCATGATGGAACGAACCGAGCGTTAAATTATCACCGTACTCAAGCACGGCACGCTCGACAGTGCCCACGCGACGACGAGCATCGGCAATAGCGAGCTCCTGCGCCGTGTCTCGCATACGGCGGCTGCGCTCGGCCATAACCTCGGGCGGCACCTGGTCGGGCATGTCGGCAGCAAGGGTACCGGGACGCTTGCTATAGCGGAACACGTGCATACGCGAGAAACCCACACGGCGGCACAGCGCCAGCGACTCCTCGAACTCCTCGTCCGTCTCACCAGGAAAACCGACGATGACGTCGCACGAAAGAGACGCCTGCGGCAGGATGGCGCGAATCATGCGCACCGTGTCCTCAAAGGCCTCGGCACTATAGGGACGACCCATGCGATGCAGGGTCGCCGTACAGCCGGACTGCACGGGCAGGTGCAAAAACGGGGCGATACGCTGCGGATAGCGCGCCATAACCTTAAGCAGGCGCTCAGAGATATCCATGGGCTCGACCGAGGAAATGCGCACATGCGCAATAGTCGTGCGCTCCATGATGGCCTCGAGCAGCTCATCGATTTCGACATGCTCGTCGGTCGCGCTCTTGCCATCGTAGGCACCCAGGTTCACACCGGTCAGCACCACCTCGGGCACGCCGGCCTCCTGGGCCTCGCGAACTTGCTCAAGCACGGACTCGACGGGCACGGAGCGCTCGGGGCCGCGCGCCTTCCACACGATGCAATAGGTGCAACGGTGGTTGCAGCCGTCCTGGATCTTCACGCCCAGGCGAGAGCGGCCGAGCGCATCGACCACCTCGCCATCGCTGCAGGCGGGAACGCTATCGGACTCAACGCCCAGCACCTCGCAGACACGTTCGGCGACATCGATCTTGGACGGCTCGGCGATCACGCGATCCGAAAGCTCCAACAGCTCCTCGGGATGCAAATTGACCACGCAACCGGTCACGACCACATAGGGCTCATTTGGATGGGCCAGCGCATGACGGACGGCCTTACGGGTCTTGGCCTCAGCCTCGCCCGTAACGGCACAGGTGTTAATTACGATCAAATCGGCATCCTGGGGCTCCACAATGGCAAAGCCCAGGCGCATAAGATCGGCAGTGATACGGTCAGACTCAACCCGGTTGACACGGCAGCCGAGGTTGACGACGGAAATATGGGGTGCGAGCACGCGGGCTCCTTAATCGAGGATATCGTCGAGGGCACTCTTGATACGGTCGGTCACCGACTTCTTACCGGAAGCGACGTCATCGCCCATCTCATCGGCAAAAGCACGGAGCAGCTCGCGTTGCTTATTGGAAAGATTGGTGGGAACGACCACGCGCAGTTGCACGATCAAGCGGCCACGCGAACCGCCACCGCCAATGCGCGGCATGCCGTAATTATTGACGCTCACGGTGTCGCCGTACTGGGCGCCGGCGGGAACCGTCACCTTAACGACCTCGTCGGGCATAATGCCCTCGACCTCGATCTCGCAGCCGAGCGCAGCCTGCGCAATCGAGATATCGCTCACCAGGTACAGGTCGTCACCGTTGCCCTTAAAGCGCTCATGGTCGGCGACGCGCACGTTGACAATCAGGTCGCCCGAAGGCTCGCCGCGAAGGCCGGCCTCGCCAAAGCCGCTCACACGCAGCTGGCGACCGGTCGAAACGCCGGCGGGAATATCGATGTCGATCTTTTCGTGCGAAGGCGTGCGGCCCTGACCGTCGCAGGTCTCGCAGGGATGGTCGATAACCGTGCCCTCGCCATGGCAGTCGGGGCAAGGCGAGGAAGACTGAACCTGGCCCAAAAACGATCGCTGAACCGTCGTGACGTAGCCCGTACCGTGGCAGCGACTGCACTGCTTTTCCTGTGCACCCTCGGCCCTACCGGTACCGTTGCAGTCCTCGCAAGGAGCAAGGCGATCATAGCTGATCGTCTTTTTGCAACCGAGCGCCGCCTCCTCGAGCGTCACCGAAAGGGAGATGGCCATGTCACGTCCGCGACGACGCTCACGACGGCTGCGGGCGCCACCACCGGCGCCACCGCCAAAGAACGACGAGAACAGGTCGTCCATGCCCATGCCACCAAAGATATCGTTGATGTCGACATAGCCAGAACCACCAGGACCGTCGGCAGTGCCGTAACGGTCGTAGTTAGCACGCTTCTGCTCATCGGAAAGAACGGAATAGGCCTCGTTGAGCTCCTTGAACTTGGCCTCGGCCTCGGGATCGTCCGAAACATCCGGATGTACGGTACGGGCCTTCTTTAGAAACGCACGCTTAATCGTCCGCGCGTCGGCATCCCTGTCGACGCCAAGCACCTCGTAGTAATCCCTATTTTCCGACACGACCGAATCCTTCCGACTTTCATTATTGTCACAGTGCGTCCTATACCCAAGCTGGGCCGACCGCAAACAAAGGGTTTGATGTTATTGCATTTGATACGGCGAAAGCATGGCCCGTTGCGAGCAGCTCGCGAACCAAACCGACACGAGCGCGAACATGAAGCCGTTGGCAAAACCGTTGGCAAACTGCATCGCACCGCGCTTCCACCACAGCAGGCTGCGATGAAGCACACCGTCCGAAAGCACCATGAACAGGCCCATGGTAAACGGAATAAAGCACATCACGGCAAAGGCCGAGAACACTCCCGAGATGGCCGACAGCACCAAAAACGGCGCCACAATGCCCATCAGGTAAAAGCCAGTACGAGCTTTGCCTTCCAAGCGCTCGGCCTCAACATGGGCGCGGCCGACCAGGTCGCCGCCCGCGGCACCGTTAGTGCCAGCATGGCCCATGCCGCTAATGCGGACCTCGTCGCCATCGTGCGTGCCGGCAGGAAACTCAATCGTCTGCTCGGAGGTCACACGGGTTCGCCCGCTGCCACCGCAATCGGGGCAGGGGTCGGCCACGACCTTACCGGAACCGCCGCACTCGGGGCAGACCGACTGGAACGTGCCCGCACCAAACAGGAAGGACAGGTCGACGTCGATGTGGCCGCGGCCACCGCAGCTCGGGCAGGTATGGGCATGCTCAGACGAAACGGAGCCCGAGCCGCCGCAGTTGCTACAGGTATCGAAGCGCGTGTAGCGGACGGTCTTGCGGGCACCGCCCTTGGCCTCCTTGGCGTCGAGTTTGATATCGACGACCACGTTGGCGCCGTTCTCGGGATTGTAGGCAGCCTGGCCGCGACGCTGCTGGCCCCAGGCGCCACCAAAGGGAAAGCCGCCCTCAAAGGGATTGCCATAGCCCGTGCTGCCGGCGTAGCCGCCACCATAGGGCGAAGCCGTAGGAGCACCGGCAAAGGGATTGCCAGAACGCATGGCGTCGTAGCGCGCACGTTTTTGCTCATCCGAAAGCACGGCGTAGGCCTCGGAAACCTCTTTAAACTTTTCCTCGGCATCCGGCTCTTTATTGACGTCCGGATGGAGCTTACGGGCCTTTTGCTGGAAGGCCTTTTGAATATCACGCGAGGTGGCGTCCTTGGAGACACCCAGAATCTCGTAGTAATCTTTTTCGTTCATCGTCGCCATGCGCGGCAACCTCCTGCTCACAGCAGCGTATATATTCCGGTAATTCTACCCGAGCGGCCTAAGCTAGATCCCAAAACAGCTCGAACAGAACATTTCCATCGAGCCAGCCCAGATGGGTCGGCGCCAGACGAGCTCGAACATGGCCCGCGACGACATCTGCCGTAGTGAAGGGTCCCTCATGACCCCAGAGCGTCTCGGGCACCCAAGTGGCAAGACCCAATTCGAGCGCGCGATCGCAGGCAGCTGCCAGCTCGCCCGTTGGGATGACGCAAGCTGCACGAGCCAACAGGTCGGACGCAACACCGCGCGTCATGCGACAAGCGAGCATCAAGTCTTCGGCGACAGCCTCGCGCTGCGACAGATATTCGGCCTCGAACGCCGTCGCGTCATCGTCACGTTGCACCAGACGCACGCGGTACGCATCGCCCCGAGAAGACACGCCGGGGAACAAGCCTGCAAGACGGTCGAAATCCTCGTCGTCGAGCATGCCCGCGGCAGAACGACCCAGGCCCAGGTAGCCCCGTCCGGTCCAGTAGGCAATGTTATGGGCGCACTCATGGCCATCGAGCGCGTAGCTTGCCACCTCATACGGATGATAGCCGGCCGCACCCAGGGGCTCACGCGCCGCGGCCCTGCCCGTAGCCGGAGACTGCGCGG
>CAUCNB010000066.1:0-9529 GCA_958444075.1 uncultured Collinsella sp. | reverse complement strand
GCAATGCAGGTCTTGACGAGCGGAGAGTTGGCAACAGCGCGCGCCGCGATATCGGCCTCCTCGTCGTTCGCGGCGCCGGTAACATTAACCGTCACGAGCTTGGACGCGCCCTCGCCGTCGGCGGCGATGTTGCGCGCCAGGCTCTCGCACACCTCGCGCACGGCAAATGCCAACTCGTCAAAGGCATCGGAGCCCTCGACGATAGGCTCGGCATCTGCGGCAGCGGCGCCGGAGGCAAGCATGATGCAGGTGTCGTTGGTCGAGGTGTCGGAATCGACCGTTACCTTGTTAAAGGTCTGCTTGACGGTCGAGAGCAGCAGGGCATGAAGTGCCGCAGGCTCGACGGGGGCATCGGTGGTGATAACTGCGATCATGGTGGCCATGTTGGGCATGATCATGCCCGAGCCCTTGCACATTCCGCCTACCGTATAGACATTGCCCGCATGACCCGCAGCCTCACTGACGTAGGACACGGCGTACTCCTTGGAGTGCGTGTCGGTCGTCATGATGGCGCGAGCGGCATCGGCGCCACCGTGGGCGGAGAGCGCCTCGTAGGCAGCAGGAATGGCGGTCTCAAACGTGTCGATCGGCAGAATCTGGCCAATCACACCCGTGGAGGCAACCAGAATCTGCTGGGGCTCGCAGCCGATGACCTGCGATGCGATGCTGCACGTCTCGCGCGCGCATGCAAGGCCGATCTCACCCGTGGCGGCGTTGGCATTGCCAGAGTTGACCGAAACGCCGGCGATGATACCGTACCCCTTGTCGGTACCGCCCAGGTTGGCACGGCTCACCTGCACGGGCGCCGCGCAAAAGCGATTGGTGGTAAACACGCCAGCACCGGGACAGGGTTTATCGGGCACGACGAGCGCGTAATCCAGACGCTCGGGGTTCTTGCGGAACCCAGCGTGGATGCCTGCAGCCTTAAAACCAGCCGCAGCCGTAACGCCACCCTCGACGGCGCGAATCTTGATATCAAACAGCTCGGTATTCATCGTCTTTATGACTCCTTATGTCAAACAAAAAACGGACATCGGTTGGTGCGCCATGCCAGTCGTGATCATGAGACCAGCTTAAGAGTGGCGCCCCATTCGATGCCCGACTACCAAATCGTTAACAATCGAATGTGCTACACCGGGCACGCCGCTGTGGGCAAGCCTCGTCGCTCGTCAAAGCCAAAGACGATATTGGCGCACTGGACTGCTTGGCCCGCAGCGCCCTTGCACAAATTGTCGATAGCACCCGTCGCCACCAGCACGCCCGCGCGCTTGTTGAGCGCGAGGCCAATCTGGGCAGCGTTGGTGCCGACGACCGAAGCCGTCTTGGGCTGCTGGCCGGCATCGAGCACGCGCACAAAGGTGCGACCGGCGTAGAACTGCTTGTAATGGTCGACAACGTCCTCAAGGGTCAAGGTATCGAGAGCCTGCGGCGCGAGCGGCAGCGTCACCGTGGAGAGCAGACCGCGCTTGAGCGGTGCCAGGTGCGGGGTAAAGACGACGCGATCGGTCAGGCCAAGGATTTGCTCAATCTCGGGCGTGTGGCGATGCTTGCCCACGCCGTAGGCCTCCAAGTTCTCGTCGGCGCTGCAAAAATGGGTGCGGGCGTTGCAGGACTTACCGGCGCCCGTCACGCCGCTAATGGCATCGACAATCACGGGGCCGCTCTGGGCCACCCAGCCGGCACGCACGGCAGGCGCGGCAGCAAGACTCGTTGCGGTGGGATAGCAGCCGGCGCAGGCGACCAGCACGGACTTGCCGTCAGTATAATCGGATGCGGCGGTCTCCAAGTGCTGGCAGAACAGCTCGGGCAGGCCGAAAGCGCGGGTCTTGAGCAGCTCGGGGCTCGTGTGCTCGGCGGCATACCACGCCTCGAACACGGACGGATCGCTCAGGCGGTAGTCGGCAGACAAGTCGAAGCAGGAAACGCCTGCGGCAAGCAGTGCGGGCACCTGTGCCATGGCAGCGGTGTGCGGCACGGCCAAAAAGACAGCGTCGCAGGATGTAAGCTCGGGAGCATCGTGCGTCGTGAAAACAAGATCGCTCACGCCGGCGAAACTCGGATACACCGCGGACAGCGGCTGGCCGGCATCGGCGTTGGACGTAATGGCAACAAGTTCAAACTCGGGATGGCCGAGCACGAGGCGAATGAGCTCGGCTCCGGCATATCCAGCCGCGCCGACGATTCCAACCTTCAAAGACATATCAGACTCCTTGTCGGCGATTTATGCACCGATGCGCATTTCGCAGCGGTAGTTATGAAGTGGGTTGAAACTTTAGCACCAAAAGATGCATGAATACGTAAATAGCTTGCATGTTCATGCATTGAAACATTCCCGACACATTCGCTTGAAGGAATTGACAAATAGAGCGGGCCCCGTATTGACCGGCACTCCTTACGGTGCCGGTCAACACGGGGCCCGCCCATGCGAAAACTAAGTTGTTAGGATGAGCCAGCTGGCTAGAGCTCGACCGGCACCCATTCGTCGTGATTGCAGATAAAAGCCTCGGGATCCTCGACGCTAAAGAAGACGAGCGTGGGGTCGTTAGGCCCCTCATAGTGCTCGCTCAGGCGCTCAAGATGCTTCCATCCGGCCTCGCGCATTTCGCTCGAAGCCCGGTCGTCCAGCCCCGCACGCCCGCGCAGGATCAACCAGCCATGGCCCGGCCACCAACTCGTGGCCTCAAAGCGCTGGTTTTGCAGCAGCTCTTGCCACACATCTTTGGCGCGCGCTGTTACAAACCACAGCTTGCCGTCCTGAATCTGCGCAAACGAGAACGGACGCACATGCGGCTGCCCGTCCACGCTCGTCGCCAAATACCACGCCGGCACCGACGTCAGATACTCCAGCACCGTATTCAATCCGTCCACGTTTCCTCCTGCCACTAGCTAATTTGGAACGGGTAGTTAATTTGGGACGCGCTGGAGCTCCAGACGCTCTTCGCGGCCGTCGATATCGCAGAAGCGGGCGGCGATATTGCGGACCGAGAAAAACGCAAGGCGACCGTCGTTGGCGCTCTCGTGCTTCTCGCCAATGCCCACCATGTGCTTAAAGCCAGCTTCGCGAACGCGGTCGCTCACTACCGCATCGTCCTCGAGCGCGGCCTCGCCGGTCAATACGATCCAGCACTCCCCCGGCTTCCAGCTCGATACCTCAAACTTGGGATTCGCGCTCAACTCCGCCCATACGTCCTTGTCGCGCGACGTGCAAAACCACAGCTTACCTTCATCGACCATGGCAAACGAAAACGGCCTCACGCGGGGCTGATGCCCGTCGCTCGCATCGGTCGTGGCAAGATACCACGCCGGAATGCGCCTGAGATATGAGCAGGCACGCTCGAGCTGAGCCGTGCGATCGATGTCGGTCATAGAGACCCCTTTCTTGCGCTCGAATCGCGCCTAAATAAGTTGAAGATTGATGACGATGACGCAGATGAGCAGCAACGCCGTCACCACCGCCGCCAACGCATCGCTGCGGCCAAATGCAAGCGCATGCAAACGTGTGCGGCCCTGCTCGCCATGATAGCAACGGGCATCCATGGCGGCCGAAAGCGTCTCGGCATGACGGAACACGCCCGTGAACAGCGGAATCGCCACACTGCCGAGCATACGCACGCCGCCGAGCGGGCCTCCCGTCACGCGCGCACCGCGGCTTGCCTGCGCGTCCGCCGTCTGCTTCATCTCGGTGGCAAACTGCGGCATAAAGCGCAGCGCGATACCCATAATAATGCCGAGCTCGTGCGCAGGAAGTCCCACACGCGCAAACGGCGCGAGCAGGCGCTCAAAGCCCGCGGTGAGGTCGAGTGTCGGTGTGGTGAGCGTAATGGCGCTCATGCCGGCCATCATCAAGCTCAGGCGGCACGCCATAAAGGCGGCGGAATGCAGCGAGCCCTCGCTTATCTGCAGAAAGCCGAGCTGCCACAGGATGCGCCCGCTCTGATCGGTAAACAAGTTGAGTACCGCGACCACGATGACGATTGCCAGCAGCGGCGCCATCGACGACAGAGCGCGACGAGCCGGCACCCGGGACACGGTATAGATCAGCGCGACGAAAACTGCGACAGGGGCCAATCCGCGGAAACCGCCGACGGTCAGCGTCGTGATCAAAAACACAAAGCCCAGGAGCAGCTTGGTGCGCGGATCCAGACGATGGATCGCACTATCGCCGGGATAGTAGCTGCCAAACGAAAACGCCTCCATCAGCAGCCCTCCTCTCGCACAACCGTCTTGGATTTAACAATGTCCGCGACGTTAGAAGGACCGCCCGAGCGACCGATTAGCAGGTCCACCAACTCGTCGGCCAACGACTCAACCGTATAGAGCCCGCCGCGACGCAGCGGCACGCCCGCCTCCGTAAGCGCCAGCGCCATACGCTGGGCGGCGGGAACGCCCAAGCCGATCGACTTGAGCTCATCGGCATGCGCAAACACCTGTACGGGGGTTCCCTTAGCAAACACCGCGCCTTCGTTCATTACGACGATGCGGTCACAGCAATTGGCCAGGTCATCCATACTATGTGAAACCATGACAACGGTCAGGCCCTCGTGATGGAGTCGATCGATAAGCTCAAGGAAATCCCTGCGCGCAGCCGGATCGAGCCCCGCCATGGGCTCATCGAGCACCAGGACTTCGGGCTCCATGGCGAGCACGCCGGCGAATGCCACACGCCGTTGCTGACCGCCCGAAAGCTCAAAGGGACTCTTGTCGACGACCGTGGAAAGATCGAGGCCCACGCGCAAGAGTGATGACTCGACACGACGGTCGATTTCATCTTGCGGCAACCCAAGGTTGTGCGGACCAAACGCCACGTCCTGCGCCACGGTTTCGGCAAACAGCTGACGCTCAGGATATTGAAACACCACGCCGACCTTGGCCTTAACCGCGGCGGCGTCTTTCTTGTTTGACAGATCGAGCCCCAGCGCGCGAACGGATCCCTCCTGGGGACGAATCAAACCGTTGAGATGCTGGACCAGCGTCGACTTACCCGAGCCGGTATGACCTGCTAGCCCCAGAAACTCCCCGCGATGCACCGTCAGCGAAACATCGCGTAGCGCCCAGGGGCTGCTGGGGTCGTTTCCCCAGAGAACCTGTTTGCTCGATTTGCCCGCAGCGGCCGAGCGCTTATGCCAGCGGCGGCGCTCGCGCGGACTGAGCGAATAACTGTACGAAACATGGGATAGCTCGATGACGGGCTCCGACGCGTTGCCCTCGTTGTCTACCGGAACAGTGCCGTCAGCGATTTCCAACTGGGACGCGGAAGGCCGCCCTGCGGTGTCTTCCCCACTCCGGTCGGCATATACCTGCGCAATCTCGGCGACCATATCCACCTCGCGCACCTGCGCATGAACGGGCACGCCCTTCGCACGAAGCGCCGTGCCCAAGCAGCACGACGCCGGCATATCCAAGTTGAGCTGCGCAAGTTCGTCCGCCCGTGTCAAGATTTCCTCGGGCGTACCGAGCATGGCAACGCGCCCCGCCCGAAATACCGCGACACGATCGGCCTCGGCGGCCTCTTCCATAAAGTGCGTAATCATCACGATGGTCATGCCGCGATCGTGCAACGCGTGGCAAGCCTTCATGAGGCCCTTGCGTCCACGCGGATCGAGCATCGAGGAAGCCTCGTCCAAGATGAGCACGCGCGGTTCCATGGCGAGCACGCCGGCAAGCGCCACGCGCTGCTTTTGGCCGCCCGAAAGCGCATGGGTCTCGTGGCGCTCAAAGCCCACCAGGCCCACGCCCTTCAGCGCCTCGCGTACGCGCTGCGCAATTTGCGCCGATGGAACGCCAAGGTTTTCGGGGCCAAACGCAACGTCATCTTCGACAAGCGTTGCCACCAGCTGGTCATCGGGATTTTGAAATACCATGCCCGCAGTCGAGCGGATGTCGTAGACCAGCTCGGGATCGGACGCGTCCATGCCGTTGATGCGTACCGTGCCCGCATCGGGCTGCAACAGTGCATTCAGATGCTTGGCAAACGTCGACTTGCCCGACCCATTGCCACCGAGGATGCAGAAAAACTCCCCGTCCTCAATGTTCAGATCGACGCCGTCGAGTGCCGGTACGGCACCGTCATAGCTAAAGGAAACACCTCGGCACTCAATCATGCGCGACCTTTTACCTGGTCCTTTTTGGGCGTGATGAGATTAGAGACCGCCTTGTACACCGCCAGCGTTAATACCGAGTTGAGCACGGTCTTGATGAGGTTGAACGGCAGCACGGCAGGAATCATGAGCGGGGCGATCACATCAACCGAGCCATACCAGAACCATACGCCAATGGTAAGGTTTGCGACCATAGACAACGCCGTAGCGGCAATAACGCCGAGCACCAGACCAATCACGGCACCCTTATAGGTATGCATCTTCTGGTAGACGATAGCCGCGGGCAGAATATAACCCAGCGTAGCAACCAAGTTCATAAGCGCGCCGACCCAGTCACCCGTGGTGAGCGCATGGATAACGATAGCCATAGCGGCAACAGCGGTACCGGCGCCGGGACCATACGCAAACCCGCACACCATCGCCGGCACCAGCGACGGGTCATACGTCAAAAACGGCGCCGAGGGAAGAATGGGCAGCTGCACATACATAAACAGAGCACCCAAGGCGCACATCAGCGCCATGGTAACGAGCTGTTTGGTGCTCCACCTATTCGTGTTCTCAAAATGGATATGCTGCGACTGTTCAGACATAAGATCACCTGCCTCTTTCATCCGGACTCTAACCGTTGGTACTGGGATCTCACCAGTTCAGCCGGCATGCGAACCAACACACGCACGGGTCGCGGACTCATCGGCTCGGTCGCAGACACCTCGCCTGCGCCACGGCGTCCCTTTGACACCGCCCGACTTACCGCCAGTGGGGAATTCCACCCCGCCCTGAAACAGCAATTGCAAGTGTAGCACGAGCAATCGTTCGCGCAAGTATGCCAAGGGTAATTTGTGGTGGGGATCAGTTGCCACAACAACCACGTTCCCCACCCATCCCAAAGTAGCGCGCCTTTCGCGGCAAAGCCGCGAAACAGCGACCGGGACACGTATTCCCAACAACCAAGTCCTCCGCCCACGCCGACCTCAAGGCCGTAAACGCAGGGAATCCGGGGGCGTGACGGGGGCTTCCCTCCGGAACATTCCGCAGGACGCAAAGAGGCTCCGCAGCGCGAAGCGCGATGCGGAGCCTCTTTGCATGTCCGAGGACGTTCCGGAGGGAAGCCCCCGTCACGCCCCCGGATTCCCGGTGGGAGTTCTAGACCTTGTCGGCCTTAGTACATACCGCCGCCCTGCTGACCAGCGGTGGCAGCAGCGATAGCGTCCTCAAGCTGAGTGTTCTTGGGCACATCGGAGACGGTAGCCTCGGTGATGAGGATCAGGCTGGCGACAGAAGCAGCGTTCTGCAGGGTGACGCGGCTGACCTTGACGGGGTCGAGGACGCCCATCTCGATCATGTCGCCCCACTCGCCGTTGGCAGAGTTGAGACCCTGGCCGGCGGGCAGCTCGGCAACCTTGTCGACCACGACAGCGCCCTCAAAGCCAGCGTTCTTGGCGATGGTGGCGACCGGAGCGGTCAGAGCCTTCTTGACGATATCGACGCCAATCTTCTCCTCGGGGTCGTCGATCTCGACAGCATCGAGCGCAGGAGCAGCGTCCATGAAGGCGACGCCGCCGCCGGCGACAATGCCCTCCTCGACAGCAGCACGGGTAGCCTGCAGGGCGTCCTCGACGCGGTGCTTGATCTCCTTGAGCTCGGACTCGGTAGCAGCGCCGACCTTGATGACGGCAACGCCACCGGAGAGCTTGGCCAGGCGCTCCTGGAGCTTCTCACGGTCGAAGTCAGAGGTGGTGTTCTCCATCTCGCCCTTGATCTGAGCGATGCGGGCGTCGATGGCCTCCTTGGAGCCAGCGCCGCCGACGACGACGGTGTTGTCCTTGGAGATAGTGACGGACTTAGCGGTACCGAGCATATCGGCGGTGATGTCAGCGACCTTCACGCCCAGCTCGTCCAGAGCAGCCTGGCCACCGGTGAGGACGGCGATGTCCTCCAGGATGCGCTTGCGGCGATCGCCGTAGCCCGGGGCCTTGACGGCGCAGACGTTGAGGGCGCCACGGATCTTGTTGAGGACGAGGGTCGGCAGAGCCTCGCCATCGATGTCCTCAGCGATGATGAGCAGGCCACGGCCAGCGCGCTGGACAGCCTCGAGAACAGGCATGATGTCCTGGACGCTGGAGATCTTCTGGTCGGTGATGAGGATGTACGGATCCTTCATCACGGCCTCCATGCGGTCGTTATCCGTGACGAAGTAAGCGGAGACGTAGCCCTTGTCGAACTGCATGCCCTCGACGGTGTCGATGGTGATGTCGAACGTCTGGGAATCCTCGACGGTGATGACGCCGTCCTTGCCCACGACCTCCATGGCCTCGGCGATCTTCTCGCCGACCTCGGGGTCACCGGCGGAGATGGTACCGACGGAAGCAATCTGCTCCTTGGTCTCGACCGGCTTGGCCTGCTTCTTCATCTCGGCGACGGCGGCGTTGACGGCCTTGTCGATACCGCGACGGATGGCCAGCGGATTGGCGCCAGCGGCGACGTTGCGCAGACCGTCGTTGACGATGGCCTGGGCGAGCAGGGTTGCGGTGGTGGTGCCGTCACCCACGGTGTCGTTGGTCTTGGTGGCGACCTCCTTCACCAGCTGAGCGCCCATGTTCTCGATGTTGTCCTCGAGCTCGATCTCCTTGGCGACAGAAACGCCGTCGTTGGTGATGGTCGGAGCACCGAACGTGCGCTGCAGCGCAACGTAGCGGCCCTTGGGGCCCATGGTGACGGTAACGGCGTCGGCCAGAGTGTTGACGCCCTTGGCGAGCTTAGCGCGGGCATCGGTGTTGAACGTAATGTTCTTTGCCATGGTAGGTAATCCTCCAAAAGAAATGTGACTCGCGTCGCCGCTTCCGAGTCCTATGCGGCGGGCGCGTTCAAAGACGAATCAGAGATTCTGACGGGACTAGGCCTCGACGACAGCGTAGATGTCGTCGGCGCGCATCAGCAGATACTTCTCGCCGTCGACCTTGACCTCGTTGCCACCGAACTTACCGTAGATGACAACGTCGCCGACCTGAACGTCCATGGGGATGCGCTCACCCTTGTCGTTGACCTTGCCGGCGCCAACGGCAACGATGGTGCCGCGCTGCGGCTTCTCCTGAGCGTTGCTGGCGATATACAGACCAGAAGCGGTCTTCTGCTCGGCCTCGTCGGGCTTGACCAGAACACGATCTGCAAGCGGCTTCAAAGACGACATGCTTGTCTCCTCCTTTTTGGGCCGCGTGGTTATGCCACGCGAATTAACCCTTTTTTGTTTGCGTACGCGTTGAATGGTACCCACGAATGGCGGGTTATACAACACGGAGTCAAAAAATCTTATTTTTTGGCACTTAGATTTTCTGAATGCCGGGGGATAACTTAGCGGTGGCTCCCGGGGCGGACCGGAGGGCATGAAGTTTGCTGCTCTACAGTCCTGCGCAAGACGGAAAGCACATTAAGTG
>CAUCNB010000065.1:0-9981 GCA_958444075.1 uncultured Collinsella sp. | reverse complement strand
CGGGCCGTGTTCCGCTATGCGGTTGTCAATTTGCGAAAGAAATTATGCGTCACCGATTCTGGCGGGAGTTGCCGCTCCCGAACTTCAGGTTGAAATCACTCGACCGGGAAACGCCGGCTATTATTTGGCAGATTACGGCTGGCAGATGCCAAACGGCTCTTGGATGCTGGCTGAGCTGCATGGACTAGGCAAGTTTGAGGACGATGCCCAAAATGATCCGGAACATACTGCGGCAAAAACCTATCGAGCTGCCCTCATGCGCGACGCGAACTTGCGTGCCATGGGCCACAACGTCATTCATTTCAAGCTCTCAGACACCTACGATGTCAAAGCGTTCGGCTCCATGATGCGCGGTTACGGTATACCAACCACAAAACCCTACGCAGACTCCTGACAGGCTGCCCTCATCTTCTCGACAACAGAACCCATCATCGACCCAGGCCGCTCGGCCTCAATAAGTTGCGGTGAAATAGTTCCTGGATAACAGCTTTTGCGGCTAATCCAGGAACTATTTCACCGCAACTTAGGAGGGGATGTGGGGTCCCCGGCATGTATATGAAAATGGCTCTAGTCCCAAAAGGAACCAGAGCCATTCATCTATCTTATGGAGCGGGCGACGGGAATCGAACCCGCGTCATCAGCTTGGAAGGCTGGGGTTCTACCATTGAACTACGCCCGCAAGATATGGTCGGGACGACAGGATTTGAACCTGCGACATCCTGCTCCCAAAGCAGGCGCGCTACCAAACTGCGCCACGTCCCGAAGGTGTTGAGCAGCTAAGGTCTAAACCTTGCGTGTCCCAAAGCGAAGGAAATTATAGGTGAGACTCCCCGCCTGTGCAAGCGACGATACCCTAGCTCCTCGAATGTGCGACAAACCGGCTATGGAGCAGACCGATCACAAAGGCAACCACGGCAACCGGTGCCCACGCAGCGCCGATATCTGCCAGCGGCAACGCATCGAACGGTAGCCACGCGCCCGCAAAGAACGCATCGCGGACCGAAGTGATTACGCTCTGCACCGCGACAACGCCGCCGACCCAGACCCAAACCTGCGGATGTGCGTCGCAAAAGCCGTGCACCAGGCCCATCAGCACCAGCACAATGGCAACGGGATACAAGGCGTTGAGCATGGGCACCGAGAACATAAGGATCACGTCGAGGCCCACGTTGGAAAGCACGCACGAAAATGCGGCGAACACAAAGGCGAGAACCGCAAAAGGACGGCGCATGGCCTCCTCGGAAGCCTCCGCTCCCCCTTCGACCACATACGTCTCGCAGAAGTAACGCGAGCAGCAGCTGATAAGGCCGATGCACACGTTCATGCAGGCGAGGAAAAAGATCGCAAAGACCACGACCGTGCCGGCAAGACCAAAATGCATAGAGGCCGAACGCGCAAGGATAGCGGCGCCGTTGGTAGCGTCGGGCATCACGGTGCCGAGCTGCATACCGGCAAGGCCCAAGCCGCAGTAGATGATGGCCATGAGCACGCCGGCGATAACACCAGAGCGCGAAATCTCGAAGGCCACACGCTTGTCATCGGTAACACCCAGCTCATGAATGGTCTCGGCGATGATGATGCCAAAGGCGAGCGACGCGAGCAGGTCCATGGTCTGATAGCCGGTCAAAAAGCCCTGCACGGCAGCACCGGCATTATAGGGAGCCTGTGGCGCGGCAGCGGGACCCAGCGGCGAGACCACGGCAGCGCCCACGACCAATACGATAAGGGCGATGAGCGCGGGGCCCGTAATGCGGCCGAGTACGCGCGTGATGACGCCGGGACGCAGCGTGAGCGCAAATGCGACGATAAAGAACCCGACGGCAAACACCAGGCGAGCCGTGGCGAGCGAGACGCCCTCGGGCAGCAGCGGCACCAGCATCTCGAAGGCCGTGGAGCTCGTGCGCGGAATGGCCAGGCACGGGCCGATAGCCAGATACACCGCCGCGACAAAGAACTCGCCAAATTTGGGGTGCACGCGGCCGGCAAGCTCGCGCGCCGTTCCGGCAAGTGCCACGGCGATAAAGCCCATAACGGGCAAGCCGATGGCGGCGATGAGAAAGCCAAGCAAGGCGACCGGCGTGGCAGAACCTGCCTGCAGCGCCAGCAGCGGCGGAATAATGAGGTTGCCGGCGCCAAAGAGCATCGAGAACAGGGCGATACCGACGGTAACGACATGGTCGGAGCGCAGGCCGCGCGGCGCGGATGAGGCCATGGGACCACCTTTCGGGTCGAAACAAAAACGGGACGGGCAAAAGGCCCATCCCGCAAGTATATACGCTTTAGTAAGCTAAATCGCGCAAAGCTTCAATCGCGGCGTCAACTTCCTCGTCCGTGTTGAAATACCCAAACGAGAAGCGAACGACACCCTGGCGCTCGGTCCCCAACGCGCGGTGCATGAGCGGAGCGCAGTGAGCACCGGGGCGCGTCGCAATCCCCCACCCTTGCATGAGCGCATCCGAAATCTCGGCAGAATCGATATCGCCCACGTTGAGCGAGACGATCGCCGAGCGTGTGGGCAGGTCAAACGCACCGTAGAGCTTAATCCCTGGAATCTCGCGTACACCGGCAAGGAAGCGATCAGCGAGCGCACGCTCGTGGGAAGCAATCGCCTCGACCCCACCCTGGGCCTCGATAAAGTCGAGGCCGGCAGAAAGGCCGGCGATACCGTGACCGTTGAGCGTGCCCGCCTCAAGGCGCGTGGGCCACTCCCGCGGCTGCAGCGCATCGAAGCTGTGCACGCCCGTGCCGCCCATGGCCCAAGGAGCCACGTCAATGCCCTCCGCCACGGCCAGGCCACCCGTGCCTTGAGGTCCCATGAGCCCCTTGTGGCCGGTAAAGCACACCACGTCGAGCCCCATGGCCCGCATATCGATATGCGCCGTGCCGGCAGACTGCGAGGCATCGACGATCACCAGCGCACCGGCAGCATGGGCCATAGCGGCCACGCGTGCAATGTCGACCGCGTTGCCGGTCACATTGGAGGCGTGCGTCACCACCACAGCACGCGTGCCCGGCGTGACCAACCGCTCGAGCTCATCGTAGTCGAGCACGCCGTTCGCGTCGCAGCCCGCGTGCTCAACGGTCACGCCCTGCTCTGCCGCCAAGCGATTGAGCGGACGTAGCACGGAGTTGTGCTCAAGCACCGTCGTGACCACGCGGTCGCCGGGGCACACCACCCCGCTGATGGCGGTGTTGAGCGCCGCGGTGGAGTTGGGCGTAAAGCACACATGGTCTGCCCTCGGGCAACCTAAAAGGCGCGCGAGCTTGGCACGGCAACCGTGAATCGTACGAGCGGCATCGAGGGCGCCCGACGTGGCGCCGCGCCCGGCATTGCCGAGCGAGCACATCGCCTGCGCCACGGCATCGATGACCGTCTGCGGCTTGTGCATGGTCGTCGCCGCGTTATCCAGATAGATCATCGCACGACCTCCCACATATCAATCACGGTATAGCCCTCGGTGGGAATGCCCGCTGCGGCAAGCACGGCACGCAGCAGCTCCTCATCGGCAGGCAACGCCTTCCACGCCAGACCGCAACCGGCAGCGACCTCCCCGGGCACGGGAATCGTTCGCCCGGGAAGGCCGCGCTCGATGCACAGAGATTCGCAGCCCATGGCGGCCGCCGTGGTGGGAAACGTGATGACAAGCGCCGGGCGCTTCTCCCTCATGGCAACTCCAACCAATACGTTATGGGCGCACGACGCGCACGGCCTGCTCCATCTTCTCCACGATCACGTACATGTTGGTGACCTCGCCCACGGCAAGCTGGTCCTTGATGCCAAAGTGGTCCAGGCAGGTACCGCAGGTGAGAATCTCGACACCCTGTTCCGCCAGGCCCTTCAGATCATCGAGCACCGGCGACCCCTCAACGGTGAGCTTGGCGCCGCCGTTGTAGAACAACATGGTCGCAGGCAGCTCCTCCTGCTGCGTCACGGCAAAGATAAACGCCTTCATGAGCTTGTGGCCCAGCTCGTCGTCGCCACGACCCATGCAATCGGTGTAGACGGAAATGACGAGTTTGCCCTTGCCGGCGCTGGCGTCGCAGAAAGCGGCACCGTCCTGCTCGGGGTCCGCAACGGCCACGGCACCGGCGGTCGCGACAGTCACGTGCCACTCAGCGTCCGAAATCTTCTCGACCGAGGCCGTGCAGCCCTTCTCCTGTGCCATCTTGGAGATGTTCTTCACGGCCGTCTCGTTATCGACCGAAGTCACGACGGCGCCCTCGCCATCAAGCTGTTTGAGTGCCTTAAGCGTCTTGACGACGGGCAGCGGGCAGGCATCGCCCATGGCATTGACTTCAATTTTGGTAGACATAGCTACATCCTTTCAAAAGGGACCGCCCAGAACAGCAGGCGGTCGCATAAACGGTTTTCCTTAATGCACAACGCGAACAGCAGGACCGCCCGGCACCGGCTCGCACGCGCGACCGATTGTGGCGGCAACGCGCCCCTCGGCATGTAAACGACGCGCAAGCTCATCCACATCGGCAGCAGGCGCCGCGATGAGCAGGCCGCCCGAGGTCTGCGGATCGTACAGCGCATCCAACATGCCCGGTTCCAGGTCATCGTCGGCCGCCACGCGGGGGCCAAAGAAGTCCTGGTTGCGGTAGGCGCCGGCTGGGATAATGCCAAGACGCGCCATGTCGAGCACCTGGTCAAAGAGCGGTACGGCCCCTGACGCAAGCTCAATCTGCACGCCCGAGCCCTCGGCCATCTCGCACGCATGCCCGATCAGGCCAAAGCCCGTGACGTCGGTACAGCCGTGAAACTCAAGTCCCTCGGCCAGACGAATCGGTGCCTCGTTGAGGGTGCGCATCGAGTCAAACATGGCTGCGGCCTCGTCCTGCTCGATGAGCTCGCCCTTAATGGCCGTGGTGATGATGCCCGAGCCGATCGCCTTGGTCAGCAGCAGGACATCGCCCACGTGCGCGCCGCTGTTGGCGAGCATGCGGTCGAGCGCGACAAAGCCGCTCACGGACAGGCCGTACTTGGGCTCGTCGTCGTTGATGGTGTGGCCGCCCGCGATGGCGCAGCCGGCCTCGACGCACTTGTCGGCGCCACCCGCCAAAATCTGCCCGGCAACCTCAACTCCCAGGCAATTGGGAATGCACAGCAAGTTCATGGCATGGCTCGGCCGCCCGCCCATGGCGTAGATGTCCGACAGCGAGTTGGCCGCAGCGATCTGGCCAAACATGAACGGGTCGTCGACCATCGGCGGGAAGAAGTCGATGGACTGCACGAGGCCCAGGTTATCGCCAACGCGGAAGACGCTCGCATCGTCGGAGGTATCGAACCCCACGAGTAGGTTGTCGTTATGCACATTGGGCTAGTCGCCCAGGACCTGGGCGAGGGCTCCAGGAGCCAACTTAGCGGCTCAACCGCTCGCGGCCGTCATAGACGTGAGCTTAATCTGATCGTCAGGCATCGATACCTCCTCTCATCGGTCAATAATTTTCTCCCAGTATACGCATGAATGCGAGCCTGGGGCGGATGCATTAATTGAGCGCCTGCGCGCGAATCGCCGCGCCGATGGCACCGGCAAAGCGGGCCTGGGGCGAGGTGGTCACCGGCGACCCCAGTAGCTCGCCCAACCGCTCCACCACGAAGGCGTTCTCGCACAGGCCACCGGTCAGGTAGTACGGGGCGCCTGCGGCCTGCCCGGCCATGGTCGCCACGCGCGAGACCACGCTGTCGATCACGCCACGTGCGATGTTCTCGCGCGGCTCACCGCGACCGATCAGGCTGATAACCTCGCTTTCGGCAAACACCGTGCACATGCTGCTGATCTTGGTAGGCTCGCCGGAACGCGCCAGGTCGGCCATCTGCTGCTGGGAAATGCCTAGGCGGTCGGCCATGATCTCCAAAAAACGCCCCGTGCCGGCAGCGCACTTGTCATTCATGGCAAACTTGGCCACGCGGCCGCCTTTAAGCTGGATGACCTTGGTGTCCTGGCCCCCCACGTCGATCACGGTGCCATGGTCGCCAAACAGGCGCACGGCACCGACGCCGTGGCAGGTGATCTCGGTCACGACCTTGTGTGCATAGGGCACGGCGACACGACCGTAGCCGGTCGCGACCACGCGCACGTCGTCGGCAGCCACGTCATAGCCGGCCGCTGCCAGTGCCTCGCGCAGCCGCTCGGAAGCATCGACCGAGGAGAACCCGGTTGGCTGCACGCACGTCCACACCACCGAACCCTCCCCATCGACCACAGCAGCCTTAGCCGCCGTAGACCCGATATCGATCCCGATCCCTATCATGGCTCTCTCCTAATCCAAACATCAAAGACAGCGGCGCGTTCAGGCGCCTTAGCTCTAGGTTTCTCAGGTGCCGGAGGTTGCCCCGAAAGAGGAGCGAAGCGTACTTTGGTACGCAAGCGACGGTTTGAGGGGCAAGATCCGGTGCCTGAGGAAGCTAGAGGGTCTCGATAAAGGCGGCGATACGGGTCTCGATCTGACCCATGTCACCGTTGCTGTAGTCGGTCTCGATCTTCATATACGGAATACCCGCACCCTCGACGGCCTCCTGCATGCGCGCACTCTCCACGTTAAAGGTGTGGCATGCCTGCAGCACGCTCTCTATCACGCCATCGACATGATACTTCTCGCACATGGCCAGCGTGTTTTCCATACGACCGTCATTGGGCGTCATGACCGAGCAGTTGATGTCAAGGTAGCGGTCGGCGATGGCGCGCAGGATATCGGGAGCCTCCGGGTCGATCATCATGGCGGCCGTGCGCTCGCCCGAGCAGTCATCCATACACACGACCACGCCGCCGTTGGACTCGATGGTGCGGCCGATTTTGTTGATAACGCCGCCCACCGGGCAACCGGTGATTAGGATGCGCTTGGCATCCGCCGCAACCGGGCGCTCGCCGGCCTCGTAGGCCTCGCGCAGCTTGGCGACCTTTTGCTCCAGCTGCTCCGTATAGGCCTCGATATCAAAGCTGAACGTACCGGCAAACATGGTGCTCATCAGGTCGACGCCGCTCATGGCCGCCGGCTGGTTGGCCTGCAACGTAAACATCTCGAGCTGGGCCGCACGCAAGCGGTTGCGACGACGGGCAGCAGCACGCAGGTCATCGTCGGTAATCGTGATGCCGTAGAAGTTCTCGAGCTCCTCCTTGAGTAGGCGGCACTCCTCGTACCAGCTTTCACGCTCGTAGGCGCGATCGCGACCCTGCGGCAGGTGCAGAATGTGCGTGCGCTTGAGCTCCCCCAGCAGCTCGTACATCTTCTTCTTGCCGTCGCAGGTGGTCTCGCCGATGATCATGTCGCTAAAGTACGTAAACGGGCACTTTTGCGAGTAGGCAAAGCCGTACGTCGATTTGATGGGCGGACACAGATTTGCCGGCAGCACCTTCTCGGCCTCGGGAATCACCTCGTCGGATGTGCCGCACAAGGCCACACTTGCAGCGCCCGCGGCATCGATAATCTCGAGCGGCGTATAGCTGCACAAAAATCCGACCAGGCGATTGCCCGCCTGCTTATAATCCTTGACGCGAATAAACGCGGCCTTGCGCTGCTCGTTGAACTCCTCAAACGTGCTGGGCAACGGCTGCTCAATATTTTCCGACATATAACTCCTAAACCTTTTAACCAACCAAGGAAACGGCTTTCCCAGGCGCCCGAGGTTGCCGTGAAAGAGCAGCTCCGCGCACTTTGGTACGCAAGCGACGGTTTGAACGGCAAGATCGGGTACCTGGGGAAGCCGCCGGAACGTATAGCCCTAAATGGTTTCCAAGAAAGCTTCGATGCGCGTCTGCAATTGGCCTGCGTCCTCGCCGGCGTAGTCGGTCGTGATGTGCATGAACGGAATGCCCGCCTCCTCGGCGGCCTTCTCCACGGCGAAGGACTCCATCTCATAGAGCGTGCAGAACTGCAGGGCCACGTCGACGATGCCGTCGGCATGCAGGTCCTTGGCCATCTGGACAATGTCCTTCATACGCTGGTCGTTGGGCGTAAAGACGGCGCAGTTGATCTTAAAGTAGCGCTCGGCGATGGCATCGAGCATCTCGTCCACCGTCTCACCGGACTCGTCGACCAGGTCCCTGTAGTAGCGCGAGCCCGTGCAGGACTCCTCGCCTACCACAACGCCGCCGGCTTTCTCGATGAGGTTGAACAGCTTCCAGTTGGGCACGGCCATGGGCGTGCCGGTGTACAGAATGCGCTTGGTCCCCTTGGGCGCCACGCCCTCGCCGGTCTCGACACGCTGCTCGCACTCAGCCGCCATATCGTTAATGGCTCCAGTCAGACGTGGCGTGTCGTCCATAAAGGCGGCCTGAACGGTCAGCAGGCTGTCAAGACCGCTGATGGGCGCAGGGTCGGCAGCGCGCGTGGCAGCGAGGCGCTGCAGGGCGCGACGCTTCTCATTGACGGCGCGGATGGCGGCCTTCAGACGCTCAGGCGTAATCGTGACGCCGCACTCTTCCTCGATCTTGGCGGCGAGCTTCTTGACCTCGGCCTTCCAGGTCACGAGCGTCGACTCGTCGTGTACGTTGGGAATATCCATGACGTACATGTTCTTTTGCGTGGCAAAAAACTCGTAGGCTTTCTTCTTGCCATCGCAGGTGTTCTCGCCTACCACCAAGTCACTCGACTCAATGTAGGGGCAGACCTCGCCCAGCTTAAATCCGGCAAAGCTCTTGATAAGCGGACAAGTGTTGCGCGGCAAGTGCTCCTCGACCTTGTCCGTTGCCCAATCGGCACCCGAGCACAGACCAACGGGAATGCCGTCACAGGCAAGCACGATCTCCTCGGGCACGTAGACGCAGAACGAGCCCACGATCTTGGTGGCCTCGCCAGCCTCCTTCTTGTCGAGCATCTCCTTAATGCGGCCACTATGGATGTTGGTGGCCACAAAGTCCAGGTAGGACGTGGACTTGGGGCGATTGTTCTGCGTCAGGAACATGTCGCCGTACATCTGGCCCACGGCGCCCAGCAGCATATCGTGGTCGGCAAGATTCATGCCGAGGCTCTCCCACATCGGATGGAAATCGAATTCTTCAGCCATGGCGGTTCCCCTCTCGAACCAAAAACGGATAACAGCGGTATCGATGCACGACGGGCGGCGATTGCCCTGCCGTGCTCAAACCCGGAATTTTGGGGAACCTGCTTTGCGGTTGACTATTTAGTTGTGCGTCGTCTCTCCCGGAGCCGTGAACATACCTGCTCATATGCGGCTCCGAGCGATATATAGGGCACGCGCGGCAACGCGGCAAATGTATGTCGTCTGCGGCATGTGCGCACCCTCCTTTACAAGTTGAGGTCAACTATATCAACGGTCATCGACCATGCGAACACCGTTGACATTCGTACGACAGCGTCGTGTGCCGCCTTTAATAAATTATTATCCTGATTGATAAGAGTTTGTCATCTCTCATTCGACGAACGGCAAAAACAAAGCCGCCGAGGCTTATATCCCCGACGGCATTACCCGGCGCTATCGACAAACCAAATGAATCCTGCTCGCATCAAAATGCATGCGCAAGGTCTCCCCCGCCTGCGCCAACTCCTCTACAGACACGCTCACCTTGTTGACCTTCCACTGCAGACGCGTGGGTGCATCAACACGTGGCACGTCCAACAGCACCAGCCGCTCAAAACGCGAATCACTCACACGGGCCACGTGCAAATCGTAGCTGTTGCGGCCCCGCTCGGCACGATTGTCAACATGGAAGTAACTTGCGCGAATCCCCAGGTACGCCACATCATCGGGAACCTCGCGTCCCACGTTAAAGGTCATGCCCCAGTCGAGGGCCTCAACCTCTTCGTCGCCGATCTTGCGCGCACGGCTCGTGTTCTTGCAGCCCGTCAGGCGCAGTGCCGCCAACGTCTGCGGGCGGCGGACCACGTCCTCGACAGAGCCGATCTCCTCAACATGCCCGTCGTGCATCACGCAAATGCGCTCGCACAGGCGGCATGCCTCGTCAATATCGTGGCTCACGTAGAGCACGGTACGGTTACAGACGTCGAACAGGTCGA
>CAUCNB010000064.1:0-10093 GCA_958444075.1 uncultured Collinsella sp. | reverse complement strand
GATACCGATCATCGCCATGCAGAACTTGAGGCCTAGGCTGCTGTACGGAAAGACCGCGCAAGCAGCGATAGGAAGTCCGATGGCTGCGGCAAGCGAACCCACCGACACATACTTGGTGATGGCAACGGCTACGATAAACATGCCCAGCAGCGACAGGCCAATGGGCCAGTACCAGGCAAGGATCACGCCCAGACCAACGGCGATACCCTTGCCGCCGTGGAAGTTGAGATAGGGCGAGAAGATATGGCCCCACACGGCTGCCAGGCAAATGACACCGAGCATCCAGTCGCCGGGGGCTCCGGGCGCCATGATGCTTACGGGGAAGCCATAGCCCACGCCCGCGATGAGCGGACGGGCGATAAGGACGCAGATGGCGCCCTTAAGGCAGTCGAGCAGCAGCGTGAGCGCGGCCACCTTGGGGCCGGCCACGCGCAGCGCGTTGGTGGTGCCGATGTTGCCGGAACCCGCCTTGCGAATGTCCGTGTGGTTGAACACGCGGCCCAGGATCAGGCCAAACGGAATCGCCCCGATAAAGAACGAGACCACGGCGCAGATGGCGGTCAGCAGAATCGGATTATGCATCCTTTTGTTCCTTCTTCCTAAAGAAGAGTCGAATGGGCGTGCCGGCAAAATCGAAAGTCGAGCGCATGCGGTTCTCCACGTAGCGCTGGTAGGTGTCGTTGACCAGGTCGCTGTGGTTGACGAAGAACGTGAACGTCGGCGGGTTGATGCCCGTCTGAGTCACGTAGTGCATGCGCAGGCGGCGCTTGCCGTCCACCACGGTGTGGCCGAACTCGCGCAGGTCGGTGAGGAAGGTGTTGAGGCGCGAGGTGGTGATCTTTTGCGAGCGCGTCTTCTCGGCGGCGTCGACCATCGCCCAGATCTTCTCGACGCTGCGGCCAGTGAGGGCAGAGATGCGCAGGTACTGGGCCCAGGGAGCCATGACGCCCAGACGGCGGTCGATGGTCTCCATGCAGGCCTCGCGCTTGCGGTCGTCGTCGAGCAGGTCCCACTTGTTGAGCAGCACAACGATGGCACAGCCGCGCTCGATGGCAAGACCCATGACCTTCTGGTCCTGTTCGGTAACGCCCACGGAGGCGTCGACGACGAGCAGCGCCACGTCGGCGCGGTCGATGGCGCGCAGGCCGCGGACCATCGAGTAGTACTCGATATTCTCGTACACGGTGCTCTTCTTGCGGATGCCCGCGGTGTCGACCATGCGGTAGTGCTTGCCGTTGCGCTCCACGACGGTGTCGATGGCGTCGCGCGTCGTGCCGGCAATGTTGGACACGATAGAGCGGTCGGCGCCTAGGATGCGGTTGAACAGCGAGGACTTGCCGGCGTTGGGGCGGCCGATGATGGCCACGTTCAGCGCATCGGGGAACTCGTCGGCGACCTCGTCCTCTTCCTCCGGAAGCAGGGCCACGATATCGTCGAGCAGGTCGCCCGTGCCGTGGCCATGCAGGGCCGAGAGGGGCGTGGGCTCACCGACGCCGAGCGAATAGAACTCCCAGATGCTGTCGTTTTCGCGATCGGGGTTGTCGAGCTTGTTCACCAGTAGAAAGACCGGCTTGTCGCAGCGCTTGAGCATGCGGGCGACCGACTCGTCCTCCTCGGTGACGCCGGTGCGGCCGTCGACCACAAACAGGATGACGGCGGCTTCCTCGGCGGCGGCGAGGGCCTGGTCGCGGATGGACGTGGCAAAGACGTCATCGCTCTTGAGCGGCTCGATGCCGCCCGTGTCGACAATGGTGAACTCGCGGCCGTTCCAATCGGCCGTGTGGTATGAGCGATCGCGCGTGACGCCGCGGGACTCATGGACGATGGCGTCCGAGGTTTGGGCCAGGCGGTTAACGAGCGTGGACTTGCCCACGTTGGGGCGTCCGACGACGGCGACGATTGGTTTCATCTGCTCTCCTTTAATGGATAGGGTCAGCGGAATTAGTAGAGTCTGCGGGCACAATGCCAAGGATATGCTCCAGGGTATCGAGCAGCTCATGCGGCATGGTCGACACCACATGAACCTCGGCGCCGCGACTGGTAAGGCTTGCGAGTAAATCGTCACGATGATACTCGTCAAGCGTCATGCCGTCAGCGTTGAACATGAGCTTAGGCACAAAGAGCATAACCCCCGACAGGTCTTGGGGCAGCTGCTCCAGAATGTCACACGCGACGATGAGGCCGGTCACGTCCACGTTGCCGCCGAAGTAGCGGTTCTTGATGGCCGTAACAGTGCCGCCGAGACCATGCGGCGACTCCACAAAGCGCGCCACGGTGTCGCGCGCGCTGGCGCCGGAGAGGCACAGCAGGTGCTGGCTGCGGGCGGCGATGGCCTCGCGGACGCGGGCCAGTCGCTCGGCATCGGTAGCCAGCACGTCGTCGGTCTCGTCCAGATACGAGCGGATCATGCCGATGCCGTCGTAGTACTGCGGGTAACCGTCGTAAAAGTCTGCCTCGGGAGGATCGATGCCGGCGTCCAGATAGAACTCATCGCTCATCTGGAAGGTGTGGCGGCCAAAGCGCTCATAGGCGCGGTCCTGGTAGGGACGGATCATGGCAATGGTCTCGCGCGCTAGCTCGGGCTTGTCGCTGTAGGACCAGCTAAAACGGTTCTGATGCTTGGTAAAACCGAGCGGCACAATGCCCAGGCTTGTGATTTGCTCGTGCTCCTCGCAAAAGCGCAGGGTCTTTTCCAGCTCCTCGCCGTCGTTCATGCCGGGGCACAACACGATCTGCGCGTGAATCTCGATGCCGGCGGCCATGATGGTCTCGAGTACGTCCATGCCGCGCTGAGCGTTACGGCCCATCATACGACGGCGGACGTCGGGGCTCACAGCGTGGACCGACACGTTCATGGGACTCATGTTGCGCTGGATGACGTTTTGCACGTCCTCGTCGGTGAGGTTCGTAAGCGTGACAAAGTTGCCTTGCAAAAAGCTTAGGCGATAGTCGTCGTCGCGAATATAGAGCGTGGAACGGCCGCCCTTGGGCAGCATGGTCATAAAGCAGAACACGCAGGCGTTCACGCAGGTGCGCATGCCGTCAAAGATGGGGCCGTCGAACTCCAGCCCCCAGTCCTCTCCCGGGAAGCGGTCGAGTTCGACGGAGGTGACGGTGTTGTCGCGTGGGTCGAAAACCTCGAGGTCGACGGTATCATCGTCGGCCTCCCAGAGCCACACGATCATGTCGGTGAGCGCCTCGCCGTTGACCGTGAGCACGCGCATGCCCGGCTCGATACCCACATCCCACGCGGGCGATTCGGGACGCACGTTCTTTACGAGCGCGCCCTCACCCGGCTCGGGGTCGCGGCTGCGCCCGTAATCGGCCACCTCGGCGGCGTATGCGGGTACGGTCTGGTCCATGATTAGCGACAAAGCTCCTTGATGCGCGTGACGGCGCGCTCGATGTGTTCTTGCGGGGTGGAGGCTCCGGCGGTGATGCCGATGTGGTGAGCGTCGGTAAACCATGCGGCCTGGAGCTCGGAAGCTTCCTCGATGTGATGCGTGCGCTCGCAGGCGTCTGCGCAAATCTGAGCCAGGCGGCGGGTGTTGCCCGAGTTCTTGCCGCCCACCACGACCATACAGTCGCAGCGGTTGGCAAGTGTTGCAGCTGCCTGTTGACGTTCACTCGTGGCGGCGCAGATGGTGTTGATCACACGCAGCTCCTGCACGCGCGGGGCGATAGCGGCCACGACCTCGGCGAGGTTCTGCGCGGTCTGGGTTGTCTGCACAACCAGGCCCACCTTGCCCTTGAGCGGCAGGGCATCGGCGTCGGCGGCACAGCTCACGACCTGCGCGTCATTGCCGGCGTGGCCCAGAATACCCTCGACCTCGGGGTGACCCGGCTCGCCTACGACCACCACGCGGTAGCCCTCGCGCACCAGGCGCTCGGCGGCCACATGAACCTTCTTCACGTAGGGGCAGGTGGCGTCGACGACGTTAAGGTCGCGCTTGCGGGCAGCATCGATCACCTGCGGCACTACGCCGTGTGCGCGGATGATAACGGTGCCTGATGCGGCGTCGTCCAAGGTGTCGGCCAAGCCAACGCCCGCTTCAGCGAGCTCGCGTACCACGATGGGGTTATGGATGAGCGGACCCAGGGTGTGGACCTGAGTGCTCTCCCCTGCCTGGGGCGCGGCGGCAAGCGCCATGTCGAGCGCGCGCTGTACGCCGTAGCAGGTGCCGGCGTGAGCTGCAATCTCGATGGTGGGCGCGCCGTCCTGGTCGGACGCAGTCGCGGCGGTGTTCGTCACGTTCTCGCTCATGGCTAGAACCTGCCCGGATGCTCGGCGCACAGTTCGTCGCGCATGGCGTATACGCGGCTCATGGCCTCGGACTCAAACCAAGCCAAGCGCTCCTTGCGCTTGAGCTCGGCCGGTGCATCGGAAAGCGAGACGGCCTTGCCGGCACGAATCCAGCACTTCTTGGGACGCATGAGCCTTTTGCCCGCGGGCGTGATGTCGGACCAGCCGCAGATGGCGAGCGGGTTGACGGGCGCCTTGCCCATCTGGGCGATGAGCGCAAAACCGCCGTGGACCTCGGGCTTGATCTCGCGCGAGCGGATGCGCGTGCCCTCGGGGAAGATCAGGACGTCCTCGCCGCGCTGCAGCGCATGCTGGGCGGCGCGCAGGCACTTCATGTCGGCGGTGCCGCGCTCCACGGGAATGCCGCCCACGCGGCTAAAGGCCCAGCGTACGATCTTGCTCTTGGCGAACTCGGACTTAAAGATGGGGCGAATGCGGCGGCCGCCAAAGAACAGCGCCGTCTCCACGGCCAAGAGCTCAGCCATCGAGGTGTGGTTGCAGATGACCACGCTGCCGCGGCCGTCCTGGCGCTCAAACAGCAGGTCAGCGTCCTCGACCTTCCAGCGCCACATGAGCTTGGAGAAGGCCCAAAGGATGGCCATGACTACGACGACGGTGCCGCGGATGAGCGCTGGGAACTCTGCGTAGGGGGCGTTGTAATAGTCCTCGGGCGTCTGCTTAAACAGGCGCATGGGCTACCTCCTTTGGTTGATGAGGCCCTCGATAATGCGGACGACCTCGTCGATGGTATGGGCGGTGGAGTCGACGTGCACGGCGTCCTCGGCGGGCACGAGCGGGGCGACCTCGCGGCTGCTATCAAGCTTGTCGCGCTGCTTGAGGGCGTCGAGGGTATCGTCGACTTCGGTCTCGAGCAGCGCGGGCGTGAGCGGCTGAGCATCGTTTTGGTGACGCTGCAGCACGCGGCGGCGGGCGCGCTCGCGCGGGTCGGCGGTCAGGAAGACCTTGACCTGCGCGTTAGGGAACACGACGGTTCCGATGTCGCGACCCTCGGCCACGATATCGCGGTCCTCGGCGGCGCGGCGCTGGTGGATGAGCATGGCTGCGCGCACGCCCGGGTAGGCCGAGACCTTGGACACGTTGGCGTCGACCTGCGGGGTACGGATGGCGGCTGAAGCGTCCTGGCCGTCAATGGCCAAACGTGTATCCTCGCCGGTGCCGTTGGTAAAGCGAATCTCGATCTGCTCGGCGAGGGCGTCGATGGCCGTCTCGTCGTCCAAATCGATGCCGCGGTCGAGAGCGGCGAAGGTGACGGCGCGATACATGGCGCCCGTGTCGAGCTTGTTAAAGCCCAGCTGGCGGGCGATCTCCTTGGCGATGGTGGATTTGCCGGAACCGGCGGGGCCGTCGATGGCGACGATCATGCAATACTTCCTTTCGATGGTTGACGTGCTGGTATGGTTCGGGGCGCTGGGGCGCGGCGGGTTGCCTAGCCTGTGTAGCGCTCGCGGTAGGTGTTGCGCTTGGGTGCGGAGCCGTGGCTGCCGTGGTGACGCGTGCGGCTGGCGGGCGTGTCTTGGGGCTTGCCGCCGTTGCTCTTGGCGCTCGCCTGCTTGGGCGGGATGCCGCCGGCCTTGAGGATCTGCACCTCGCGGTCGGTGAGCTCGCGCCACGAGCCCTTGGCCACGTCCTTGAGCTCCAGGCCGGCAAAGTTGCAGCGGTGCAGGCGGATCACCGGATGGTGGATCTTGCTCAGCATGCGCTTGACCTGGTTCTTGCGTCCCTCGCGGATGATGACCTCCACGGCGGTGGTACCGGGCTTTACGCCTTGCGGAGCCACGGCCTCTGCCTCGCGTGCGGTGATGATGCGGCAGATAGCCGGCTGGCACAGACCGTCGTCGAGCTCGATGCCGCGACGCAGCGGCGTAAGATCGTGGTCGGACAGCTGCCCGTCCACGAGCGCCTGGTAGGTCTTGTAGACGTGCTTGCTGGGGTGCAGTAGATCCTGCGACAGGTCGCCGTCGGTGGTAAAGAGCAAAAGGCCTGTGGTGTCACGGTCCAGGCGGCCCACCGGAAACAGGCCCGGAAATCGGTCGCGCGGGACCAGATCGGCCACGCAAGGGCGCTCCTGCGGGTCGCTCATGGTAGTGAGGTAGCCGGTCGGCTTGTAGAGCATCAGGTACACGGCGCCCTGGTTGAGCTTGACAGGCATGCCGTCGACCTCGATGTGATCGCGTTCGACGTCGACTTTGGTGCCCAGTTCGGTCGCGACCTCGCCGTTAACGGTCACGCGTCCGGCGGTCATCAGGTCCTCCGACCCGCGGCGGCTCGCCACGCCCGCGCGCGCCAAAAAGCGCTGCAGGCGCATGGTGTGCGGGTAGACAGGCTGGGCGTCGGCAGCGGGTACTGCGTTACCCATGGCGCGCGTCTCCCCTACTTCGTTAGTCCTCGTCATGTAAATCCTCCGAGGTCTTGTCGACGACCAGGGTCTCCAAGTCCTCGACTGCCTCTACATCTTCAAGATCGGTATCGAGCAGTTCGCGCTCTTCGTCCAGGTCCTCGGCCTGCTCCTCGAGCGTGGACTGAATGCTGCGGCCGCTCAGGCGCTCGCGGATAAACTGACGCGACTGCTCGTCGGGGGCAAACTGCTCCAGATCGGGCAGATCGCGGGTGGAGCGCAGACCGAACTTTTCCAAGAAGGCGTTGGTCGTGCCGTAGATGATGGCTTGACCGCGCTGGGGGTCGCGTCCGAGCTCGCGCACCAGACCTTTGTCCACGAGCGACGCGATGACGCCGTCGGAATTGACGCCGCGGATGCCCTTGACCACCTCGCGCGTCACGGGCTGGTGGTATGCGATGACGGCCAGTGTTTCGAGCGCGGCCTGCGACAGCTTTTGCGTGTCCCAGCTCAACACATAGGCCTCGACCACGTCGTGGTAGGCGGGGTGCGTAAACAGGCGCCAGCCGCCGGCGACCTCACGCAGCTGAAAGCCACGGTTGGCCTCCTCGTACTCAACCTTGAGCTCGGCGAGCAGCGACGCGCACTCGCCGGGGGCGATATCCAGTGCGCCGGCGAGCGCGGGCGCACTCACCGGGTCGCTCGACACCAGCAGCAGCGCCTCGAGGGCGCCTTTGAGGCTGTTTGCCTCCAGCGTTGAAAGGGTTGACATGGTTGCTGCTCCTATTCGGTGAGCTCGGGGCCCTCGCCGGGCACGTATGCCTCGGCGCCCTCGACTCGGTTGATGCAGATGGTTCCGAAGATCTCGTCCTGGCTCAGCGTGAGCGAACCGCGCTTTGCGAGCTCTAACATGGCCAGGAAGGTGACGACGAGTTGCTCGGTGGTGGCGTCGCCGTCCAACAGCTCGCGGAAGGTGCAGGTTTGGTGCGCCATGGTAAAGCGGTCGACTGAGGCCACGGTCAGGTCGAGCGGTACGCGATGCGGCGCCACATGCTCGGCCTCCAGCAGGAAGGTCTGGCGCTTGCCATCCAGGTCGGCACAGATAACGGCCAGGCCGCGCAGGGTGATGCCAGCCAGATAGTCGGGCATGAGCCCTAGGAACTCAGGGTCGGGGCCGGCCACACGCGGATGCATACGGCTTTCGGCCTGCATGCGGGCACCGAGGGCCGCAGCCGCGCCTTTAAACTGCTTGTAGGCAATCAGGCGCTGGATCAGGACCTCGCGCAAGGCGTCGCCGTCGAGCGCGCTGAGTTCCTCGAGGTCTTCGTCGAACTCGTCATCGTCGTCATCGACTTTGCGCGGGGCCTCCTGCGGCACCAGAGAGGCGGCCTTGATGTCCAGAAGGGTTGCCGCGACCAGCAGAAAGTCGCTCGCCACGTCCAGGTCCAGCGCCTCGATGCGCTCCACCTCGGCAAGGTACTGCTCGGCCACCTCGCTGATGGAGATGGCGCCGATATCTACTTTTTGGCGGGTTACCAGCTGCAGCAACAGGTCGAACGGCCCGCTGTAGACCTGAGTCGACACGCGATACGACATCTTCGACCTCCTTTGACGGCGCCTTCGCGGCGCGGTTTGGGTGCATGTTGCGACCGTTTTGCGCGGTCGACCTGTAAGTTTACCTTAGATGCCGGCGATTGCGAAGTTGAGCAGCCACTCGGCCAGCGGATACACGGTAACGTCGAAATAGCGGCCGATCACATCAATGCCAGTCCACATGGGCAGCAGATACAGCACGATGATGAGGATGGGCATGGCGTATTGCTGCAGGTGGTAGTAGTTGTTGAGCGCCTTGCCTTTGAGGAGCGGCACGATGATCGACGAGCCATCGAGCGGCGGGATCGGGATGAGGTTGAAGAATGCGAGTGACAGGTTAACCACGATAAACGTGGCGCCGAAGTTCATGATCTGTGACGCCAGGGCAAAGGAGATGCCGGTGTAGAGGTTGCCGTACGCCACGTGCATGAGTGCCGCGGCAAGGCACGCGAGTGCGATGTTCGACGCGGGGCCGGCCGCGCTCACCAGGACCTCGTCGCGCTTGGGGTGCTTGAGGTTGTTGAGGTAGACGGGCACGGGTTTGGCGAAGGCGAACACCGGGCCGCCGGCCGCGAGCATGAGCAGCGGCAGGATGATGGTGCCAAACGGGTCGATATGGTTAAGCGGGTTGAGTGACACGCGGCCGCGCGAACGGGCCGTCTTGTCGCCGAGCGCCCAGGCCGCGGCGGCGTGTGCGCTCTCGTGGATCACGATGCCCACGATGACGGCGACGGCGCTGGCGAGCAGGTTCATGAGGTAGCTGCTGGACATAGCGCTCCCCTAGCGGACGCGGCGCGAGGCGCGCGTGAGCAGGTAGTCGATCACAAACAGGATCACGGCGACGATGGCGTAATCCAGGCGGAACACGCCGCCAAAGGGCGATGTGATGACGCCGTAGCCGGCGATGGCGCTCGGCAGCGCGCGCGAAAGCTCAACGACAAAGCCTACGATCTGCAGCTTGGCGGTCAGGCCGCTAAAGCACAGCAGCACGGTCATCGCGCTCATAAAGATGCCGCAGATGCGACAGGCGATGGCGATGATGCTCATCGCCACGGCAGCGGCCTTACGAGAGTTCACGCGCGGTCTCCTCTTCGATCTGGGTGGAAAGCTCCAGCCATTCGTCCTCGAGCTTGGGCAGCTCTTGCTTAAGGCCGTTATATTCCCCCAGCGCGGCGTTGAACTTGTCTTGATCGGCATAAAGCTCTTCGCTTGCCATCAATTCCATAAGCTCGTCATAGCGGGCACGCTTTTTGTCGAGCTCCGTCTCGATCTTCTTGAGCTGGTTGCGCACGCCCTTGAGCTTTTTATTGAGCGCGGCGCGGGCTTGGGCTTCGGCGCGCTTTTGCTCCTTGGTCTTTTTGCCCTCGGCAGGCTTAGGCGCCGCGGCGGGGGTGTCGGCCTGGGCGGCGCTTGCCTTGGCGGACTTGGTCGTGGGCGGCGCGCTCTCCGTGGACGCCTCGGCGGCGGCGCGGGCTGCGAGGTCCTCGCGCTTGTAGAGGTAGTAGTCGTAGTCGCCGTCGTAGACCGTGACTTGTCCGTCGCGGATGTCGATGACGCGGTTGGCCACGGCGCGTACCAGGTGCTCGTCGTGGCTGATCAGCACGATGGTACCGGGGAAGTTTTGCAGGGCGTTCTCGAGCATGTCCACCGAGTCGATGTCCAGGTGGTTGGTGGGCTCGTCCAGGCACAGGAGCGCCTCGGGGGCCACGAGCATCTTTGCCAGGGCCAGACGCGCCTTTTCACCGCCGGAGAGGACGCGTACCTGCTTTTCGATTGCGTCGTTGTCGCTAAACAGGAAGGCACCCAGCAGGCTGCGCTGCTGCGGCACGGTCCACTTGGGC
>CAUCNB010000063.1:0-10184 GCA_958444075.1 uncultured Collinsella sp. | reverse complement strand
GGCATGACCAGAAGGTCTATGCCTTGCCTTTTTCATGCCAACTTGTTCGCCCTGGGCGGCGCTCGCTGGCGTTGCCAAAACATCGGCGTTGCCATGATCCAAGGTAGTCATTGGGGACGTTCTTAAACGACTACATAGCATGAGAGTGGATAATCTCCCGGTTTGAGCCTGCATTCAAGCTCAAAGTGGGAGATTATCCACTCTCATTTGTTGTATGTCCGAAAATCCACGCTCGTTTAAATTCTGCCTACATTTGCAGGAACAGTTCGTGGAGGTGGGTGTCTTCGTCGAGCTCGGGGTGGAAGGTGACGCCGAGCTGGTTGCCCTGGCGGGCGGCGACGATGCGGCCATCGACGTTAGCCAAAGTCTGGGCATTGCCGTGCACTTCGACGATGCGGGGCGCACGGATAAACGTCAGCGGCACTTCACCGTCGATGCCGGCTACCTGCCCCTTGGCTCGAAAGCTGCCGAGTTGCCTGCCGTAGGCATTGCGCTCAACGAGCACATCCATGGTTGCCAAGCGCGGCGTCCCCTTATCGTCGTGGGCGGCAAGATCGCGCGCTAATAGAATCAAGCCGGCGCAGGTGCCCAGGACGGGCATGCCCTCAACAATGCGGGTGCGAAGCTCATCGAGCATACCAAGCTCGGCAAGTAACTTGCCCTGAACGGTGGACTCGCCGCCGGGGAGGACCAGGCGGTCAAAGTTCTGCTGCAAATCGGCCGCCTGCCTCAGCTCAATACAACGTGCGCCCAGCTCGGATAGCCTTGCCTCGTGCTCGGCAAAAGCGCCTTGGACCGCCAGCACGGCGACCGTCTGGTCTGCGTAATCGCTCATGTGCGATCCTTTCTGCTGGACTAGCGTCCGCGCTCCTCCATGATGATCTCGATCTCGTCGGCGTTGATGCCCACCATGGCCTCGCCCAGGTCCTCAGAAAGTTCGGCAATGAGTTTGGCGTCGGTGAAGTTTGCCACGGCCTTAACGATGGAGGCGGCGCGCTTGGCGGGGTCGCCGCTCTTAAAGATGCCCGAGCCGACAAAGACACCCTCGGCGCCCAGCTGCATCATCAGCGCGGCGTCGGCGGGGGTCGCTACGCCGCCGGCGGCAAAGTTCACGACGGGGAGCTTGCCCGTGGCATGGACCTCGCGGACCAGCTCGACCGGCACCTGCAGCTGCTTGGCTGCCTCAAAGAGCTCGTCGTCACGCAGGGCAACTACGTCGCGGATCTGCTTTTGGATCTTGCGCATGTGGCGCACAGCCTGGACGACGTCGCCCGTGCCCGGCTCGCCCTTGGTGCGAATCATCGTGGCGCCTTCGGCAACACGGCGCAGCGCCTCGCCCAGATCACGGGCGCCGCAGACAAACGGCACGTCAAACTGGGTCTTGTCGATATGATAGACGTCGTCGGCGGGGGAGAGAACCTCGGACTCATCGATGTAGTCGATCTCGATGGCCTGCAGGATCTGCGCCTCGACGATGTGACCGATGCGGCACTTGGCCATGACGGGGATGGAGACGGCCTCCTGGATGCCCTTGATCATCTTGGGGTCGCTCATGCGCGACACGCCGCCGGCGGCGCGGATGTCGGCCGGGATGCGCTCGAGAGCCATGACGGCGCAGGCGCCTGCCTCCTCGGCGATGCGTGCCTGCTCGGGCGTGGTGACGTCCATGATGACGCCGCCCTTGAGCATCTGCGCGAGCTCGCGATTGAGTTTGACGCGATCGGCCTTGCTGGTCTGTTCTGCCATGGTTGCTCCCTTGGTTGGCATGTACATTGCTTGACGGAACATCCTATCGGGGAGCTGGGTATGGCGAAATACTCAGTTTTCGAGATAATAACAAGGTCAGAATAATACCAGATTGAACGGTTCGATATGGTCAGGTGATAAACTCATGTTTGACTACAATTTGGAAAAACGCGGCGAAGCATCGCTCTATGAGTATATTTACCAGCAAATTCGAGATGATATCGTTGCTGGACGTATTGCGGCGGGGGAACATCTTCCGTCTAAGCGCGCCTTTGCCAGCCATCTGGGAATCAGTGTCATTACCATCGAGAATGCATATAGCCAGCTACTTGCCGAGGGCTATATTTGCTCAATGCCGCGTCGTGGCTACTACGCTTGCGAGCTTCCGGATGCACCGGTTTTGGCTTCGGCTGCGGAGGGCATCGACCGAGATGCCGTCTCTGCGGGCCCCAGTGCGCGTGATGTCAACGGACAGGTCGAGCGATTCGATGCGCTTTCTCCTTCCGCTTTGGAGGCGGCGCGGCTTTGGCAAAGCGCGCTGCGGGCGACGCTGGCATCTGAAGATGAACGCGAAATCTTTTCGACTGCGCCGGCACAGGGCACCGCTCGGCTACGACGCGCAATCGCTCGCCATCTGCGCGGGACACGGGGCATGAATGTTAATCCCGACAACATCGTCATCGGTGCGGGCGCCCAGCTGCTCGATACCATGTTGGTTCAGTTGCTTGGAGCCGACAAGGTGTATGCCGTTGAAGATCCGGGCTATTTGCGCCTGACGCGCATCTATCAGGCTATGGGCTGCGAAGTTCGACATATCCCGTTGGATGATGAGGGCGTGGACTTGAGCGTTCTGCAGAAAGCCGGGGCCGATGTCCTTCACCTGATGCCGTCCCATCAGTATCCGACCGGCCTTGTGACGAGCATTGCGCGTCGCTATGCGCTGCTGAGCTGGGCCGCCGAGCGACCAGGTCGGTATCTCATCGAAGATGACTTTGATTGTGAGTTTCGCCTTGCCGGCAAGCCGATTCCCGCGCTCGCGTCGATCGATGCCGCCCAGTCGGTTATCTACACCAACACGTTTTCGAAGAGCCTGTCATCGGCGTTGCGTCTAGCGTACATGGTGTTGCCCGATGAGCTAATGGAGCGGTTTAGGCACAACCTTGGTTTTTACGCCTCGTCGGTGAGCTCTGTTGACCAGGTCGCTTTGGCTCGTTTGCTGGAATCGGGTGATTACGAGCGACATGTGAACCGCGTACGCGTTCGTGCTCGCGAGGCGCGTGATGGCCTGGCGACGCTTGTACGGAAAACGTTTCCGGCAGGGGAAGTCTCGATCGAGCATGCAGACGCGGGCCTTTACTGTATCGTGGTTGCGGAGCGTGGAATGGGCGGAAGCACTTTTGCACGGGCCCTCACGCGCTCGAGCATCCCTTTTATCGATATCGGTGACTGTTTTTGGTGTGCCGATGGCGCATCTGTCCCTGAAAACTCAACTCAAATTCTTGTTCAGTATGACGATCTGAGTCCAAAAGTACTAACTACCTTGGAATTGCAGCTAATGGGGGGCGCTCTGCAACCTAAGTGAGTAGACTTTTAGCACTTTGGCGACCAGGCAGTTTTGTAACAAGCTATCTACCTGCGGTTTTGAAAAGCAGGATGACCGGCCTGATCGGGATGTTCAAAAAAGTCTACTCACTTGCCGCGCAAAGCTCCTGCATGAGAAAAAATGGGGTTTTCAACAGGGCTTCGTCCAGCTCTTGGCAAGCTTTTGGCCAGTTGGGGAGGGCTGTTGAAAACTCGGCAGTCCGTTCGGCGCCATTTTTGGTGCGTTCGCGCCAATGCGTGACTGACTGGGTTGAAATTCGTGTTTTCCTGTGCCTATGAAGGATCTACTTTGTGACATATCAGCTTTTAGGTACTGGCGTTTGCCTCCTCAAGTCCGCGCTTTGTGTCCGCCGCTTCCACGACCGGAAGAAGACCGGCAGCGATATGATCTCGCCCGCAACCCGACGGCTGCGGTCGCGCTCGGTTTTCCGTTGTATACATTGGTTCGGTCGAGAAACAAACGGACTTGTCCTGCCAGCATTAGGCAGCGGCTGTTTCTTGGTGAGCTTCCCGGGGAATCCGTGCTGGAAACGGAGCATGGGGTTTTGATTACGTCTCCTCTACTGACGGCATTCATCATGTTGCGGCATCTGACGGATCTTCAGCTTCTTTTGGTATTGGCGGAGATGTGTGGCTTGTTTGCGGTGTGTGCCCTGCCGGCGGCACTTGAGGCGGAGCTTTCGCGTGCAATTGATTCGGGCGCGATTTCGACAACGTTCGGTTGGGTGCGCTGCCCGTCCGAGGACGGCGCCGCTTCAAATTTATGGCGTCGAGACGCTTTGGTTTTGGGCGGAGACCTTGACCGTTTTTTTTCAGATGTTTGCGGGATGCGTTACGGCAATAGATTTATAGCGGTATCGCAACTCGTTCCATTGGGCGCCGCGTCGCCTTTTGAGGTCGAGGCGTATTTGCTACTTGCACTGCCGCGATCCCTGGGAGGCGAAGGTTTTTGCGGCATAGAGCTTAATGTTGAAGTGATGCTAAGCACAAGTGCTCGAGCGATTGTGGGAAAGTCCCGTGTATATATCGACCTACTTTTGTCTTCGCCGGACGGCAGGCGACAGGTGGCCATTGAATGTCAGGGAAAGGCCTCACACGGACGCGCAGGAGATGGCTTGCGTGACGCTGACCGCATGACGGCCCTTCAGGCCATGGGCTACGATGTGCTTCTCCTGACACACAGACAGATATCCGATGGGGATAGATTCCGCGCGATCGTTAAGGCCGTATGCAGGATGCTCGATGCTGAATATCGTGATAAAAGCTCAGATGAGCAAAGGGCTGAGACATTACTCCGGTCTGAACTATTCGTTGACTGGACAAAATTGGGAGTAATCGACGGAAAGATGCCCGTTAGACGCAAAACAGCTCGATCGTGGACGGCTGCGGTTCTAAGTGAGTAGGCTTTTGACACTTTGGCGACCAGGCCGTTTTGAAACAAGTCATTTACCTGCGACTTCATAAAGCAATACGGATGGTCTGCTCGGCAAGTTTCGAAAAGTCTACTCACTTAGTTTTTGACGAGAGACCGATGCCGAAGATAGCTCTATTTCAGGGCGTTAACGAGTCCTCGAGACACAAAAAGGCCCGAACCAATACGGTCCGGGCCTCATCGAGCTAGAGGTTATGTCTCAAGCGGTTGGCTTAGCCAAAGTAGCGCTTCAGCAGGCCGGCGAAAGCCTTGCCGTGGCGGGCCTCGTCGCGAGCCATCTCGTGCACGGTGTCATGGATGGCATCGAGGCCGGCGGCCTTGGCGCGCTTAGCGAGATCGGTCTTGCCAGCGGTGGCGCCGTTCTCGGCCTCAACGCGCATCTCGAGGTTCTTCTTGGTGGAGTCGGTCACGACCTCGCCCAGAAGCTCAGCGAACTTGGCGGCGTGCTCGGCCTCCTCGTGGGCAGCCTTCTCCCAGTACAGGCCGATCTCGGGATAGCCCTCGCGATGAGCGACGCGAGCCATGGCCAAGTACATACCGACCTCGGAGCACTCGCCCTCAAAGTTGGCGCGCAGGTCGGCAACGATGTCCTCGGAGACGCCCTCCATCTTGGCGACGCCCACGACGTGCTCGGCAGCCCACTCGAGCTGGCCCTCCTCCTGCTTCAGGAAACGAGAACCGGGAACGCCGCACTGGGGGCACTTGAAGTCCTCGGGCAGCTGGTCGCCGTCGAACTCTTCCACATAACCGCAAACGGGGCAAACAAACTTCATGATTCGATCCTTTCGATCGATGGCGATTGTGCGCTCGTCCGGTCCCGTAAGGGCCCTCTCCGGACGTGCGTCTTGACGAGTTCTATTATCCATAAATGCGACCGAATGTGAAGCCTATTAGGAATGATTTTTAATAAAATAATTTTGGGCATGTGAAGATGTTGATTGATTAACGATTGCCAGGCCGCTCGAGACCTCCGCTGAGTACAATCGGTCGAGCAAATGTTGACCTATCAACAAATGAAGGAGTTTCCTTTATGCATCTAGCCCGTCGTGCCTGGTGCCGAACATATCAGACGGTTTTTCGCATCGCATTGCCGATCCTGCCCTATACCGAGCCGCGCATTTTGGAGCATGCCGAGGACGTGCCCGCGGTGCTTCAAAAGCGCTCGATACAGCGGGTTCTTATCGTGACGGATCCCGGTATTGCCCGTCTGGGGCTCACGGCGCCGCTCGAGACGGCGCTCGCGTCCAAGGGAATTGGCGTTACGGTCTATGCCGAAACGCGTGCGAACCCCACGGTCTCAAACGTGGAGGAAGCGGCGTCCCTGTATCGCGAGAGCGCCTGTCAGGCCATTATCGGCTTTGGCGGCGGCTCGGCCATGGACTGTGCCAAGGGCGTGGGCGCACGCATCGCACAGCCAAACAAGCCCATCAACAAGATGCGCGGCCTGTTGCGCGTCCACCGTCTCCTGCCGCTGCTCATCGCCGTTCCCACCACGGCAGGTACGGGTAGCGAGGTCACGCTCGCAGCGGTCATTACCGATGACGAGACGCACTACAAGTACCCCATTAACGACTTTGTGCTGATCCCGCGCTTTGCGGTACACGACCCCGAGTTTACACGTGGCCTGCCCGCCTCCATTACGGGGCAGACGGGCATGGATGCTCTGACGCATGCCGTCGAGGCCTTTATCGGGCGCAGCACCACGCCCTACACGCGCAAGATGGCGCGTCAGGCGGTGCAGCTCATCCGCGACAATTTGCTCGAGGCCTATGAGCATGGCGACGACATGCGCGCTCGTCGCAATATGCTTTCGGCGGCGTATAAAGCGGGTGTTGCATTTACCCGCTCCTATGTCGGATATGTGCATGCCATCGCGCATAGTCTGGGCGGCCGATACGGAATTCCGCACGGCTTGGCCAACGCCATCATCCTGCCGCACATGCTTCGCGCTTATGGTGACGCCGCCGCCCCCACGCTTGCCGATCTTGCTCGCATGGCCGGTATCGCGCCGGCTAACGCGCAGGACAGTCTTGCGGCCGAGGCCTTTATCGATTGGGTCGACCGCATGAATGCCGCCTTGGGCATTCCCAAATATGTGACGGGCATTCGCCGCTCCGATATTCCGCAAATGGCGGCCCATGCCGATGCCGAGGCCAATCCGCTATACCCCGTTCCACTTTTGATGGACCGTTTGGAGCTCGAGCGTATGTACGAGGTCGTCGCGGGTGGTATGTTTGAGGATGAGAACTAGGAGGGCCCATGAACACCGAGGAAATCGCGCGCATTGTCGGCGAACAGCGCGCCTACTTTAAGACGCGCGCCACGTTTGATGTCGATGCTCGACGTCGCGCCCTCGTGCGCCTGCGCGAGGCGGTGCGAGCACACGAGACCGATATTGCCCATGCGCTCAAGACCGATTTGGGAAAGTCGCATGACGAGGCCTATATGTGTGAGATCGGCACCTCGCTTTCCGAGATTCGTCATCAGATTGCGCATGTGGCTCGATGGAGCCGTCCGCGCCTGCGCTCCTGCGACCTCGCCAATGCTATTAGCGTGTGCAAGACGCAAGCCGTGCCCTATGGCGTCACGCTCGTCATGGCTCCATGGAACTATCCGTTTTTGTTGACGCTCGAGCCGCTCGCCGGCGCGCTCGCTGCGGGTAACACCGTGGTCATCAAGCCGAGTGCCTATGCGCCGGCTTCGAGCGCGGTGCTCAAGCAAATCTGCGAAGAGACGTTTGATCCGCGCCTGGTGACGGTTATCGAGGGCGGGCGCGCCGAGAACGAAGCGCTGCTCGATGAGTGCTGGGACAAGATCTTCTTTACCGGCAGCGTTCCGGTCGGCAAACTCGTCATGGAGCGGGCAAGTAAAAACCTGACGCCCGTGACGCTTGAGCTGGGCGGAAAGAGTCCCGGCATTGTGGATGCGACGGCAAACTTGAAGGTCGCGGCACGGCGCATCGCCTTTGGTAAATGGCTCAACGTGGGCCAGACCTGTGTAGCGCCCGATTATCTGCTGGTCGACGTGCACGTGCACGATGAGTTGTTGGGCCTCATCAAGGAGGAGGTCCGCCGCATGTTTGGCGAGCATCCGCTCGACAACGAGGATTACGGCCACATCGTCAACGCCAAGCATTTTGCGCGCGTGCGCGGGCTGATCGATCCCGACAAGGTTGTGCTGGGAGGCACGGCGCGCGAGTCGTCGCTCAAGATTGAGCCGACGATCCTAGACGGCGTGTCCCCCGATGACGCCGTGATGCAGGAAGAAATCTTCGGTCCCATCTTGCCGGTGCTGACGTTTGAGAGCTTAGACGAGGCCGAGACGTTTATTACGGATCGTCCGACACCGCTGGCCTTATATATCTTTAGCCAGGACCGCGCAGTTCAGGAGCGCTTTGTGCGCCATGTGCCCTTTGGCGGCGGCTGCGTCAACGACACGATCATGCATCTGGCTACGAGCCATATGGGCTTTGGCGGCATGGGCGCGAGCGGTATGGGGCAGTACCATGGACGCGAGAGCTTCGATACGTTTAGCCACAAGAAGAGCATCGTGAACAAGGCAACGTGGTTGGACGTGCCATTCCGCTATGCTCCTTACGCAAGCTGGAAGCACAAGTTCGTGCGCATGTTTGTGCATTAGAAAAGGGTGCGGGTAATACGAACAGATGTTCCTATTACCCGCATTTTGCGTTAGACTACTGCTATGGAGCACGGATGGGCCAACTCCCTTTAGAAGGGATTTGGTATGAACGTAAGCGATGTTATTTCGTTATTGGCGTTGTTGATCGCGGCTATCGAGCTTGGCCTGTTTATCGGCCGAACGAAATAGCCGCCCCCGCATAAGCGAAGACGGCCACTTCTCACGATGTAAACGTGTACTGGAGTTGGCAAGACCCGCGGCAACGGGTGCCATCCGTGTTCCTATCTTATCCACAAGCGCCTTGTCGCGCAAGCGTTGCGGCAAACGATTGAAAGACGCAGATAGGATGAATTTGTGTCCGCACGGGCCCGTAGACTTCTCAACTATGTTGTGGATGCTCTCTAATCGGTAATGGAGGCGCACGTGTTTGATGACGATGACCTGTTCGATTTGACGGATGATCCGTTTGAGTGGGATTTACTGCTCGATGACGATGAGCTGGAGCAAGATCGTAAAAAGCGACAGGGCAAGAAGGCTCAGGATGACGCTTCGAAAAAGCAGGACAAGCGCCGCCGAGGTCTGTTCGGCGGGCTCTTTGGGTAACCGTCGTATCGCTGCGTCTGTATACTAAACAGGTCTTATACGCGTTGCGAAATGAGGACAGAGACGATGATGTGGTTTACCGCCGACCTGCACCTGGGCGATACGAATATCTTGCACGACATGGATCGGCCGTTTGATTCGGTCGAGGAGATGAACCGCAAGGTCATCGATGCCATCAATGAGTGCGTGGCTGTGGACGACCGCCTCTATATCTTGGGAGACTTTACCTACCGTTTGCCCCTGGCAGAGGCGGTGCGCCTGCGCGAGCGTATCGAATGCAAGAATGTGACGCTCATCCGTGGTAACCATGACGGCGACTGGGAAGATCCCGACGTACCGCAGATTTGGGAAGACGTGCGCGATTACCTGGAGATTGCTCCCGGCTATGCCAAGGGGCATCGTCTGGTTATGAGCCACTACCCCATGCTCAGCTGGAATGGTAAGGCGCGTGGCGCCATCATGCTACACGGGCATATCCACAGCAGAGGAGACCGCACCAACGCTCGCAACCGCGATCGCGAGCGCCCCATTTACCGCTACGATGTGGGCCTCGACGCCAACAACTACAAGCCCGTAAGCCGAGACCAGATCCTGAATTTCTTTGGACTGTAGCTCGCAAACCGCCACGAAGGGGACAGGCACCTTTGTGGTGGTTCTGGCGCCGTACTCATTCTGGTAGCGGCGACTTATTTGTCCGCGCGGCGCGGTAGAGTGAAGGCGGTTGAAGTTTGCGTCCATCGAGGAGCTGCTATGAACGAGATTAAGTGCCCGCATTGCGGCGAAGTTTTTAAGGTCGATGCGTCCGGCTATGCGGATATCGTCAAACAAGTGCGCAATGCCGAGTTTTCGCGCGATCTGGATGAGCGTGTGAGGGCAGTCCAGCGCGAGGGCGAGCAGGCGCTGGAGCTTGAGCGCTCGCGTTCGACGGCTGCCTTGCAAGAGGCAGAGTCTCAGCGCAACGCTCAGCTTGCCGAGCAGAAGAACACTGCGGAGCAGAAGCTGGCACAAGAGGTTGCCAAGCGCGACGCTGAGCTTGCCGAGCTGCGCGCCAAGCTCGAAGGCGCTGCCGCAGAGCGCGAGAGTGCAAGCCAGCGCGCGGCGGTTGAGGCCCGCGCCGATGCTCAAAAGGAGAATGCCGAACTGCAGCGCGAGATCGACAACC
>CAUCNB010000062.1:0-10225 GCA_958444075.1 uncultured Collinsella sp. | reverse complement strand
GGCCGGAAAGGAATGCCGAGGTAGACTGCTCCGACTGAGCCTGAGAAGCAGAAGCCGCAGCGTACGGAATCGCATCCTGCTGCTGAGCTGGAATCGAGGCGGTCTTGAACTCGCTTTGATGCTGATTGAGATTGGCGGCACCGCCCATGGCATCGGGCTGGAACAGACGCTCTTCACGCTGCGCACGATACTCGGAGATACCCAGCGAGGCGGCATAGATACCCACGCCCGCCACCGCGCCCACGGCGAAGGGAACAGCGCCCGCGACAACCGTCTCGTTGACCGACGAGAACGGCAGCGTCGCGGCATACATAACCACGGGAGCGGCAAGGCCGATCCCGCACGAAAGTCCGGCAAGGACTGCTCGTTGTGTTGCATCAGAAGAAGCCATGAGCTCTCCCCATCTTCCAGCACCCAAATCGCATCATTCAGTTGGCTGCGCGAGAGAAGATGAAGCGGGGCTATGCCCCAAAGCAACGGTATATGGTTCGTTTCATCTGCGTTTTCCGTCGCGAAGCTTAAAAGTTATTATGCGAAACCGTCCTGTCGATTGCAAGTGACGATGTCGGATTGAAACGGGAAACCTGCTGCTCGTCGGTCTTACGGTCAAAAATAAGCGCGGAGCGGCGCTATGGAAAAGGGCCGAGGCTCAAAGCCCCGACCCTTTCTCGCATTGATGACTATCGCTGCGCGTGGATGACAACCTAGAACGTCTGCTCGTAGTCGCTGTGTTTTTTGGCCGAACGCACCAGGAACTCCTGATTGGTGTTGGTGCCCTTAAGACCCTTGATAAACGATGCGGCTGCGCGCTCGGTGTTGTTCATGCCGGCAAGAATGCGACGCAGACCAAAGACAAACGGACGCATCTGCTCGTCGACCAACAGGTCCTCGTTACGCGTACCGGAGGCAACGGGGTCGATAGCCGGGAAGATGCGGCGGTCGGCCAGGTCGCGGTCGAGCTTAAGCTCCATGTTGCCGGTACCCTTGAACTCCTCAAAGATGACTTCGTCCATCTTGGAACCGGTGTCGATGAGGGCAGAGGCCAGGATGGTGAGCGAGCCACCATTCTCGATATTACGGGCTGCGCCCAGGAAGCGCTTGGGCGGATAGAGGGCCGCCGAATCGACGCCGCCCGAAAGGATGCGGCCTGAGGCGGGCGCCGCCAAGTTGTAGGCGCGGGCAAGACGCGTGATGGAGTCGAGCACCACCACGACGTCGCCACCCAGCTCCACGATGCGCTTGGCGCGCTCGATGACGAGCTCTGCCACGCGAGTGTGGTTGTCGGCGGGCATATCGAAGGTCGACGCCACAACCTCGCCTTTGATGGAACGCTGCATATCGGTGACCTCTTCGGGGCGCTCGTCGACGAGCAGGCAGATGAGGTGCACCTCGGGGTTGTTAATCGAGATAGACTGGCAGATCTTCTTGAGGATCGTGGTCTTGCCGGCCTTGGGCGGGGACACGATCAGGCCGCGCTGGCCCTTGCCGATCGGTGACACGATGTCGATGGCGCGGCCGGTAATAGAGTCCTTGCCGTGCTCCATGCGCAGCGGCTCGTTGGGATAGACCGGGGTGAGGTCGCCGAACTTGGGACGGTTGCGAATCTGCTCGGGGTCCAGACCGTTGACGGTCGTGATTTTGGCGAGGCCGGCGCGCTTGTCGCCGCCGCGCGAAGGACGCAGCGAGCCCTCGATGACGTCGCCCGTGCGCAGGCGCGCGGAGCGGATGAGGTAGGCGGGCACGAAGGCGTCGTCGTTGGACTTCATGTAGCCATGGGCGTGGATGATGCCGGAGCTGTCCGGGCGAATCTGCAGAATGCCCTTGATGTCGCGGAAGCCCTCGGCCTTCGCAGCGGTGACGTAGATTTCCTCGACGAGCTCGGCCTTCTTCTTGCCGGTCGTCTCGATCTCGAACTCCTTGGCCTTCTCGCGAAGTTCGGCAACCTTCATGGCAGCGAGCTCCTCGCGCGAAAGCGTAGGCTCGGTGGGAGCGGCATTACGCTCCTTGTTGCGTTGCTTGCGATCGCGCTGGCGGTTGCGACGGTCGTTGTTGCGCTCGTCCTTGCGCTCGTTGCGCTCCTCGTTGCGCTTGTGCTGGCGACGGTTGGGGCGGGCGCCGTCTTCGCTCTCGGCGGGGGCGGCACCATCGGTTGCGGTGGTGTCAACATTGGCCGCAGCGGCGTCATTGGCCTCGGCGCCAGAATCAACCTGCGCTTCGACATCAGCATGCTGCTCGGCGGCCTTGGCCTTAACGGACTTCTTGCGACCGCGCTTGGGCTTCTCGGATGCAGGCTGTTCGACGTCCTGGGGCTCGGCGGCATCAGTCGATACATCGGCGGTCGTCTCGGTGGAATCCTCGGACGCGCCCTTCTTGGCAGCCTTAGCCTTGGACGTGCGCTTAGCAGCAGTGCGACGCCTGCGACCGGGACGGACGTCGGCGGGCTCGGCATCGGCAGAAACGGCCTCGGAAGTCGTAGCATCCTGGACGGGTTCATCGGCAGCAGTTGAGGACTTGGCGGTCGCCGCAGCATCCCGAGCGGCGGCGGCTGCGGCTGCGGCCTTCTCGGCCTCGACAAAGGCCTTAGGCTTGCGACCGCGACGGTGCGGGCGCAAAGCCGGATCGACAACGGGAACTTCGCTGGCCTCGACAGGCGCAGCGGGCTCAACAGACGATGCACCCTCCCCTGCCGCGGAACGGACCGAAGTCTCAGTGGGCTCGGGGACTACCTGTTCCGCAACCTGCTCGGCCTTAGCAGCCGTGCGACGGCGTGTGCGCGGTGCCAGCTTCTCGGTCGGCTGGTCGGCGGCAGGAACCTCGGTGGCGGCAGGGGTCTCGAGTACAGACGGAGCTGCAAGCTCGGTCAGAGCCGCGGCCTCGCGCTCGGCAGCACGACGGCGGGCGCGCACCACCTGAGCCTCGCTAATCTGCGCCAACGCACGTGCCTGCGCGACCTCATCGGAAATCGGCGCCGAGGAGTCAGCTGCAACGGTGAGCTTGGCGCGCGTCGTGCGCGTGGTACGGCGCTTTGGCTTGGTGACCTCCTCGCCGTCAGCGGCAGGCTTGGCCGTGCGGCGCGTGCGCTTGGGCTTTGCCGGAGCAGCCTCCTCACCAGTTGCAGGCACGGCCTTCTCAGCCGCTACAGGCATAGGCGTCGAAGCAGCCTTAGGCGTCTCAGGAGCCGAGGCTTGAGCGGGCGCCGCGACCTGGTCCGACGCAACCGGTGCAGCGGGAGCGGCCTGCGTCGTCGTTATTTCGTTTTCTTGCTGTTGATCAGACACAGTGTTTGCTCAACTTTCTTTTCAAGCCCTGTGATCACATGCTCCCTGCATAAACCTTCAGGGCGGCTAAACAGTCTAGTTCCGTTCAAAACGACGGACATCATTGATCTGTATCGAGATGATTGCGTCAACTACGCAGCGTTAGTGTAACACAACCGCCGCCACCTGCAACTTAGTCATTGGGGACGTTCTTAAACGACTAGTCAAAAGGGACACTCTTTGTTTGCCACCCACAAATCTGACTGCCTCCGCCAAAACTATGGCGGTTTACTACGATGAATCGCTCAACCGCGACCACTCCGAAACTTGTTGAACTAAAACCGCAGGTAGATGCCTTGCACTTTTTAGCAAAACGCCGGCGTGGTTAGAATTCCTCAATTCATCGTAGTAAACTGGCATAGTTTCGTATTTCCAGCAGTTCCAAATTCATCAATACGTCGGCGTTTGCGAAAAAAGCCCGACCTCCGTAGGAGATCGGGCTTATAGGGCTCAGTTAAACCAAACCTACACGGTCAAATGACCCGCAGATTACATCTGCTCGGGCGCGGAAACGCCAACGAGGGTAAGCACCAGGGCGAGCGTCACGCGGACAGCGTCGCAAGCTGCCAGACGGGCGCGCGAAAGCTCGGGGTCGACGGGACGGCCCTCGCTCGGCAGCACCTGGCAGGCAGCATAGAAGCTGTGGAAGTCACCAGCGAGTTCCTCGGCAAAGTGCGTCAGACGGAACGGGGCGCGGTCGCGAGCGCAGCTGGCGATCAGGTCGGTGAGCTCGTTGAGCTTACGCGAAAGGGCGAGCTCGGTCGGGTCGGTCAACAGCGAGTAATCGACGTTCTCACCGATGGCCTTGGCGGCAACGGCCTTCATGCCCATCTCGTCGGCCTGCTCAGGCGTTACGTCAGCGGCACGGCGCAGGATGGAGCAGACGCGAGCGTGAGCGTACTGCACGTAGTACACCGGGTTGGAGTTGTCGCGCTTCTTAACGGCCTCGATGTCGAAGTCGACCATCTGGTTGGAGCTCTTGGAGATGAGCGTGTAGCGAGCGGCATCGGAACCGACCTCGTCGACGAGCTCCTGCAGGGTCACCATGGTGCCCTTGCGCTTGGACATACGGACGGGCTTGCCGTTGCGCAGCAGGTTGACGAGCTGGCCCAGCAGAACCTCAAACTTTCCGGGATAGCCAAGAGCGTCGCAGACGCAGCGGACGCGCTCGATGTAGCCGTGGTGGTCGGCGCCCCAGATGTCGATGACGTGGTCGACGCGCTGGAACTTATCCCAGTGATAGGCAACGTCGGAGGCGAAGTAGGTGTACTCGCCGTCGGACTTGATCAGGACGCGGTCCTTGTCATCGCCCAGGTCGGTGGAGCGGAACCACAGGGCGCCGTCCTTGGTGTAGAGGTAGCCCATCTTGTCGAGCTTCTCAAAAGCGCGGTCGACGGCGGAGGTACCGGCGGTCTCGCCCTCGGTGTCCTTCACGTACAGCGAACGCTCGGAGTACCAACGATCGAAGTCGCAATTGACGGCGTGGCAGAGGTCGCGCATGTTGTCGACCATCTTTACGTAGCCGCGCTCGCGGAAGCTCTCCATGCGCTCCTGGGGATCGGCGTCGACCCACTTATCGCCGTCGGTGCGCCAGAACTCGGCAGCCTCGTCGATGATGTAGTCGCCGCCGTAGGAGTCCTTGCCCAGAGTCTCGGCAAAGTTGTCCTGATACGGATGGGTCTCGGGGTGCTCGTCGTTCTCGTCGGCAACAAAGGCGTCGCGGTCGGCGATCAGCAGCTTGTGAGCCTCGTCGATATCAACGCCCTGCTTGGCGATGATGTCGGCAAGCTGCATATAGCGCGTGCTGATGGAGTTGCCGAAGGTGTTCATCTGAGAGCCGTGATCGTTGATGTAGAACTCACGCTGGATGTCGTAACCGGCGTGGTCCATGACGCGGCAAAGGGAGTCGCCCAGAGCAGCCCAGCGGCCGTGGCCGATGTGCATGGGGCCGACGGGGTTGGCGGAGACGAACTCGACCTGAGTCTTCAGGCCGCCGCCGACGTTGGACTTAGCAAAGTCCATGCCCTTCTCGCGAGCCTCGCCAAAGATGGCATTCTTGACGGCGACGGAGAGGTAGAAGTTGATGAAGCCGGGGCCTGCGATCTCGACCTTCTCGATCGCGGGGTCCTCGGGCATATGGGCAACAATGGCCTCGGCGATCTTACGCGGGGCGCAGTGGGCCAGCTTGGCGGACTTCAGGGCCATGGTAGAGGTCCACTCGCCATGAGAAGTATCAGCCGGTCGCTCGATAGCGCAATCGTCAAGTTCAAATGCGGAAAGGTCGCCGGCCTCCTGGGCCGCAGCAAGCGCAGCGCGTACCAGCTCTTCAATCTTCTCGGGCATAGATCCTCCTTGTGTTAAAGCCCCCGAGCTCTTGGTCGCTCGTAGGGCAAAAGCCAGAGTTTGTAGCACTCTATCACAAGCGACGGGCACTGTCGCAGGGTAAAGCCAATCGAAATTGCATATGCACAAAATTGACTACAGCTTGTATGGACTCACTCAAAGATGCCGGTCTGCCTGCAGATTATGCACGCGTTGAAAATGCATAAAGGTGTGAACGAGCTGTGTCTTTTATCGAATACTCTTACCTATCGGAGTTGTGTGCTTTTCCTGCATAAAGCGAGGATTTGCGCACGTCAGCGTGTTATTCTAGACATACGTAAATTCGTATAAGTTGGAGGTAGCATGTTCTCAATCGGTCAACACGTCATTCATCCGGGTCAGGGAGTCTGCACCGTCGTCGGTTTTAGGGACGACACGCCGCAGCCCATGTTGTTGCTCGAGGCCAAGCAGGGGCATGCGCAGACGATCCTTATGTACCCCGTGGCGCAGGCCGACCGTCTGCATGCCGCCATCTCTCAGCAAGATGCCGAGCATCTGCTGAGCCACTATGACGAGCTGGAGTGCGACACCTTTACCGAGCGCAACAGCTCGCTTGAAGAGACACACTTTAAGCAGCAGCTCAAGCTGGGCGCGCCCGAGACGGTCCGCGTGGCAAAGACCATGATGCACCGCATTCGCCAGGCCGAGGAAGCCGATAAAAAGCCCAGCTCCTACTACATGCGCGTACTCAAGGAAGCCAAGCGCCGCTCCATCGAGGAGTTCGCCGTGGCATTGGGCGTCACCGAGGAGGCCGCCGAAGCCCGCCTAGCCCAAGCCGCCCTCAACTAACCCATCCGAGCCAAAAACCACCACAAAGGGGACAGGCACCTTTGTGGTGGTTTTTTCGTTCTAGTCGTTCTAGTAGTATTCATTCTTATCGATACCCACGAGCACAAGGAGTCTCTTATGGCAGAGCCGCTTACCGCCGGAATCACCCGCGACCGCGCGTTCGAACTGCTCAACGAACACAACAAGGACCCGTTCCACATCACCCATGGCGAGACGGTCGAGGGCACTATGCGCTACTTTGCGCGCGAGTTCGACCCCGAGAACGAGGAGTTTTGGGGCATCGTCGGTCTGCTGCACGACCTGGATTGGGAGGAGCATGAGGACGACCCCATGAACCACACCATCTATGCTGCCGAGATTCTTGAGGGCGAAGGTGCGTCTCCCGAGCTCATTCGCGCCATCCAGACGCACACGTCGGACTTCAACACCTCGCTGCCCAAACCCGAGCTGCAGATGGAAAAGATCCTGTTTGCCTGCGATGAGCTCACCGGCCTGATCGGCGCTGCAGTCATCATGCGCCCGAGCAAGAGCGTTATGGACTTTACGACCAAGTCGCTCAAGAAGAAGTTCAAGGACAAGCGCTTTGCCGCCGGCTGCTCGCGCGACGTGATTTCGCAGGGCGCCGAGATGTTGGGCTGGGAGCTCCCCGAGCTCTTTGACCGCACCATAGCGGCAATGCAGTCCTTCGCCCCCGACCGCGATACCTTCCAGGCCTAACCGCCCACGCCACCTAAAACCGCCACAAAGGGGACAGGCACCTTTGTGGCGGTTTTCGTTTACGAGGGGTTTAGGGGCGGACCTGGCCGGTGCCTCGGAGCTTGTATTTGTAGGTGGTGAGGGCCTCGGCGGCAAAGGGGCCGCGGGCGTGGAGCTTTTGGGTCGAGATGCCAATCTCGGCGCCCAGGCCAAACTCGCCGCCGTCGGTAAAGCGCGTGCTGGCGTTGGCATACACGGCCGAGGCATCGACCTCGTCCAGGAAGCGCTCGCAAGCATCCGTGTCCTCTGCAACGATGGCCTCGGAGTGCATCGTGCCGTAGCGGTTGATGTGCGCGATGGCCTCGTCCTCGTTCGCCACGACCTTCACGCTCATCTCGAGCGCCAGATACTCGCGACCCCAGTCCTCCTCAGTCGCGGCAACGTAGTCATCGCCCTCGGCAAGCCCGGCGTCGGCGCATGCGGCGCACGTGGCCTCGTCGCCGTGAATGAGCACGCCGTGGTCGTGCAGCACGGCAACGACCGCAGGCAAAAACACATTGGCCACAGCATGGTCGACCAGCAGCGACTCGGCGGCATTGCACACGCCTACACGCTGGGTCTTGGCATTAACGATAATGTTGAGCGCCTTATCAAAGTCGGCGGACTCATGCACGTAGATATGACAGTTGCCCGTGCCCGTCTCGATCACCGGCACAAGCGACTCGCGCACGCAGCGCTGGATCAGGCCTGCACCGCCGCGCGGAATGAGTACGTCGACAATACCGCGGAGCTTCATGAGCTCGCCAGTGGCCTCGCGGTCGGTGGACTCGATCATCGAGATAGCCTCGCGCGGGAAGCCCTTGGTCTCGAGCGCATCGGCCAGCAGCTCAGAAATCATGGCACACGAGTGATAGGCCAGCGAGCCGCCGCGCAGAATGCAGGCGTTGCCGGTGCGGATGCAGATGCCCGCGGCGTCGGCCGTCACGTTGGGGCGCGCCTCGTACACCATGGCGACCAGGCCCAACGGCACGCTCACGCGGGTGAGGTCCACGCCGCTTGCGAGCACGCGGTGGTCGAGCACGCGGCCGACAGGATCGGGCAGCTCGGCGAGCTTCTCCAGGCCGGCGGCCATACCCTCGACGCGCTCGGGCGTCAGCAGCAGACGGTCGAGGAGCCCCGCCGAGGTCCCCGCATCGCGCGCGGCGGACATATCGAGCTCGTTGGCGGCGACGATGGAGTCGACACCGTTGCGCAGTGCTGCGGCCATGGCGCGCACGGCCTCCTGGCGCTGCTCGTCGCTCGCCGTGGCAAGCGAGGCCGACGCTGCCTTAGCGGCAACGGCAAGATCGTGGACATACGTGGCTATATCGACCGACATGGGCGGCCCTTTCTCCTAGAAGTTTGCAACCATGGTAGCCGATTTGCGCATGGCCTCGCCCGCGGCGGTAGAATTGGTCAACCCGAAACACCGCAACGAACGGAAGACTCGCATGGCCCTCATCACTTCGTACCACGTCCCCGGCCTGTATGTCGAGGACCACAGCATCGACGTCCCCCTCGACTGGCGCGGCCTGGAGCCGATGCTCCTGGCCGTCGGCAGCACCATGCGCCGCGGCGCTATACCGACACCCATCGCCGGCGCGCCCGAGAGCATCAAGCTCTTCTACCGTGTGGTTTGCGCACCCGACCGCATCAACGACGACCTGCCGCTCCTTCTCTTTTTGCAGGGTGGCCCCGGTGGCGAGAGCCCGCGTCCGCTGTCGCCCACAAGCGATGGCTGGATCGAAGAGGCCGTCAAGCATTTCCGCGTCGTGCTGCCCGACCAGCGCGGTACCGGACGCAGCAGCTGTGTAGACGGGCGCACGATTGCCGCACTGGGCGAGCGCGCCGAGGCGGCAGGCTCCGATGCGGCCCGCTCGCAGGCGGACTTCCTCAAGCGTCACCTCGCCAGCTCCATCGTGCGCGATTTTGAGTACCTGCGCCTGGTGGGCTTTGGCGGCAAGCCCTGGGTCACACTCGGGCAGAGCTACGGCGGCTTTTTGACGTTGAGCTATCTGTCGCTCTTCCCCGAGGGCGTGGCGGCAAGCTTTACCTGCGGCGGCATTCCGCACGTGCCGGCGAGCGCCAGCGAGGTCTACGCGCACACCTTCCCGCGCATGGCCGCCAAGACGCAGCAGTATTACGACCGTTACCCCGCCGATGTCGAGCGCGCGGCAGCCCTGGCCGATGCGCTCGAGGCTCAGAAGCCCGTACTGCCCGACGGCTCGCCAATGACGGTCGAGCGCCTACAGCTCATGGGCAGCGACTTTGGCATGAAGCCGAGCTTTGAGCGCATGCATTGGATTATCGATCACGCTTTTGTTGACGGCGACGGCGCGCTGACCTGCGGCGCCTCGGTATCCGACAGCTTTTTGATGCGCGCCTTCGAGCGCACCAACACGCGCACGAATCCGCTGTACTGGACGCTTCAGGAGTTCATCTACGCCGACGGCGACACCATGCCCATTCGCTGGGCCGCGGCTGAAGAGAAGGCACACCGCGCCGAGTTTGACACCCTCGCGCGCCCGCTCATGTTTACCGGCGAGGCCATGTTCCCGTGGATGTTCGAGCAGATGCCCGAGCTCAAGCCCTTCAAGCCCGCCATGGATCTGCTTATGGAAGACACAAGCTGGGACAAGATCTACGACCCGCAGCGCCTGGCGTGCAACGAGGTGCCCCTGCAGGCCGCGGTGTACTTCGATGACATGTACGTGGACTCGGGCATGCAGCTCGACACGCTCAGCCGCGTGGGCAACTCGCACGCCTGGGTGACCAACGAGTTCGAGCACGACGGCCTGCACGGCAGTGTGGTATTCAAGCACCTCTTCGACGAGGCCCTCAACCGTGGAGACCTGCGCCGAATCTTCTAGCAAAGGAGTGTCCCCACCTGCCGGCACAATAGAAACGTCCCCAAGTGCCGGATGATGTCCTTCGCCACGAAAGCGGCCCATCTACTACGTTTCACCCGCATGGCCCAACCAGATGCCATAAATAAAGAAAAC
>CAUCNB010000061.1:0-10340 GCA_958444075.1 uncultured Collinsella sp. | reverse complement strand
TGCGCGCCGAGGGCGCGCAGGGCGCCGCACGCGGCGCGCTGGCGGACCTGTGGGCGGCGGCGCGCGACGCGGCGCTCGACATGGAGCGCGCGATCGAGGCGTCCCTGGAGGAGAACTGCCCCGCGCTGCTGGCTATGTACGGGTGCGGGCCCGTGAGCGCGGCCAAGCTCGCGGTCGCGGCCGGGGACAACCCGGGCAGGCTGCGCTCCGAGGCGTCGTTCGCGGCGATATGCGGCGCCTGCCCCATCCCCGCCTCGAGCGGCAAGACCGTGAGGCACAGGCTCAACAGGGGCGGCGACCGGCAGGCGAACAGCGCGCTGCACGAGATCGCGAGGCAGAGGGTCATGCGCGACCCCGAGACCGCCGAGTACGCCGAGAGGGCCAGGGCGCGGGGGAAGAGCGACAGGGAGGTCATGAGGTGCCTCAAGCGCTACGTGGCCAGGGAGGCGTACCGGGCGCTGATGCACCCGCACGAGATCAGGAGGCCCGAGGACGCCTCGGAGCTCGTGGCGGCCAGGCGCGCGGCGAAGGTCAGCCAGGTGAGGGCGGCGTCCATATTGGGAACCAGCGAGAAGTACATCTCGATGCTGGAGAGGGGCCAAAGGGAGCTCAAGCCCATAAGGAGGGCCTACGAGGCATGGGTCGAGGCCGGACTTCCGCTCGATTGGGACAGGCAAGCCTTCGAGGCCGAGCGCAAAATGGATTCTAAAAAAACACCTTGCCAAATAGGAGCGTCAGGACGCAAGTAACCCCCGCCGCACGAAGTGCGCAGCGGGGGTTACTTGCATGTCCGAGGACGTTCTGAAAAGTAACACCAGGGCGGGCCCGGACGAGAACAACCGACTACAGGTCGATGTGCGATTCCTTGATCGGGAACGGCTCGGCGAAGTGGCACGCGCAGCAGTGGCCCGGGGCAACTTCCTTAAACTCAGGAAGCTTCTCGGAGCAGATGCCCTGCGCGATCGGACAGCGCGTGTGGAAACGGCAGCCGGTCGGCGGATCTAGCGGCGACGGCGGATCGCCAGCGAGGATGATGCGCTTGCGGGTCTTCTGAATATCCGGATCGGGCACCGGCACGGCAGACAGCAGTGACTGCGTGTACGGGTGGTGCGGCTCGCTATAGAGTGTCTTCCAGTCCGAAACCTCGACCATCTTACCCAGATACATAACGGCAACGCGATCGGAGATGTGCTGCACGACGGACAGGTCGTGGGCGATAAACAGATACGCCGTACCGAACTTGTCCTGAAGTTCCTTGAGCAGGTTCAGAACCTGGGCCTGAATGGAAACATCCAGAGCGGAAACGGGCTCGTCGCAGATGATCAGCTTGGGCTTCAGAGCGAACGCGCGGGCGATGCCGACACGCTGACGCTGACCGCCCGAGAACTCGTGCGGATAGCGGTTGATGTGCTCGGGGTTGAGGCCGACGACGTCCAGCAGCTCACGGACACGCTCAATGCGCTCCTCCTTGGTGCCCACGCCATGAATAGTCATGGGCTCGGAGACGATCTCGCCGATGGTCATACGAGGATTGAGCGAAGCATAGGGGTCCTGGAAGATGAACTGCATCTCACGACGCATGTCCTTGATCTCATGCTTGCTCATCTCGGCAACGTCTTTGCCCTGGAAGAACACCTTACCTGCCGTCGGCTTGGTCAGGCGCATGATGGTGCGGCCCGTGGTGGACTTACCGCAACCAGACTCGCCGACCAGGCCAAAGGTCTCGCCCGGATAAATCTCGAACGAAATGTCATTCACAGCAGAGACGACGCGCTTGGAAAAACGCTTGGCGAACATGCCGGACTCTGCGGGGAACTCCTTAGAAAGATGCTCGACCTTCAGCAGCGGAGTGCGCTCGTTATTGTCTGCCATTTACGCCTCGCCTCCCTTCTTGGAATCCTTGCGCGTGCGGGACGTCTCAGGGGCGTTCTTGAGGAACTCGGGGTCACCGGAATAATGGCACGCAGAATAGTGGCCGGACTCGGTGACAACGCGCTCGGGGCGCTGCTTGCGGCACTTGTCGGTCGCATAGGGGCAGCGAGGAGAGAAGACGCAGCCCTCGGGCAGGTTCATGAGCGAAGGCGGGTTGCCGTGAATCGGCGTCAGCGGCTTCTTCTCATCGATGGCCTGCTCCGGGATGGAGCGAATAAGACCCCAGGTGTAGGGATGGCGGCTCTCGTAGAAGATTTCCTCAGCAGTACCGAACTCGACGGGACGGCCGGCGTACATAACCATAATCTTATCGGCCATATCGGCGACGACGCCCAGGTCATGGGTAATCATAATAATGGCGTTGCCGTTCTTCTCCTGCATCTCCTGCATGAGCTCGATAATCTGAGCCTGAATGGTAACATCCAGAGCCGTCGTGGGCTCGTCGGCAATCAGGATATCGGGATCGCAGGCAAGAGCCATAGCGATCATGACACGCTGACGCATACCGCCGGAGAACTGGTGCGGATACTCATTGACGCGCTTCTCGGGCTCGGGGATACCCACGAGGTCCAAAAGCTCGGTAGCGCGCTTGAGCGCCTCCTGCTTGGAGTAGCCGCGGTGCAGACGAAGGCCCTCGCCCACCTGCTTGCCGATCTTATAGACCGGGTTCAAGGAGGTCATAGGATCCTGGAAGATCATCGCGATGTCGTTACCGCGAATGTGCTGCATCTCTTCCTCGGTCATCTCGAGGATAGAACGGCCGCGATAGCGAACGTCGCCGCCCTCAATCTTTCCCGGAGGCATCGAGATAAGACCCATGATGGTCATGGCGGTCACAGACTTACCGGAGCCGGACTCACCGACGACACCGAGGGTCTCGCCGCGATCGAGCGTGTAGGAGACACCGTCGACAGCGCGAACAACGCCATCTTCGGTGTGGAAATACATCTTAAGGTCATCGACCTCGAGCAGATGCTGGCCCTCGGGAACCGGCTGGTCCTTCAGGTCCACATAGTTCTTGTTCTTCTTCATCCTTATGCGTCCTTCATCTTGACGTCGAGGGCGTCGCGCAAACCGTCACCCAGCAGGGTGAAGGCGAGCACCGTCGAGAGAATTGCCAGACCGGGCATGATCATCATCCAGGGAGCAGTCAGAAGATACTGCTGACCGTCCTGAATCATGGAGCCCCACGAAGGCGTAGGCGGAATAACGCCCATGCCGAGGAAGGACAGAGCGGACTCGGTCAGAATAGCGCCGCCGATGTTCATGGTCGCGTAGACCACGATGGAAGCAACGGAGTTCGGGAAGATATGGCGCATAACGATACGGGCATCGGATGCACCCATGGCGCGGGCGGCGTCAACATAGTCGTTCTCTTTGACCGTGAGGATCGCGGATCTAAAGACGCGCGCAATCGAAGGCCAGCCGAGAATACCGATGGCGATAAAGACGTTCTGAAGGCCACGGCCGATAACGGCGATCATGGCGACGACGAACAGCACGTACGGGAACGCCAGGAAGATGTCCGCGCAGCGCATGATAATCGTATCCCAGATGCCGCCATAGAAACCGGCAAGGGCGCCCATGACCAGACCGATCACCGTGGAGATGGCGGTGGCCATAATACCGACGGAAAGCGAAACACGTGCACCGTAGATAACACGAACGAGAATGTCGCGGCCAAGGGCGTCGGTGCCAAACGGGTGCTCGGCACACGGAGCCAGCAGCGACGTCTCGGCCATGGTGGTCGAGTCGGAAGCCGTCGGCGAACCGAGCCAGGGCTTAGCCCACAGATCTGCGGTCAGGGCAACCAAAACGACGACGATGATCCAGCAGACACCGATAACGGCGAGCTTGTTCTTGCGAAGACGCTTAAAAGCGTCGCCCCACAGCGTGCGGGACTTGGCGGGAGCAGATGCGGCCTTGGTGGCGGTAGCCTGCTCCTGAGACTGAGAATCAGTTTCCTGCATGAGACGTACCTCCCTTAGGCCTTATCCGACGGACCGCCAAGGCGGATGCGCGGGTCGAGGAATGCATAGCTAATGTCGACGAGCAGGTTGATCACCATGACGACGACGACGATGAGCGTAACGCCGCCCATAACGATGGGCCAGTCACGCATGCTAATGGCGCGATAGACCTCATAGCCGATACCGGGCCAGTTAAAGACCGTTTCGGTCAGGATGGCACCCGAAAGCATGCCGCCAAAGTCGACACCAATATAGGTAACGACGGGGATGAGTGCATTCTTAAGCGCATGCTTGATGATGATCGCGCGATTGGAGAGACCCTTGGCCTTTGCCGTACGGATGTAATCTTGGTTCATGACGTCAAGCAGCTGTGAACGCATAATGCGGGCAGCATAAGCGGTCGAAACCGAAGCCAGCGTAATGGTCGGAAGCACATAGTGCATCCAATCCTGATACTGAGAGCTGGAACCGCCGGCACCCGAAATCGGCATGGAGAATGCGCCGCCGGTGAGATCCTTAAGGATGACGCCGAAGAACAGCTGCAGCAGCATGCCGAGCCAGAAGGCGGGAACGGCAACGAGGATCGACGTGGTGAGCGTTACCAAAATATCCCAGAAGGAATAACGCTTTACCGCCGAAATGATACCCGCACCGATACCCATGATCGCCTCGAGCACGATGGCGCACGCGGCGAGTTTGACCGTATACGGATACTTCTGGGCAAAGATTTCCGTAACCGGCAGCTTGCGCTGGTACGAATTACCCAGATCGCCATGAAGCAGACCGTTCATGTAATACAGATAACGGTCTACAAGCGACGTCTGAACGGGATCGCCGTTCTCGTCAAGGATCGCGTTACCGTCCTCGTCCGTCTGGACCAGGTGATAGCGTACGCGAAGCTGAAGCTCTACCTCGGGGGACAGAGCCTTGTCTCCACCGATCAACTTGATCGGATCTCCCGGCACGATATTCTGGAGGGCGAACAGAATCAGCGTGACGCCCAAAAACACCGGGATGAACTGAAGCACACGTTTAACGATGTACTTACCCATACCACTCCCCTATCTAGGGATTAACCTAAATGGGATGCCGATCGCCAGACCGGCATCCCAAAATTACCATCAGCCAGTTTACCCCAGGTTAGGGGGAACTGTATGTTTCCCATGAGGTCTACGTAAATACTTGACCCTCACGGAAGCTGCAAAACTCTTAGGCGAGCTCAGCGGTACCCAGATCGGCGTGCTTCTGCGGATCAACGTAGAGGTACTTGACGCGGTCGGAGCCAGCGATGGTGTGCGTGTAGAACATCACCGGGATGACCGGGCAGTCGGCGGCGACCATGGCGTCGGCCTCCTGCATCTTGGCGATACGCTCGTCGTCGTCAACCGTGGCACGGGCCTCGTCAACCTTGGCGTCAAAGTCGGGGTTGCTGTAACCGGAGCGGTTGTCGCCACCCAGGGAGTCGGAGTGGAACAGCGGATACAGGAAGTTGTCCATGATCGGGTAATCGGCGATCCAGCCCAGACGGCCGAACTGATAGTTGAAGTTCTGATACTGCTCGAGCAGGGCAGACCACTCAGGGGTATCGGAGACGGCGGTGACGCCCACCTTGGCGAGGTCGCCGATGATGGACTCCATGATCTCCTTGTGGCCGCCGTCCTGGTTGTAGGACAGGGTCACATTGATGCCACGATCGCCGTTAGCGCCAGCGGGAGCGACCTTGTCGAGGTACTCGTTAGCCTTGTCGACGTCGTAGGCGCAGAACTCCCATGCGCCCTCCTTGTAGCCGGCGATTCCCGGAGGAACGATGCCGTCAGCGGGGGTACGGGTGCCCTTGAAGATGGTCTTGCAGATGGCCTCACGGTTGATAGCCAGGGAGATGCCCCTACGCAGGTCAGCGTTGTTGAACGGCTCGGCCGTGGTGTTGCACGTCAGATAGTACGTGGAAGGCTCGGAACCGAGCAGCATGCGCGCACCATCACTCATGGTGTAGCCATCCTTGGACTCGCCGCGGTCCTTCTTGGCGGCGTCGATCTGAGCAACGGGAACGTCGCAGACATCAAGGTTACCGGCCTGGAACTCCTTGTAAGCGGTCTCCACGTCCTTGATGACCTGGAAGTGGATGGCGTCGATCTTGGCCTTGTCGCCATAATAATCGTCGAACTTCTTGAGGTTGATCTCCTGACCATCCTCCCACTTACCGTCCATCATGAACGGGCCGTTGCCGACCGGGGCAAGATAGAAGCTCTTGACATCGGTCTCGGCGCACTCGGGAACCGGGGACAGAGCCGGGTGAGAGGCGACGAAGGGGAAGTCGGCGTAGGCGGAAGTCAGCTTGACGACGAGGGTCTCGTCATCCGGGCAGGTAACGCCGGACAGCTCGGTAGCATTACCGGCAAGCAGATCGTCATAGCCCTCGACCATGGAAAGGTGGTAGGAGACCTCGGAAGGACCATACTCGGTAGCGATGGCCGACTTAGTGTTGACCAGGCGCTCCCAGCCGAGCTTGAAGGACTTGGAGGTAACGTCGTCACCGTTGTGGAACTTGGCCTTCTTGATCTTGAAGGTGAACTCGGTGGCGTCGTCGTTAGCCTCAAAGGACTCGCAAGCCAGCGGAACGATCTCGCCCTTCTCGTTATCGTACTCCGTCAGAGCGTCGAAGAGCTGGTACTCGACCTGAGTGCCCTGATCCTCCTGGACGTTGTAGGGGTCGATGCAGACCGGGTTGTTGATGTAGAAGTTCAGCGTCGAACCGGACTCAGAACCGGAAGCGTCGCCGCCCTTCTTGCCGCATGCGGCAAGAAAAGCCATGGAGCTCGCAGCGAGGGTGCCGCCAACAAAGGCGCGACGACCCATAACGGGCTGGTGGAACATAGAATCAGCCATGCCATCCTCCTTATGAGATAGGACAAAGTGAATTCGGCCGGGCAACGTCAAGACAGCCCGATCGAACCATTCAAACGCGGTCCGCCGTTATGGCTGGTTATGCAGTGCGGACCAACGTTTCGCAATACAGTAGCGCATTTTATGCACAATATGGCGCTAATTCCGGTTAACGGTCGAGAATTTCTTTAGTTAGGCGAAGTATGTGGGGATATTTTGACTCTATTACAAGTCTGTAAACAAAAAGGGCCCCGCACATGCGGGACCCTTTACAAACGTATATACGCCGATGCTTAGTAGCCGACGATGCCCTGCGGGAAGAAGAACATGCACAGAACGACACACACAGCAAAAACGACGGCCATAATTACCGTCAGGCGATCGAGGTTCTGCTCCATGACGCCCGTGGCAGAGCTGGAGTTATACAGCGAGCTAGCGATCATATCCGAAACGCCGGTGCCCTTACCGGAATGCATCAGAACGAGAATCGTCAGCGCCACGGCAGAAACAGCCCAAACGACAAACAGAAGAATCTGGAACGGACCCATAGATAAGCTCCTTAATAGAACAATTCAAACTCCAGTACTGTACCACAACCTTCAACACTCCCCCACCTGCCATTTAGGGACGGGGTAGAAATGGCAGAAATACCAAAAAGGGGGTCGTCCGGTTGTGGACAACCCCCTTACTAGAAAACGGTATTTGTTTTCTATTAGGCCTCGGTGGCGAGCACGCGACCCGTCATCTCGGCGGAAGGCTCAATACCAGCCATGGTGAGCATGGTCGGAGCGATATCGGAAAGACGGCCGTCCTCGATACCGGTGAGCTTGGCCTTATCATCAACGATGATGAACGGCACGCGGTTGGTGGTGTGAGCCGTAAACGGATGCTTGGAACCGTCGGAAGCAACGTCAAACATGTGATCGGCGTTGCCATGGTCGGCGGTAATCAGCGCAAAGCCGCCCTTGGCGAGAATCGCCGGGACAACCTTGGACAGAGCATCGTCAACAGCCTCGACGGCCTTAACGGCGGCGTCGAAGACACCGGTGTGGCCAACCATGTCGCAGTTCGCGAAGTTCACGATGTAGAAATCAGCGCGATCCTCGTTAATAGCGGCGACGAGCTTCTCGGTAACCTCGGGAGCGCTCATCTCGGGCTGCAGATCGTAGGTAGCAACCTTGGGGGAAGCGACGAGCACGCGCTCCTCGCCCTCCTTGGGCTCCTCGATGCCGCCGTTGAGGAAGAACGTCACATGGGCGTACTTCTCGGTCTCGGCGGTGTGCAGCTGCTTCAGGCCATTGGCGGCGATAACGTCGGCCAGAACGTTCTCGGGGAACGTCTTGGGGAAGGCGACCTCGACGTCAAACGTCGGATCGTACTCGGTCATCGTCACAAAGTGCGAAAGCTTAATCTGCTCGCGCTCAAAGCCGTCGAACTCCTTGTCCGTGAACACGCGAGTCATCTGACGAGCGCGGTCGGGACGGAAGTTGAAGAAGATGGCCGCGTCGCCCTCGTGAATGCCCTCGTTGTGGGCAGCAAAGGGCTCGACGAACTCGTCGCCGCGCGGATCCTTCTCGTAGTAGGCCTTGATACCGGCAACGGGGTCGGTATCGGCATCGGACGCGTTGACCATGACGTCGTAGGCACGCTGGATGCGCTCCCAGCGGTTGTCGCGGTCCATGGCCCAATAGCGGCCCGAAACGGTGGCAACGCGAGCGTCGCAACCGGTCTCCTCGGAGATCTTAGCCAGAAAAGCGCAGAACTCGCTCATGTAGCCGGCACCGGACTGCGGGTCGACGTCGCGGCCATCCATGAAGGCGTGGACGCGAACGGTCTTGACGCCATGCTGGGCAGCCATCTTGACCAGAGCCTCGACGTGGTTCATGTGAGAATGAACACCGCCAGGGCTCATAAGGCCCATAAGGTGGAGAGTCTTGCCGTCAGCCTTGACGTCGTCCATAGCCTTGACGAAGACCTCGTTCTTGGCGATGGAGCCGTCCTTGATGGCGTTGTTGATGCGCGAAAGCTCCTGGAACACGATGCGGCCGGCACCGATGTTGAGGTGACCCACCTCGGAGTTGCCCATCTGGCCGTCGGGAAGGCCCACGTCCTCGCCCGAAGCACCGAGCGTGGTGTGAGGATACTTCTCGTACAGGCTATCAAGGAAGGGCGTCTTGGCAGCGGCGACGGCGTTCTCGCCATCAGCCGGAGCAAGGCCGCAGCCATCCATGATGATCAGGAGTGCAGGAAGATGACGCTGTGCCATATGTCCTACTCGCCTGCCTTGACGACCATAGAGGCGAAGTCGGCAGCCTTGAGCGAAGCGCCGCCCACGAGGGCGCCGTCAACGTCGGGCTTGGCGACGAGCTCGGCAATGTTGCCGGGCTTAGCGGAACCACCGTACAGGACGCGGATACCGTCGGCGAGCTCCTCGCCAAACATCTCCTTGAGGGTCTCACGGATAGCGCCGCAGACCTCCTGAGCGTCCTCGGCGGTAGCGGTCTTGCCGGTGCCGATGGCCCAGATGGGCTCGTAGGCGACGACGACCTGCTTGGGGCAGGTGATCTCAAGACCAGCAAGGCCAGCTTTGACCTGGTTCACGACGTGCTCGACATAGGTGCCAGCCTCGCGGACCTCGAGGGACTCGCCGCAGCAGAAGACGGGAACAAGACCGGCGGCAACGAGGGCCTTGGCCTTCTTGTTCTGGTCCTCGTCGGTCTCGTGGAAGTAGTCGCGACGCTCGGAGTGACCGATGATGCAGTAGGTGCAGCCAGCGGACTTGAGCATGTCGCAAGAGGACTCACCGGTGAAGGCACCCTTGGCCTCCCAGTACACGTTCTGTGCACCGAGGGCGATGGGGGCAGCCTGAATGCGGTCATGAACCGTGGTGATGTCAATGGTCGGAGGGCAGACGAGCACCTCGACGCCAGCCGGAACCTCGGGCAGAGCCTGAGCCAGCTCGTCGGCGAGCTTGGCGGCCTCGGCGACGTCGTTGTTCATCTTCCAGTTACCAGCGATAAGAAGGGTGCGATTAGGCATCGAGAAGCGCCTCCACTCCGGGCAGGGCCTTACCCTCGACGAGCTCCATGGAAGCGCCACCACCGGTGGAGATCCAGCTCATCTTGTCGGCCAGGTTGAACTTGTTGACAGCCGCGACAGAGTCACCACCGCCGATGATCGAGGTGCAGTCGGCCTCGGCGACGGCCTCGGCGATAGCCTGGGTGCCGTGAGCGAAGTTGTCGAACTCGAAGACGCCCATGGGGCCGTTCCAGAACACGGTCTTGGCGCCCTTGACGGCCTCGGCGTAGAGCTCCTCGGTCTTGGGGCCGATGTCCATGCCCTCACGATCGTCGGGGATAGCGTCGGAAGCGACAACCTCGGGGACAGCGTCCTCGCCAAAGTGATCGGCAACGCGGTTGTCGATGGGGAGCAGGATCTTGACGCCCTTCTCCTCGGCCTTCTTGAGCATCTCGCCGGCGCGCTCGACCCAGTCCTCTTCCGTGAGGGACTGACCGACGGTCAGGCCCTGAGCCAAGAAGAAGGTGTAGGCCATGC